>NZ_CP013661.2:1552436-1872373 GCF_001465835.2 Planococcus kocurii
AGTTTTAATTCTGAATCGGCTTTGATATAGGTTTTTAACTCCTCTAAAAAGGGAATAATGACCGAGTAATCTTCGGGAGAAACTTGCATCGTGACGTCTTCAGCTTCTTCTACTTGCTTTAATGCGTGCTGAATAATGCTCAATAACTGCTGTCTATCTTGTATCAGTTCGTTATGGATCACTTTTTCGGCAATCGTCACACTCAGTGACAGCAAGAAAGGTTCGGCTTGCTGAATAATAGTGGCCTTTTCTTCATAGGCTATTTCCAGTAAACGAGTCATTTCTGCTCGTTTTTCAACGCTGTCTTGCTCCGCTTGTTCCAGTCCTTCTGTAAATCCAGCCTGAAACCCTTGTTGCTTTGCTTGTTGTTCGACTCTTTGCGCATGCTGTTGTGATTCTTGTTGCTTTTCTTGCCACCACTCATCGATTTCTCGTTGTGCATTTTGCTGATCGTTTACGAGTTGAGCCTGCAATTGCTCTCGCTTAGCTTCCAATTCATTGATTTCTTGAAGCAACTGCTGTTGCTGTTGCCTCGGATCTATTTTGGGATCAGTAAAAACAGGTTTTTGAGTCTCAATTTTGCGTGTCTGAATAATTTTCATTTCTTCAGAAAGAGGCTGGGAAAGTCGAATAATATTAGACAATTATTTCTTCTCCTCCTCCACGCGATACATCAATTTCTCCTTTTTCTTCCATACTACGAATCAAGCCAACAATATTTGTTTGCGCATTTTCTACATCTTTCAGTTTTACTGGACCCATAACTTCGATTTCTTCATGGATAGCCTCTGCTCGACGTGTCGACATATTTTGATAAATGCTGTTTTTCACTTCTTCGCTTGCTACTTTTAATGCAAATGTCAAATCAGCATCGCTAACTTCACGGACAATTCGTTGAACAGAACGACTTTCAAGTTTGACGATGTCCTCAAAGACAAACATCCGTTTCTTGATTTCTGAAACCAGTTCGGCATTGTCTTTTTCAAGTTCGCCCAAAATGGATTTTTCTGTACTGCGGTCCACATTGCTCAACACGCGAACAATGGCTTCAACTCCTCCAGTCGCGGTGTAATCTTGGCTGCCAGTCGCAGTCAGCTTCCGTTCCAAAATTTGCTCGACTTGATGGATAACGTCTGGGGAAGTGCTTTCCATTAAAGCAATACGTCTTGCAACTTCCACTTGTTTGCTACTTGGTAGCTCAGACAAAATTTTAGAGGATTGTTTCGCATCTAAATAAGACAGCACTAACGCAATGGTTTGCGCTTGTTCGTGTTGAAGAATGTTTAAAATCTGATTAGGGTCTGCTTTTCGAGCAAAACTAAACGGTTTTACTTGAAGTCGGTTCGACAAACGACTAATCGTGTCCATTGCTTTGTCTTTCCCCAGCGCTTGTTCGAGAATGTTTCGGGCATAAACCAACCCACCCTCATTCATATAATCCTGCGCCAAAATCATTTCATAAAATTCATTAATGACTCTTTCCGTTTGACTGTTTTTCAACTGCCGAACATTGGAAATCTCCATCGTCAGTTGATCAATTTCTGGCTCGGTCAATTGCTTGAATATCTCAATAGAAACTTCAGGTCCCAAACCAACCAATAAAATGGCTACCTTTTGAATCCCTGTTAAATCATGTATTCCTCTAACCATTAGACACTCTCCTAGTCATCTGCCATCCATGACCGCAACAATTTCGTAAAGTCTTCAGGTCGTCCTTTGGCAAGCTTTTCAATCGTTTTTCGCTTCGGATTGGATCGATTACTAAACTCAGACAAATCGATTTCTTCCTCTTCGGGTTCTAGTAAATTTGATTTGGCTAATGCCTGTTCGAACCCTTCAAAACTATATTCTTCTTCTTCTATATCCACTTTTTTCTTTCTACGAAGGAATAACAAGGCAACAATAATCACAATTACCAGCACAATTGCCGCTCCAATTACTAGCAGAAGATTATTAGGAATACCAGCGAAAAATGTCACTTCTGGCTTTTCATCTTCAACAGCTGGACGTCCTTGGAATTCGGTTGCAAAAACGGAAATTCGATCTTCCAATTCAACATCTGTCGCTTGAAATTCATTCATGCTTAGCGATGTACTCACTGCATTTTTCAATAAATTACTGATATCCGCAATGTTTTCTTGCGTCAAACTTGCCGGGTTATCCGGAATCGGCGGCTCTACACCAACGTTGATTGTAATGTCATCAACGACATATGGGCTCTTTTCAATTTGGCGATTGATTCGGTTGACTTCGCTGTTAATGCGTTCTTCTGTTCGTTCAGATTCACTGTTTCCAGCACCGTCTACACCTGGATAATTAGCCACTTCCGTTTCTCCGGTTCCCGCTGCATCTTCAATAACTGTTCCTTCACTTGAATACGTTTCAACAATTCGTTCAACACTAATATCCAAGCCTTCGTTATTTTCAACATCAACCGGTTCCACTAATTGTTCTTCTCGTTTTTCTTTAGTGAAATCGATATTCGTCATAACAGAAACAACCACTTTATCCTGACCTAATAATAAGCCAAGCATTTGTTGCAACTCTCGCTGAATATCTTGTTCAATGCCTTTTTGAATTTCACGATGCTGCTGGTAAACCGACAAATTGGTATCTGCTTGATTGGCATCTTGCACTTCAAACACTTGGCCGTTTTGATCCATAATCACAATTTGTTCTGGCGGCAAACTTGGCACTGATTTACTGATTAAATGATACAAGCCATTAATTTGCTTTTGATCCAACTGCAAAGTCGAATCACCTTGAACCACAATCGAAGCCGTTGACGTTTGCTCTTCGTCGGTAATCCAAATATTTTCCTTTGGCAACGTAATCATGACATTGGCTTCTGTCACTCCGTCAATTTGCTCAATCAAATACGCTAACTCATTTTGCATCGCATCCCGTTCAACCACATCAAAATGACGATCGGTCATCCCGAGTCCCATATTTTCACTAAACGTACCGTAATTGACATTGCCGTTTTTCGGAATGCCTTCAGCTGCTAAACTTACTTTCAAATTAGCCAAATGCTCTTCAGGCACACTGATCGTTTTACCATCTGCCGACACTTCCACAGGAATCGCTTGTTCTTCAATCGCCGTCTTGATTTCACCAGCTTCGGCCGCCGTCAAATCAGAATACAATACAGAAAAATTAGATTGATTGCTAAAGAAAACGAAGATTCCTAAAATCATTAATGTGATAAAAAAAGAGCCGATAACAGACCATTTCGTTACAGGAGAAAAACTGGTCCATGATTCGCTCATTTTCGTTTTGAATACTAAAAGCTTTTCTTTCATTTCATCATCATCCTGCCGGTTTCAATCATACTTGCATTCTCATCACTTCTTGATAAGCTTCAACCACTTTATTTCGTACCTGCATCGTCATTTGCAACGACAAGCTGGCCTTTTGCGAAGCGATCATTACTTCATGAACATCCTGAACTTCTCCTGTCACCAATTGATTGGTCAATTTATCTGATTCGTTTTGTGCTTTGCTTACTCCTTTTAATGCATCTTTGAATATTTCTCCGAACCCTTCAACTTTGTTATCCGGCTTCACTTTGTCGAATAATTGGTTTTGAATAAAAGGCGTTTGAATCCCGCTGATTTTTTCCATGGTGCCTCCTAGGTAGTTATAGTAGGTTTAGCTTTGTCATTTTTCTGGAGATATTCCGCAAACCAACTGCGCTTTCCGCGGGCTCGCACCCAAGCCTCCTCAGTCGCTCTGCTCCTTGCGGGGTCTTGGTCGTCTCGCTATTCCGCAGGAGTCTCCGTTGTTTTGCTCCATATCTTAATTGTTATTCACTAATCAAGCATTTAGTAATAAGTGACTTCACGACTCTTAGAAGAAAAAGCGGAAGGCGCCGACTATTTTAAGTAGGTGCCACTAGGAAACCGCTGCTCCTGCATCGCTGCGCTAGCTTCGTCGCAAAGAGATGGTCCAAATTCCTTTGGACCATCTCTTGGAAAGCGTCCGCCTGGAGCAATTTCTTTCACCTTAAGTAAAGTGAGTTATTTGCCGATTTCCAAAGCTTTCATAAACATGCTTTTTGATGCATTCAATGCCGTGACGTTTGCTTCGTACGAACGGGTTGCCGACATCAAATCGACCATTTCTTTTAGTGGATCCACGTTGGATGAACGAACATAGCCGTCTTCTCCAGCATCTGGATGTTCCGGATCATACGTTAGTGTAAAAGGCGTCTGGTCTTCTCTAATTTCCGACACGTTAACACCTGTCACTGCAGTGTTTCCCCTATTCATTGCCGACTGCAATTGATTGGCAAAAGGCGAGGTTCCACTTTGAGACAACTCAACTGATTTTCTTCGGTACGGCACCCATTCCCCGTCCACTAATTCGGCACGGTTCGTATTGGCGTTTGCGATGTTCGCAGAGACCACATCCATGCGCATTCGGTTAGCCGTCAGCCCTGAAGCACTAATATTAAATCCACTGAATAAACTCATTTTTGTTATCTCCCTCCATTAATAACAGAGCTAAGACTATTGAGTTTGCCGTTGACCCGTTCGGTTACGGCGTTGTACCATAATTGGTTTTTTGCCAGTTCAGCCATCTCGACATCCATGTCGACATTATTGCCATTGTTATTATATTGGGTTGAGTTGTTTGTTAAAACTTTAGTCGATCCTACAGCCGCTTCATTGCTAAACGACAGGTGGCGATTGTCTGTTTTATAGCTTGAAAGACTTTGCTGATTCATCGCTGTATCGAGCGCTGCTTGGAAATCTACTTTTTTGCTTTTGTAATTAGCCGTGTCTACATTGGCGATATTCGCTGAATGAACTCGCTGTTTAAGTGTAGAAGCCGATAAAGCTTGTTCCATGGTCTCTAGAGATTTAGGGAATATATTCATCGATAAACTCCTTTTTTTTACAATCAATATGCTAATAAAAACCCACTTAAAAAAAGTGGATTTTTATCAAATATACCACTTAGGTAACCCGGCTGCCTTGTACACTGTGTATTTAGGCCCGTAGCTTTGCGTCTTTACCTTTCGAGTAAGTTTGCCATTTTCATCATGATATTCTATTATTTTTTTATTAAACTCATCATTTTGTACTATTTTCAAAAATTAATAACAAAGTGATAGTATCATGTTTCAATAATTTTGTATATTTTTCTTTTTATAAATATAAAATGATATTTCTTCCATATTAATCAATAAGACACTATTTTTATTCATTCGTTAATGTTATGCTACGCGATATCTATCATTATGTTAATAAGAAGGAGAAAAACCTATGTTTCGCGGATTATATACTGCTACATCAGGGATGATGGCCAATAATAGGAATCAACAAATATTGACAAATAACCTATCAAACGCCAATACTCCAGGATTTAAAGAAGACAAAGCCGTCTTACGCGCATTTCCAGACCAACTCATCGTAGCGATCGAAAACGGAAAAAAAGGTACAATAGTCCCCCAAAATATCGGTAGTTTGACTACAGGAGTATATACACAGGAGGGTATTCCGTCTTTTCTTCAAGGTCCGTTACGAGAAACTGGAAATTCAACAGATATGGCGTTGTTGGATGAATTATTACCACTAAACACGGATACCCAACAAAAAGGGTCGATGGTTTTCGCAGTGACTGCTGAAAACGGTGAGATGCGTTACACAAAAAATGGCTCTTTCGCAGTAAACACTGAAGGATTTTTAACGACTAGTGACGGCTTTCCTGTTCTCGGCGAAAACCAACAACCCATTCAAGTTGGTTCAGCCGATTTTACTGTCCAAGACAATGGCCAACTTATTCTAGCAGATGGTACACAAGGCGATCGCTTGTGGATTGGTCACACGGACAACCCACAGCAATTTGTAAAAGAAGGTCAGAATCTTTTACGCTGGACGGGAGATGCAGAAGCTGCTCCTCAGTTTATCGATAATGTTGCTCGACTTGCTGGCACAAACAGCTTTTTAAAACAAGGATTTATTGAACAATCGAATGTGGACTTGACCAAAACCATGACAGACATGATGACGACATACCGCGGCTTCGAATCCAACCAAAAAGTAATTCAAGCATACGACCGCAGCATGGAAAAAGCCGTCAATGAAATCGGACGCGTTTAGGAGGAAGTGAACCATTGAATATCCAAATGAATACTGCGAGTAACACGATGAGTGAACTGCAAAAGAAAATCGACTTGATTGGCAACAATATTGCCAACGTCAACACCAATGGCTATAAACGGCAAGAAGCGAGTTTTTCAGATGCACTCGTCCAGTCTATCGAAAAACAAGTCGGCCAACAAAATGAAATTGGACGAACCACGCCTTACGGTTTACGGATTGGCGCCGGCGCGATTCTGTCCCAAACCGCTGTTCGCAATGAGCCAGGTTCGATTCGCCAAACCGATCGCCCTCTCGATTTTATGATCCAAGGGGAATCCGTCTACTTCCGCATTGCCGCTGAGGGCAATACTTTTTATACAAAAGACGGATCTTTTCAAGTTCAACCAGTTCCCAACTCCAATCAAGTGAGTTTGGTTACCTCGAACGGGGATGCGGTACTCGGAGCTACCAATCAGCCCATCGTTTTCGATGCTGATTATAAGGATATTCAGTTAAGCGGGAATGGCACTTTGGAAATTTCTTATACCGATGCCACTAAGCAACCTACTGAAATCCAAATGGGTGTTGCCCAGATAAACCGGCAAGGCTCACTCGAAAAAATAGGTGGCAATCTTTTTCGCCTGACCGGTACTGAAGCTGAACAACTCGCAAATGGCAATTTACAGTTAATCGATTTGTCCCAGCAAACGGATGGAACGATTGGCATCAAACAAGGCGCGTTGGAAATGTCCAATGTTGATTTGACTGACGAGATGGCGGAATTGATTTCCACGCAACGGCTATTTCAATCACAAGGAAGAGCGATTTCCTACGCAGATGACATGATGGGATTAGTTAATACCATTAAGGGATAACAAAAAAAGAGCAGGCACCCCGCGGGGTGCCTGCTCTTTTTTCTATGTAGCTTGTGCGGAAGAAATCGCTCCAGGCGGACGCTTTCCGGGGGGCACGGCTTCAGCCGCTTCCCTCGCTCTGCTCAGTCCAGGGTCTTCAGCTCGCGCTGATCCCCCAGGAGTCGCCGCCTTCCGCTCTTTCTTCTAGGAAGCATGGTAACAAATGATTAGTAGCAATCTTTATCATCAATAACCAGTTCGACTTATTTAAGATATGGAGCAAACCAGTGGAGACTCCCGCGGGAAAGCGAGACAGCCGAGACCCTGCAGGAGCGTAGCGACGAAGCGGCTTGGCGCTCGCCCGCAGGAAAGCGGAGCTGGTTTGTGTAATATCAGCATAACTTCTTATCTCAAAAAGTCCATCAAACTTGGCTGGATGATTTTTGATGTTGCGGCGAGGCTGGCTTGGTAGATGCTTTCTTCGCTCTTTAACTTGATAACGGCTTCTGCGTAATCGATATCTTCCACTCTTGACAACATCGATTTGATTTCAAGATTGCTGGCAAGCAAGCGATTTTCAACGGCTTCTAGACGATTTTGTCGTGCACCGTTTTCAGCGCCCACTGTCAACAACCGGTCAATTCCGGCATCCATTTTTTCCAAATCGATGGCAGTTCCAGCCTTTAAATTGGCGGACATGCTTTCCAGTGTGTTAAAGAGGTTCGCCGCATCAGCTGAAGCGCCAAACAACTGCTCGGGCAAAACACTCGATTGAATGCTGATGCCTTCTCCGATCGTAAAGGTTTTAGCGACTAAGTCCGCACTACTTGGCGTCATGTCTCCTTTTTCAGGGAAAGGCAATTCGCCGGTTTTTTGACCATTAAACAAGGACTTGCCATTGACTTTAGCATTTGCCAGTTGCCGCATGTGCTCTGTCAATTCTTCTATTTCAGCGGCCATTGCTGTCTGATCCAGCTCTGAATACGTACCATTATTTCCTTGAACCGCTATTTCGCGCACCCGCTGCATGGCATTGACCATGGAGTCGATGTTTTGACCGGTTTCGTCCATCCACAGTTTGGCTTCGCCTGTGTTTCGCTCGAATTGTGCATTGGTGGCAAGCGTACTTTTTAGGTTCATCGCTTTACTGACACCATTGGGGTCGTCCGATGGGCGGTGAAGCAGTTTGCCACTCGCTACTTGGTTATTGATTTTTTCAAAGCGGCTCAAGTTTTGGCTCATATTGCGTATGGAATTCTGGTTTAGCATCTGTTGCGTGACTCTCATGTTTTCCCCTCCACGTTGCTTCTGCTATTAGCTACCCATTCGGTTAATAATGGTATCCAGCATTTGATCCGTCATTGATACTAACCGCGCTGCCGCATTATAGGAATGCTGGTACTTGATCAAATTGGCCATTTCTTCATCGAGCGAAACACCCGTTACGGATTGCCTGCGGTTTTCTGTCGCTTGAAGTGCTGCACTATGATTGGCAACCGAGTTGGTCGCTGATTGACTTTCTGCACCGAGTTGACTGACCAGTTTTCTGAAATCACTTTGTGCATCGGCGCTTGTTTTCCCTGTTGCTGCTTGTTGTTCCAAAGGATCTGCTTCGTAATTCACTTTTAGCTCAGACAGTTTAAAGTTTGCGGCATCGCCAATGAATAAAGCTTGATCCTTACCACTCGTTCCCGACATGCCATTTGCTTGGACAAAATCGCGAACTACAGTTGTTAAGTTTTCCTGATATTTTGTTGCAGTATTTAAGGATTCGTCCAACCCTGCTAATTTCCCACCAAATTTTTGAGGGGTATTCGTTGCATCCTCGGCTGTGATTTCAGAAACTGCTTCACCTGTGACCAGCGCTTGGTTGTTGGAAGCGAGGCTGATCGAGTAACTACCATTTGCTTTTTCTTCTACTTTTACAGACATCAATTTCGAAAGATCTTCTACTAGCGCGTCCCGTTTGTCTTTTAAGTCATTTGATTGACTGCCATCGCGGACGATGCTTTTGTTGAGCTCAGCGATTTGTTTTAAATAGCCGTTTGCTTCGGCCACTGTTTCGGTAGATTGTTGTGTCAGTTCACTTTTCAAACTGTCTAGTGATTTGTTCATTGATTGTGCTACGTCGATAAAGCCTTGTGCACGTTCTTTTACAACGGCTTGTGCAGATAAACTATCCGGTTCGTTAGCTAAGTCTTGCCACGCGTTCTTCAATCCGTCCATCGCGCTACTTAAGCCGCTATCACTCGGTTCATTGACGATCGTTTCTAAGCGGTCCAATGTTGTTTGCTTGGCTTGCCACTGTCCGAGTGTTTCGGAATGATCGCGTACTTGCTGATCGAGAAAACGGTCTCTTACACGTGTAATCGAATCAATCGTGACACCGGTTCCGAGTTGGCCTGTATGAGCACCTTGGCCTGTCCAAATATCTAAAGATGGCGACGAGCTTGAGTTGACTTGCTGGCGTGAATAGCCTTTTGTATTAACATTGGCGATATTCTGTCCAGTCGTCGCAATGCTTGCCTGGCCGACGGATAATCCGCGTTTTCCTAATTCTAATCCGTGAAATGTTGAAACCATAATTCTCCCCGCTCTCTAACAATTCCTAAGCTCTTGTATCAAAAAAGCCTTGATTGTTTGTTGGTGGTTTTTGCTGACTTGCCGGTGATTGATAATTAAAATGCTGTTGTTTTGATTTTGTTACTTGGGTAATCATATGTTGAACAAAGCTTACCGAGTCTTCAAGAATTTTTTCGTTCGTTTTGTTTTTTGCTTGAAGCTCGGTCAACAGCATTTGTAACGTTGTCAATTGTGAGTAGAGCTCTTGTTTTATCTCTTCATCTGGAATTTGTTCGGCAAACTGGCTAAAGGTTAAACCCGGATGCTCTTCCAACACGTCGGCTACGAGTTGCTGCCGTTCGTCTTCTAATTGGCCAAGTTGTTTGACTAGCTTGGTTTCTTCTTTTACAAGCTCGGTTAGCTCATCGACTTTTCGTTCGATCAACACCGTCTGCTTGCGTTCGGCATAACGGATAAGCTGTTTTTGTATGCTGATTAGTTCGTCCAGCGTATTTACTACTAAGTTCAGCATCCGTCTCCTCCTCTTTTGCGCGCTTTACTTATTTATCAAACCAGAATTGATGCACTTTATCTGCTACTTTTTCTGCGTCTACCTGGTACTCACCTGATGCCACTTGAGCTTTCAGCAACTGAATTTTTTCTTGTCTTTCAACGTCCACGCTGGCATTTTTTTCGAACATGGCTTTTGCCTCATTTGAAATTTGCAGCTCGTCTTCTTTTTGCAATGGCTTTGTTTTTGCAACAGGAGCCACTTGCATTTTTTGGTAAGATTGAATAAAGGAAGAACTATTGGTCTTATCGATATTCATTCCTTCACCACCCTCTAGTGTAATTTAGTTTCGTTCGATCACCGTATTTTCCAATACTGTGCGTTGACCTTTGGCCTGACTCGTTTTCTTCCGGTTTCTTCTAAGAATTTATCATTTTTTAATGTCGCATCAATTTTCGCTGAAAAATCCTCGAAACAGTCACTGCACAGGATCTGCCTTTTGATTACTTTACCACAATGCTTGCACGGGTAACCCAAATTGGCGAAGTCCTCTGCGTAAATACGGCCGTCACGAATAAATTCGGCAATTTGTTTGACAGAGACCGTCGTCGACTCGCTGACTTCTTGAATATCCGCAAAGCGATTGGCTTCGATTTTCAAAAAATTGTTGACCAACTTGAATTCATCTTCGATTTCCTTGTAGCAGTCCAGGCAATAGTCAGTGTAGTCTTTAAAGAATAACGTACCGCAAATTCGGCAATTATCCAGCTGATTTGCTTTCATATGCACCCACCTGACCTTCTCTATAAATTTATATCGGCAGATTCCACAAAATGTTTAGCGGAATTTGTGATTATTGCAATTTAAATTCGGTCACTAATACACGTTCGACTGTACCTTTTTCAAAAACTTCGGTTAACCGCTTTACAAGTTCTTCCTCGATCATCGTAATGCCGCTTTCTCCAATCAATTCTTCTTTCGTAAAGCTAGCAACTGTTGCAATAATAGCCGCGCGTACTTCGGCTGTCCGTTTTTCAGCTTCTTTTTTTGTGTCCTTATCACTCAGTAAAATATTAAACTGCACCACTCCGAAATTTCCGGAAGATGCTAGGTTGGTCGTAATAATGTCGGTGTCAATGCTTAGTTCTGCTATTTCTTCAGCACTTAACGACGTTTCTTCTTCAGCTCCAGCATCTTTTTGCAGGAAGTAAAATGCGGCTCCGCCTCCAATAACGATGGCAATAATCACCACACCCATAATTTTCTTTAGTTTCCCCATGTTACACCTCTTACTCGTCAGTTTCTTTTTCATAAGGTGAAATCAGCACTTCTACGCGGCGGTTTTCCGCTCGTCCTTCAGGTGTATCATTTGAGGCAACTGGATGGTATTCACTATAACCAGAAGCGCTGAATTTCTGCGGGTCGAGCTCATCGTTTTCAAGCAAAATTCGCATGAAATTAACAGCGCGTGCAGAACTCAATTCCCAGTTGGTTGGAAACTCTTTTGTCCCTGCCGGAATATTATCTGTGTGTCCTTCGATAAAAATCATCCGCGGCGGATCGGAAATCAATAAATTTGAAATTTCATTCGCAATGGTCTCGGACCCGCTTCGCATATCCGAACTGCCTGACTCGAATAATACGCCTTCTTTAATGGTAATCATCAAGCCTTTTACGGTCATTTCAGTTTGGAGTCGAGGCGATAACCCTTTTTCATCAATATAAGCGTCAATTTTTGTTTGGAACTCTTGCAGTTCCTGTTGATCTTTAGCCGCTAATATTTCTTCTGGGCTTTCGCCTGATGGCGGGTCTTCACTCAGCTCGGCGGTTGGTGAAGTATCAAAACTTTCAACTGGTGCTTGTTCGTCCAGTACACCGGTACCGCCTTGCAGTTCGCTGTTAAACGATTCGGCAATGGCATTGAATTTTTGGGCATCGACTTGGCTGGAAGCAAATAATACGATGAACAAAGCCAAGAGAAGCGTCAAAATATCGGCATAAGGCAAGAGCCAAGCTTCATCGACATGTTCTTCATGCTTTTTTTTACGCTTCAACTTGAACACCACTCTCCTCATTAGATTCAAGTACACGGTCTTTCGTCGGTAAGTACGTTAGTAGTTTTTCTTCTACGGTGCGGACAGGCAGGCCTTCCTGCACAGCGAGCAAGCCTTCTAGCATAATCATTTTCGTTTTCACTTCTGCTTCTGACTTTCGCTTGAGCTTGTTGGCGAATGGATGCCATAATACGTAGCCGGAGAAAATTCCAAATAGCGTGGCGATAAAGGCGGCGGAAATTGATTTACCGAGAAGCGCTACGTCGTCTAAGTGACCGAGTGCCGCAACGAGTCCAATAACGGCACCGAGTACACCGAGCGTCGGGGCGTATGTACCGGCTTGCGCGAAAATTTTCGCACCCAGTTCATGGCGTTCTTCCATCGCGGCGATTTCTTCTTCCATCAAGTCGCGAATGTGTTCTTGCGACTGGCCATCCACGACCATTTTCAAGCCGCGCTGCAAAAATGCATCTTCTACTTCTTCTGCTTTTTCTTCGAGCGCCAGCAACCCTTCTTTTCGTGCGAGCATCGCCCATCCCGTGAACATGGGAATCATTTCTCTGATCGAGACTGATTTTTGATCGCTGAAAATTACTTTGAACAGGCTGGGGATTTTCTTGATTTCGTCCATCGGAAAGGCAACGAGCAGACAGGCGACGGTGCCGGCAAAGATGATGACGAGTGCCGCTGGATTGTACAGAGCGATCGGGTTTGACCCTTTCAAGATCATCCCACCGATCAACACAGCAAATCCCATTATGACTCCTATCCATGACGTCTTATCCACGTTTATACCTCATTTCTTTTTGCGGGTGTAGTTGGTTTAGAAGAATTCGCTGCAGACGGACGCTTTCCGCGGGCACGGCTTCTGCCGCTTCCCTCGCTCTGCTCAGTCCAGTGGCTCCAGCTCGTGCTATTCCCGCAGGAGTCGCCGTCTTCCGCTCATTCTTCTAGTTTTTGAATATAATAAATTTCTTTTTTAGTTAGGGTGAAATTTTAAAAGAATTATTTTAGACGTATGCTTTCGGGCCCACAGGATGTGGGTCATGCAACTGACGCGACAGGACGTCGCGGTGCCAGTTGCCAAGGGCTTGCGTGGAAATCCCGCGGGAGTCTCCGTTGTTTTGCTCCATATCTTATTTCTAAAAATAGTGAATTTCATATTTTTTTGTTAAAGTGAAAGGTTCTAGAAGAAATCGCTTCAGGCGGACGCTTTCGGGCTCACACGATGTGAGTCATGCAGCTAGCGCGACAGGACGTCGCGGTGCTAGCTGCCGCGGGTCGTGCTGTTCTCGCAGGAAAGACATTGACCGAAGCTTGCGAGGGCAAGTCTTTGCGACGAAGCTAGCGTAGCGATGCAGGAGCACATCTTTGCCCTTCGCCGCCTTACACTCTTTGTTCTTATTTTTCAAGTTCTTATAGTTTGTAGAGTGTAACCAGTGGAGTTCATTTCTTTATGAAAGCACTGAGAAACCGCTCTAGCTTTACATTCACTCTAGTACTAAGCGTCGACCCGTCCAGGAGCTAAGCCCGATGCGGATTAGAAGTTAGTTGCTTTTGGCTAACGCCATGGCTTGTTTCCAGGTGCTGCGCATGTCTATCATGAGTGTTTCCACTTCTTCTAGTGCTTCTAAATCGTTCTTCATGTTGGCTTCTAGTAGACGGCTGTACATGTATTCGTACATTTGCTCAAGATCTGTCGACATGTCGATGTCCGCGTTTAAGGTGCTGCGTAGTTCTTGGATGATGTTTTGAGCTTTAATGATGTTGGTGTTTTTTTCTTGGAAGTTCTTGTCGTTCATTGCTCGTTTTGCTAGTTTTATGAATTTTACAGAGCCGCTGTAAAGCATTAACGTTAGTTCCTGAGGTGATGCTGTCATGACTGAGTTTTGTTGGTAGGTTTGGTACGGATTGATGATTGCCACTCTTTTTCCCCCTTGCTTAGTTGCGCTTGTCGATAAATGAACCGGCGGTGACCATCCCCTGATAAGCACCGCTGTATTTTTTGGAAATTTCTTTTGTTTCTGTAATGCGCTTGATCTGCGTAAAAAAAGATTGGTGCAAGTTAATGATCAGTGGCTGGAGCTGTTGATCAATTTCTTTTAACTGGGCAATAATCGAAAGTTCTTCTGCTGTCCATTTAAAGTTTCTTTGCTTCATGAATATCTCTAATTGCCGAATTGATTCTTGCCTGTTAGCAAATAACATTTCGAGCGACTCAACGATTCCTTCTTCGTTTGCTTCCATGCGCGAATTGATCTGCTGCGCTTTTTCATAAAGATCGTATGTTTGTTTCAAAAAAGCATACATAATCGTTTTGGACGTCATCATTACGCGCCACCGAATAAGCTTTGTTGCATCCAGGTACTTTGTGAGTTCATCTGGCTGAGTGCTTTCTCCATGGCTGTGAACTGTTTCCAATAACGATCTTCAACGCGCGTCAGACGATCTTGCCAGCGGCTGATTTCTTCGTCCATTTGTTTGATGTTTTTAGCAAGCGTGCTATTGTCAATGCTAACCGAAGCACTGCCTGCTTTGGCACTAAGGTTTTTAACGACGGCGTTCAAGGTATCGTAGACACGTACGCCGACTCCGTTGCCCGCAGCGTCTCGCGTCGTGAATAACGCCATTACTTCATCGGGTTTGTTCGCTAACGCTTCGCTCAGTTTTTTTTCATCAATGAACAACTTACCGCCTTCTGTATAAGAGCCGGTGTTAATGCCAATTTGCGACAAGTGATTGATGTTGCCATCTGCAATACCGGATACTTTGTCCATAAATGCTCTACGCAAATCTTGCATGGCGCTTTTCAACACTGGATCGTTGCGAAGCAAGCCACTGCGCGCTTTTTCTTCCCATAATTCGATTTCTTTTTCCGTTAAATCCTTTTTCTGTTCGTCAGACAAAGGCTGGAAATCGGGATAGCGCTTTTCGATGATTTGCTTTTGCAATGTCTCGATGGATGCATTGTATTTATCGACAAAGTCTTTGATCATGGCTAATGGCTTTTCAGGGTTCGACTGGACGTTAACGATTGTTTCGGCACCTTTTTGCAGAAGGTTGACCGTAATTCCATTCACTACGGTTTGATTGGTTTTTAAATTTTTAATTTCAATGCCGTCAAACTTGATCAAGCCATCTGTAGCTCCATCTGCCGTTGCTGTAGCGGTACCGTTATTAATAATTTTGTCGGCCAGTGCGGTACTGGCTGCTCCGTTCGCGTCCGTAAACTCCATTGTAAAAGCTTGTTCACTGCCCATTCCTTTTGTGGCGATAAAAAAACGGGATGTCGTGTTATCGAAACTTGCTCGAAGCGCTGGAACGGATGCTGCTGTGGCATCCTGAAGTTTTTTAGCAACGCCTTCAAACGTATCCGTACTCGCTACTTCAATTTCAATGGTGCCGACTTTTATTTTTCCGGCTACGCCGATCTGGTCTGTCGATTTTGCTGGATTTACTTTGCCATCAGCGGCTGTTGTACTGACGCCAAGGGTTGAATTTAACTTCCCCGCACTCGCAACATTCACGACTTCCACTTTATACGAACCGCTCATCGCAGTTGGTGTCGTAGCGACTGTGAAGCTTGTCGGGTTTGATGACGTTGCACTGTAAGAGTTGAACGACGACTGAAGTCGCATATTGCTCGCACTCGTCCGGAGATTCGACATTGACAGGTTGGTATCGCGAAATGCTTCTTGTTGCCACTCCGTGAATACTTTTTGTTGCATTAATTTATCTAAAGGAAGTTTTTGGACTTTCATCATGTCTTTCACAATTGATTCGGTGTCCATCCCTGATGCTAATCCACCAACACGCATAGTGTATTCACTCCGATCTTATAGTTTCTCATCCACCATGAGGCCTGCCATATCGGCCATCGAGGCATACATATCTAAAAATTTCTTGTTTGGAATTTCGCGTAAAATTTCCTCTGTTAACGAATTTATTACTTGAACGTAATAAACATTCATTTCTTCATGAAACTGAAATTTCACATTGGTTTGAGCTGATTCTAAAAATGTGTTCATGCTGTCGACTTTATCGGTAATGGCTTCTTTCGTAATGGGTTGATCCGCTTCTTGGTGTTGGTTTTCTTCTGGAGCGATGGGTTGTTTCGGTATTACTGGGGTTGGTTCGCTCACTCTCGGAAATTCTATCGAAGGCAGTTTTGTTATTTCCATGTCGGTACACTCCTCGTCCTTCAGATTGACTAAAGGGTTCTATATAGTAGTTATCGGCAGAATAGCAGATTTTTTTAGTAAAAAAGCAAAAAAAAATATAAGACAAGTTTGTGAAAATAAAACCGTGCTGGTCGCTTTGGGGATGACTCCCCCCAAGAAGCCAGTAAAATCCACTGTCTTCTTGCTCTGTCTACCCCGTGGGTGCGCCAACGCTCGCGTCTAGGTTAAAGAACACAAAGAAGAGGTAGTGGAACAAGTTCGTCCCAATACCTCTTCTGTCTATACACTTCACGTTTTAAAACCCAACTTATTTTATGTCAGTTTGGAATAGTGGTTGCTGACACCTTGTGTCCAGTGGTTGTTTAATCCGGTTGGGTCGTTCGCGGCTCCAACGGGCGCGTATTTCGCACCGATTTTCGCAATCGTATCTTTGCCTTCATTCAAATAATTTTGACGCAAATTGCGCGCCATGTCGAAAATGCTGTCTTCTACAGAAGCATAGCTCCGCAAGCCATTTTTGCCCATCATGCCGGCGACATTGTTTTTGTCGTTAACTGCGCGCGACGAGCCATTGCCCGTTTCGTGAATGGCAATCGCTGACAATAAATTCGGATCCAAGTCGTATTTTTTCCCCGCATTGATAAAGTGAGCGGCCGTCCCATCTAATTTACCTTCTAGTGTATTGTCTAGTTTGATAAATTGCGTCGGCTTAAACTTCAAGTCACTCGTATCTGTCGCAGCAGTTGGCACTTCTTGCGTATTGAGCGGCGGTATTGAAATGGCCGGGTTATAAGAATTGGCGAGTGGTGCCGTTAACGGTGTCGTCAAAGTAGGCAGTGAAACTTGAGCGCCTGTTTGCTGTGTCACGCCGGTATTTGTTTGCTCCATATTTTCCATCATCGCGTTCATCAGCATCGCAAAAAACGTACTCGGACTTGTCGAACTGCCGATAGAACTACTGTCACTACCAGTTTGTCCCATAGCCGGCATCGATTTGGCCATCGTCGCGATCGTGTTATATAAAAATAAATTAGAAGAAATTGGACTGGTCATTCAGTTGTCACACCCTTTGCTCGAGGTAATCTTGTTTAGTGTACAAGATTATGGATGAAAAAAGAATAGGATAATTGTGGGAGAGAACGAAATATTTTTACAATTAAAAATAAGAAAGCCTGTGACCTTTGATAGTCACAGGCTTTCTTATTTGCTTATCCTCTAATATCTAGACGACTCCCAATATGTGGCCGAACAGATTGCTCCAGCATTTTTACAACATCTTGACCATTTGTCTCCGCTTGATCAATTGTCTTTTTCATAATCGATACATTCGCTTCAGTTCTTACGCTTGCCTGACTCATTGCCATTGATAACGCAGCGATATCCATAGACGCGCCTCCTTATAGAAAAAGGAGCCTAAACTCAGGCTCCTCGATTTCTTAAAATTAACGTAGCAATTGTAGTACTTGCTGTGGTGCTTGGTTGGCTTGCTTTGCCACTATGTCTTTCGATCATAGAATAGACTATATCTTCACCCTCATTTTCGAGGGGCTGGGCACTTCGAACGGCGCTTGCCGCCCTACGGATTTCATCGTCATAGCTTGTGCCTTAGACGGTTTATCCTAGTCGTTGAACCTTCCCCAGAGTTTCCTCACAGGAGCTTGGCTGCTGATTATCCATTGGTGCATCCTCATCATTTTCAAACCGTCACGCCGACCGTTTCCAATTACGTTGTGGTTGATGAAGCTTTAGGAAGTTCCAGCAATTCACCCAGTTATACTCTAACTCGTTACCAAGTTAGACGCCCTAAAATCAGTTATCTCAACAGTTGTAATACTGATTGATTCATCTGATTTGCTTGAGCCAGCATTGCTTGTGATGCTTGTGCAAGAATCGAGTTCTTCGTTTGTTCCATCATTTCTTTCGCCATCGTGCGAACATTTACTTTCATAAATGACTAGACTATATCTTCACCCTCTAGTATTAGTAGGGGCCGGGCACTTCGGATCCACAGTACTGATGTATACTGCCTCACCTACGGATTTCATCACCATAGCTTACGCCTTAGATGGTCTATCCTAGTCGTTGAACCTTCTCCACTCTTTCGAGACAGGAGCTTGGCTGCTGATTGCCCAATCTTTTATTTTTTCAGGGCCATCACGCTTGTCGTTTCCAACTACGTTGTGGCAATAAAAGCTTAAGGGCTTTCCAGCAATTCACCCGGTCGTAATCTCTGGCTGTTACCGGCCAGGACGACTGTACCTCCACTCGCTTACGCGGCTTTGGCATAATCAACGTCACGGATTCGTGATTCTGCGGACGTTAAGTTTTCAGCTGATGTGTTCAAGTTGTTGATTGTGTGGTCTAAACGGTTTTGAGTTGCACCAAGTTTAGAACGTTCAGATGACACAGTTTCGATTGCATTGTTGATTGCAGTAATCGTTGCAGCAGCCTGTTCATGACTTGAAACACCTACACCTTTTACTGTCATGGCATCCCCATCTGTTGGTGCAGTCATTCCAAAGACAGTTGTAAGATCCATTGTAGTACCGTCGTTAAATGTAATTTCGCCAGCATCATCGTGCGTTCCAATTTTCTGATCATCTTTAAAAACGTCAGTAGTAGTGAACTTATAAGTACCTGATGCTAATTGTGTATTAGATTGTCCAGTTGCTAAATCTTTTGTAAGCGAAGCTTTCCCATCTGAACCAATTGTTACTGTATCCCCAGCATCAATCGCCTTAAATGTATATGTGGCTCCTCCTGCAGTAGTTAAAGTCGTGGCTAAAGTAAGTTTAGCTACTTTTTGACCTGCAGCATCTACCAAATCGCCACCTTTAACACTATACGTCCCTTCAGTTAATGCAGCAGTTGTAGTGGCACCAACTGCAACACCTGTTTCAACTTCTACTCCTGTTACTAATCCGAGACTTGATGAGTTCATAGCGTTAATGGATAAATCCAACTTTTGATTTTCATTTGCCCCAATTTGGAAAGAACCTTTGAATGAACCATCTGTTAGCTTTTGCGTATTAAACTCTGTAGAAGTTGAAATCCTATCAATTTCTTTTACTAATTGACCCATCTCTTCTTCTAGTACTTTTCTATCAGTACCTGCATTAGTATCGTTGGCAGCTTGAACAGCCAATTCACGCATACGTTGAAGAATATCCTGTGTTTCACCTAAAGCACCTTCTGCAGTTTGAATCAAAGAAATACTATCTTGAGCATTACGAGAACCTTGCTCTAATCCACGAATCTGTCCACGCATTTTTTCAGAGATTGTAAGGCCTGCTGCATCATCTGCTGCGCTGTTGATGCGAAGTCCTGAAGACAATTTCTCCATGCTGTCCATTTGTGCGCTTTGAGCTGAGCCCATTTGTCTGTGTGTGTTAAGTGCTGCGATATTGTGATTGATAATCATTGTGTATTACCTCCGTGTAATGTTTTTTTGTTTTTTGTAAGCGTCCAAATCCTTTTGCACTGCCTTACATATATTATTATCGGAGGGCTTTACCAAATGTTTAGTGTTTTTTGAAAAAAGATTTAGATTATTTTTTGCGCCCCCGCGGCAGCCACAATTTGAAGAACAATTGAGTCTGCCACCGTGGCGCGATAAGCATAGAAAAAGCCTGCAGAATTTGCAGGCTTTGGGCTATTTCTTTCTCATACTCAAAAAATCACTCAAGTTAATAACTTTTGATGTTGCTTGTTTGTTTTCTTCTTGAATTTCCAAGTACACTTCTTTTCGGTGGATGGTAATTTGCTTTGGTGCGGTAATGCCGAGACGCACCATGTCGCCTTCGATCGATGTTACCGTAATTTCAATGTCGTCGTTGATGACGATGGTTTCGCCTTTTTTGCGTCCGAGTACTAGCATCTTCTACACCTGCCTTGCAGCGGTGTTGTCTGCTTGAAATAACGCCTGCTTGATTTGATAGTCTTTGTTGTTCAACACGATTTGCATGCCTCGTTGTTTTTTATTGTTAATGACGAGTGGTGCTTTTAAGTTCGTTGTTGCACTGCTGATGTCGCCTTTGACCGTTACCGTCGTGAGTACGATGGCATCCGTCGGCTCTTCTAGCTGCAGCCGCTCCACCATTTGCTCTTCTAACTTAATGTCATAGTCTTTGAAAAACGTAAACGGATCAACTAAAAAGAAGCTCACTTCCACCTGTTCTACCGACTGCAAGAAAAAGAATGGCGACTCGCCTTCTGCGTCTGCGGGGATTAATACATAGTCTTTAACCTCTTCAAATCCTGGAATTCCTTTATCAAACGTTATGACGCGATCTTTTGCTAGTTCGACTTCTCCGAATTGTTCTGTTTGAATTTTCATGTCCGACTCCTTCCGTAACAACTAAATGCCTCGTAAGATAAAGATATCTTACGAGGCATTTATTGACAATCAATTTTTATCGATTCCATCTAGTGGAAAGCACTCAAACGACCCGTTCTTCCACCACTAAATTCTCCGCTAACCGAACCCGTACCAACTCGACTGCCACGTCTATGCCTTTTAACTCGGCCGAAAACTCTTCTAGTTGCACGTCCGCGCTGTTCAACAACTCGACTGACTCCGGTAGCGCGAGTACGTCTTTACTAAGGACAATGTCCCCGCCTTCGCCTTGCCCTTGAATGCGTGCGGCAATGTTCACAGTACGTCCGAAATAATCGAGGCGGTCGTTGGAATTAACCGCGATGGCCGCTCCGCTGTACAAGCCGAGTCGCAACACCAAGTTTTCTTTCGCTGTCTTGTTAAACACTGCTAGGTTTTTTTGAATGGCGAGCGCCGCTTTCAGCCCGTCTTCTGGCTTGTGGAAAACCGCCATGACGGCGTCGCCAATGGTTTTCACGACGCTGCCGGAATTTCGGGCAATATGACCCGTCAGAAAGTCAAAATGATTGCGCACTTGTCCGTAGGCACTCGAGTCACCGGCCGTCTCATACAGCAGTGTGGAGCCTTTTAAATCGGTAAACAAGATCGTCACGTGATCGATGCCGAGTTTCTGTCCGGGTGACAGCACTTCCGAAGAAAACAAATCCCTGAACTCTTGCATGGCAGTGACTTTAGCGGCCGTTACTGCTTGTTTGTTCCAATCGGCATGTTCTAATGCGACAACGATGTCTGCGCTGCTGGTGTTTGTGATTGCGACGTTTCGAGAGCCATTCACTGCACTTTGTGACCAGCCAAGATCCGTGTAAACAAGCTGGTTTGATTTTATTTCACTGTTCACAGACACATGGTCATTTGCCTGAAGCACGCGAAAACGTAGCGCGTCTTCGCCTACCGAAACTGAAAAGCTGGCGGTCTTCCCTATTTCGATCACTTGCTGCGCTTTAACGTGCGGGGTAATCATTGGGCCGCCGATACAATAGACTTCCGCATAAGCTTGACGCACCGTTGGGTGAACTGAAAAATTCAACTCGACAAACTGATCAAAATTAGCGTCATAGTTAATGCCACATAAATCGCAATGAAATTGCTGCTCTAGCTGTGCGAGTGAACCGTGTTCGACTTTCGAAACGCGGCAGTTCGGACAAATGATGTTCCAGCTGAGATTTAGTAATCCTGCTTTTGTGGCATACAGCAAGACGCGCAACACTTCGTCCAAATCGACGTTCCACAACTTAGCGACTTGCACGGGCTCGATTTGCGCGACGTCGTGATCGCCTTTATCCGCTAAATAACGATGCAACAACTCCACATAGTCTCCGTTGACCGGTGACTTTGCGAGTAGGGCCGATAGCCGCTCGAGTTCGGGTAAGTTGATGTTCGCCTTGCTTGTTTTTTGTGGTGCTTCCAAAACAGTCGTTGCTCCAGACTGTAAGTAATCATCGACATACCCCATGATTTTTTTGACAGCGGGCAGAGCAGTTACCCAAATCGCTCCGTAGCCGATTACGTTAAGCGGCACAAAGCGAGCGGTCAGCTTGACCCGGGTTCCGTTTTCCGCGTTGTCGAATAGCTCGACTGTCAACGTGTAATGCTTCATCGGTCCGGTAAGATAACGGCGTTCGACCGTATAGCTCTCGTGTTCTTGCCACTGAAACGGAAACTCTTGCCAACTGATTGGCACAAGTCCGAGCACTTTGGCATGAGCTTCTCGGTAAAACACGTCCGCCCCGTCTTGCTTAGCCGGACTAAAACGGACCGGAAACAAGCCAATAGACAAATTCATGCGGTTGTTGTCCGCAAGCAATTGCCAAACGGTTTTCCGGTCCAGTGCGTATTCTTTTTCAAGTATGTAGGTTTTCGGTTTCAATCGTTTCACTCCTAGGAAATCGCAATGGCAATGGCCAGTAAAATCACATGGAAAATTTGATCAGCCACAATCGACAACCACACTTTTTCTGGACCTTTCGCGGTTTGGATCCGTTCCACCCAGAACATGACGAAGGTTTTCCGGTCTAATACAAGATGACCAACAAACACAATCGCCAGTGCGGGCAAAGACAATCCACCTGATAACATGCCAAAGACGGCAATCACCGCTGTGTAAACCGACACATGCGTGAATAACGGCAGCCACTTGGTCGCTTTGTATTTGGCCATCCAACTCGTTTGCAGTAAAAAGTCTCCGATTAAATGACCAAGCAATAACACATCAAACTGATTCATAGTCGGTAGCCTCTCTCCTGCTGTGCTTCGTATTGCTCGATTTGGTAATTACAACCCTGTAAAATCGCTGCAAATGCATCAACGACTCGGCTGTCGAACAAGCTCCCTTTACAGCGCTGCAACTCTTCCACTCCCGACTCGAAAGAAGCACCTGCGCTATAAGAACGCGCTGTGGTCATGGCGTCAAATGCATCGGCAACTCCAACGATTCTAGCAAACAACGGGATGTTTTCGCCTGCCAAGCCATGCGGATAGCCGGTGCCATCAAGTCGCTCGTGATGCGACAACGCCGTTTCAATGGCATGAACCATGGCTTCTTTTGGTTCGATATTGGACAAGATATCTGCACCGATCACCGTATGTTGTTTAATAGTGGTATATTCATCCGTTGTTAGTCGTTCAGACTTTCTTAAAATGTTGTCCGGTATACCGATTTTTCCGATGTCGTGCAAAAGAGCGGCTTTGTATAATTCTTCACAGCTTTGCGCATCCATTCCGAGTTTTTCGGCAATCCACAACGAATATTTCGCCACTCGCTCTGAATGACCCGCTGTATATGGGTCACGCGCATCTAGTACTTTCGCCAGTGTTCGTATCATGCTGAGCAACATGCGCTGCAGTTCGTCGTACATTTGGCTGTTGTGGAGTGCCAGCGCCGATTGGTTGGCAAGTGCTACTGCTAAACGGATGTCTTGTTCGGAGAAAAAAGCGATGTCTTTTTTGTTTAATAACTGCAAAGCACCTAGCACCTTGCCTTTCACTGCTAACGGAACGGTGATCATCGACTTGGTGATAAAGCCGCTCGAGTCGTCTACACGATTTGCCCAGTTTGGATGCCATGCGACGTTTTCGATCAACTCGGCTTTGCCTGTTTCGATCACTTTGCCGACAATGCCTTCATCTCTCTTTAATTCGATGTTGAGAATATCCGCTGAAGAAGGTCCGTACGCCGCGTCCGCTTTGATCGTTTGGCGCTCTCCGTCCAGTACCCACAAGGTTCCTGCTTCGGCTCCCACCACTTGTACCATCTGCAGCAAGATGCTTTCCAGCACTTCACCCATTTCCAAGTTTGAATTGAGCTGCTTAGAAGCTTCCAGTAACATCACCAGTTCGCGAACTTGGGATTCTAACTCTTTTAGTTGTGTCATGAACTTCCTCCGATAGCTGATCCGAATCAAAAACATTTTATTTTAGGTTGCATCTATTGAATTCATGCGTTTCGCCTGCTAATTTGCATCCTTTTTAGGAAACCAGTAGAAAAATTTCGTTTTTCACTGGACTCCGTCTCTTTGCACCGGCGAGGCGATGATGAAAAGTTCGTTTCCTTCGTTCACTATCTATCGTTTTATTGTTTCTTGTCGATCATAGCGCGGAATTTGCCATTATGCAATATTACCCAAATTATTTTATTTTTCTTTACTCAATTTGACATTCTTAGTAATTCGGCTTAAAAAAACCGCAACCTCTCCGATTTTGAGAGGTTGCGGTCGTGTTTGCTATTTTTTCCCACCAACTGCCGCACCTTCTCGGACGTTAAGCTCGAGCCTTTTTGCTTGAGCTCTTGTACTTCCTTCTAAGTGGAAATAGACGCTTACTTATTGCTTCTACTAAGCTTTAGATTTTTGATTCGGCAATCCAATCTTCTTTCGGAATATCGGTTGTTTCTTTTTTCAAATAATAACGGCCTTTTGTAGCTACCGCTAAAACCACTGTTAAAATCGAGGCTAAAACCAATGCGAAAAATGCGGCTGTGCTTTGCAGGAAAGTTCCCATGTAGCCGAGTGCTGCGATTGTTCCGATGGCAGTTGGCACGAGCAATGACACGACGCCGACTGGATTCCATTTGTATAGATTTTTCTGCCTCGATTCGTAATAGCCCGGACCGATGTTCAGCCATTTTTTGACGACCAATGCGTCCGTCACTAAAATCGAAGCCCAGCTCATCAGCGCCACACCTTGGAACGTCATTGCCGTATCTAAATGGTCAACGATTCCGCCAAGCATGAGCATCATCGCGACGACACCTGAGACCACTACCCAAAAACGTCGCCCGGGTGTAAAGCCAAACATATTTTCAAAAAAGCTCGATAGGGATAGTGAGCTGCTGTAGATATTGGTAATGTTGATGCGGATTTGCGTCAGCATCGTAAACAATACACCGCCAAGTCCGAGTAAGACAACAATGTAAATGCCAGGATTTGATTCACCGAGTGTTACGCCAAACCAAATACCGAGACCACCCATAACCCCGAAACAGAAAATCTGCGGAATAAACCCAATAGCAATAGAGCCGATTTTCAAATCTTTTGGCTTTAAGAAACGCGCGTAATCAGAGGCGATCAACGCCGTTAATCCCATAATGCCATGTTGCATACCAATACATAACAGCAAGGCCGTTCCACCGATTTGGACACCTTCTGGCATATACGTCCAAAAGTTGCCATCGTACGTAGATGTGTACTTGGACGCAACGACGATGGCCACTATTAAGAATAGCGCAAACAATGGCAATGACCATTTTTGCAATTTATCCAATTGTTTAATGCCAAACCAATTTAACGGAATGACAACTGTTCCAAATACAACGATCAAGAGCCATGTGGGGATGGCGAGGAAATAAGCATGGACAGCAGTGACCAAAATCATGCCTTCAAACGCACAATACATGATAAAGTTCGATGCGTAGATTAAGGAAGTTAACGAGGCCCCGATGTAACCGAACCCTCCGCGGGATAGTAAATTGACGTTCATGCCGGATTTGGCCGATAGGTAAACGATGATGGTTCCGAGGATGCCTGCGACGAGTATCGCGTAGATGGCGGAAATGATGGCATTGGCCGCTCCAAATTGCAAAGCCATGACACTTCCCATTTGGAAGTAAAAAATAGCGGTTGCGATGCCGAACGTAATATTGGTGATACTCAACCAGCCCATTTTACGTTCTTCGCGTGGAACACGGTCAAACGTATAATCGCCTGTGGATTCATCTCCATAGCTTTTTTTCTTGCCAATCAATTGTTGATCTGCGGTAATCTCAGATCTCATTTAATCCATTCCTTTCGTATTCAGTTTTTACTGTCTTTTGGAAAAGATAGTAGTTTGTCTATTTCCGTTCATTTGTAAAAGAAAAAGGGACAGGAGAAGGGCATCGAAGCTTGTACATCACTCATAAAAAGACAAAAAAACGAATTTTCTCCGCTCAAGAGTGTTGCTGCAGCGGAAAGAATCACGTTCCTTCCTATTGTAACATAACAGTTGTACGCTTTCTGTTTTTCTACAACCGACCCATCTGACCGATTCAGCTCCCCTAAACGGATAAAGCTCTACTTCATAGAAAAAAATCGTTTTATGACTACTGTTAAAGAAGATTTTTTTAGCAATTAATGTATATTTTTGTGCTATGATGTGTAAACAATCCCTTTAACACTGACTAGCTTTATTAAATTTTTTATAAAGGAGACCTTGCTTACTCCATGGACAATTTTTCACTACCCACTCATTTTTTAGTCCTGATGCTATCAATTGTTTTTATTTTTTTGCTGATTTCACTGTTTGTCTATTTACGGAATCGTCAGGATTTTAACCTGAAGGCTAGCTCCGCTGAATCAGAAAAGAAATTTGAATCCATTTTCGAATCGACGACAGATGCCATCATTGTAGCTGATCAAATAGGTACCATTCTGCAATGGAATTCAGGTGCTGAATCCATTTTCGGTTACAGCAAAGAAGAGGCTCTCGGTTCTAATCTTGAAATCATTATCCCCGGGTCCTTTGTAGCAGCACACCAAAAAGGCTTACAACGCTATATTGACACTGCTGTTCCGCGCGTGATTGGTCAGCGACTTGAATTGATTGGTGAGCGTAAAGATGGCAGTGAATTTCCGATTGAAATGTCTCTCAGCACATGGAAAACCGATAAAGTTGTCTTTTTCGGCAGCATCATTCGCGACATCACCAAACGACGAGATGCGGAAGAAAAAATTCACAGCCTTGTCTACAAAGATTCCTTAACCGGTTTACCCAATCGGCGACTGTTTAATGACCATTTGGTTTCGATACTTAACGTCGACAACAAACAAAACTTCGCTCTGCTGTATATCGATTTGGACCATTTCAAAATGGTGAATGACACGTACGGCCATTCTGCAGGAGATCAATTGTTAATGGAAGTGGCTACGCGTTTTCACACCATCGCACATGAACATGACACCATTTCGCGGTTAGGCGGAGACGAGTTCATTATGTTATTGCAAAATACAGATAAGGCCGAAGCGGCAAATCATGCGCGCATGATTTTAGAGCTCTTTAAAAAACCTTTTCGTTTCCAGCCGGAAGAATTATTTGTCACGCCTTCTATCGGCATCAGTGTGTACCCAGCTGATGGAACCGATTTGGATACTTTAGTAAAAAATGCAGATATCGCGCTGTATCAAGCAAAAGCACGAGGCAAAAACAATTTCCAGTTTTTCACAGAAGACATTAATCAATCGGTTTTAAGAAAGTCTAAATTGGCCATTGATTTGAGAAAAGGCTTGGAGCATGAGGAATTCTTTATTCATTACCAGCCACAAATTGATTTGAAAACCGAACGACTAGTTGGCTTGGAAGCTTTAGTTCGCTGGAATCACCCGGAATGGGGCACAATTTCACCTGCTGAGTTTATTCCGATTGCTGAAGATACCGGAAGCATCGTTCAACTTGGTGAATACGTCTTGCGTCAAGCTTGTCTACAAAACAAAGCTTGGCAACGAGCAGGATTGCCGAAATTTCGTGTAGCCGTCAACATTTCTTCTCACCAGTTTTCGCAATCCAATTTGACGGAAACGGTCCATGCAGCATTAATAGATTCGGGACTTGAACCTCGTTATTTGGAACTCGAACTGACAGAAAGCATTATTCAAAGCTCTTCTACAGCTATTGCGACGATGAACGAACTAAAAACCATGGGCATTTATTTGTCGATTGATGACTTTGGCACCGGTTATTCGTCGCTTCGTTATTTGAAACTATTCCCGATTGATACGCTGAAAATCGATCAATATTTTATTCGGAATATTATTACCGATCTAAAAGACGCCGCACTTGTCGCGACTATCATCCGGATGGCTAATGACCTTCAGTTAAACGTCATTGCTGAAGGTGTTGAAACAGCTGAACAATTTCAATTTTTGAAACAAAAACAGTGCAACCAAGCGCAAGGGTACTACTTTAATCGCCCGCTGCCTCCTACAGAAATTGAACGACTTTACCGACCTGCACAATCGTCTTCTCACAGTTGATGCACACCTAATGAGCGAGTTAATGAAATAAAGCCACGTCCCGCAATAAATTGCGGGACGTGGCTTTATTGTTGTTTCAGTTATTTCACGCTTTCTAACGCTTGCTTTACAGTCGCATAGGTCTCCGCATCAAGCATATCAATGCCGCTGTGGACGATGGCTTGAACCAAGTCAGGCCGCAATCCCGCAATAATCACATGAATTCCCATCAACCGGAGCGTTCCTCCAATTTGTTGGAGAGACTGCGCAATGTGGTCATCGATTGTCAAGACACCTGAAAAATCTGCAATGACGTGATTGGTGTCCATTTCTGCAATTCTTGGAATGACGTTGTTCATAATATGCGCGATTCGGTAACTATCCATTACCCCAATTAGCGGCAACACGACGACGTCTTCTAAAACCGGTACAATCGGTGCTGATAAACTGATTAGCTCAACGCGCGTTTCTGCCTGATGCCTTTCAGTAAGTCGTTCAAATGCATAAAAGGTCTCATTTAAACTAACATCTAACATAGCATTGATCGCTTTGATCGCTTTCATGCTCTCGACAACAGACAAGTCGAATTGCAAACTGAGACGTGTAAAAATCTCTGAAAACACTTCACGCGTTACCGGATAACGAATAACAATTGCTGAAATTTGCCCTCCTGAAGAAACTTGAATTTCAGCATTTTTTTTGCTCCATTCGATTAAAGCTTCTGGCACTTCAACTTGTTGACCTTCAAGAAGAGAGTAACCAAAAAACCCAAGCAATTCAATGTACATTGCAGTTGCTCGTTCTCTTTCCCAATCCGGAATATCCAAGCTCGCTTCTTGCATCACTGAATCGACTACTTCTGCTGACAATAGTTCAGCGTTTTCACTTATGTATTTGGAAAATTCTTTAAAAGAAGACATCTATCTCACACCTTTTTCTTATATTGCTTTGATTATACCATTGGGCAGGGAGCGGATAGAAATTTAACCACTACTGTGTGGAGAATTTTTGAAGTAGTGTTTTTCAAAAATCTAGCTAAGCTCATCAACTCAAAAATGCCCCCTTCGGATTTCCATCCGAAGGGGGCATTTTTGAGTAGTTCATGAAAATAGAAAGCCAAACAGCTAGGCTCACCTGCTAGAGGCTGTCAATCGACAGTTAATGCATTTAACACGCTTTACTCAACCGTTACCGACTTCGCCAAGTTACGCGGCTTATCAACGTCACAGTCGCGGTGAAGCGCTGCGTAATAGCTGATCAGCTGCATTGGGATAACCGATACTAGCGGTGACAGCAATTCGTTTACTTTCGGCAAGACCAGGCTATCACCTTCTTCTTGTAAGCCTTCCATCGAAATGATGCACGTGTGTGCCCCGCGTGCCGCTACTTCTTTAACGTTTCCACGGATGTTCAAGTTCACCGCTTCTTGCGTGGCAAGTGCGATAACCGGTGTGCCTTCTTCGATCAAGGCAATTGTTCCGTGCTTCAATTCGCCACCAGCAAAACCTTCTGCTTGGATATACGAAATTTCTTTTAATTTCAATGAACCTTCAAGTCCCACGAAATAATCCATGACACGGCCGATAAAGAAACAATTGCGAGTTGTCGACAAGAATTCCGTCGCAATTTGTTCCATTTCTTCTTTTGAATCGACTTGTGCTTGAATCGCATTTGCAACAATTCCTAGCTCTTGAACCAAATCAAAACCGATATCAATGCCGCGTGCTTCTGCCGTTACAGCAGCTAAAATCGACAAGACCGCGAGTTGTGCTGTATACGCTTTTGTTGACGCAACCGCAATTTCAGGACCTGCAAACAACAATAAGGTATGGTCAGACTCACGTGACAACGTAGATCCTGCAACGTTTGTAATGGTTAACGATGCGTGACCCATTTCTTTGATCTTCACCAATACTTGACGGCTATCCGCTGTTTCACCTGATTGCGAAATAAAGATGAACAATGGTTTTTCCGATAGCAATGGCATATTGTAGCCAAATTCGCTTGAAACATGCACTTCAACTGGGATACCCGCTAATTTTTCAATATACTCTTTGCCAATCAATCCTGCGTGGTAGCTCGTACCCGCCGCGATAATGTGGATGCGGTCAGCTGCTTGCATCGCTTCTAGAATTTCTGGTTGGATGGTCAATTTATCGTGTTCGTTTTGGTATGCTTGAACGATCTTGCGGACAACCGCTGGCTGCTCGTCAATTTCTTTCAACATATAATGTGGGTATGTGCCTTTTTCAATATCGCTCATATCGATTTCAGCAGTAAATGGCATACGGCTTACCGATTGGCCATCCAACGTTAAAATATCGACGCTGTCCTTACGAACGATGACGATTTCTTTGTCCATTAATTCCACAAACTGATCTGTTAATTGCAGCATCGCCATAGCGTCTGATGCGATAACGTTAAAATCTTCACCCAGACCGACAAGTAGCGGGCTCTTGTTTTTCGCTACAAAAATTGTTTGTTCTTCTTCTGCGTCTAATAACGCAATGGCATACGAACCTTTCAGTAAAGTTAGTGCTTTACTGAAAGCATCTTGTGTAGACTGGCCTTCTTCAACGAATTTCCCAATCAATTGAACAATGATCTCGGTATCCGTATCCGACTCCATTTCCACACCAGCCAAATAATCGCGCTGAATATGATGATAGTTTTCAATCACACCGTTATGCACAAGTGTAAAACGGTCCGATGTATTTTGGTGCGGGTGCGCGTTGGCACGTGTTGGCTTGCCGTGTGTCGCCCAGCGTGTATGGCCGATTCCTGTAGAACCCATAACCTCTTCGTCTACAACGCCACGTAAATCAGCAATACGTCCTTTTTCTTTAAACACTTTGACGCCACTGCCGTTACGAACCGCAATTCCAGCTGAATCATAACCGCGGTATTCTAAACGCTCTAAGCCTTTCAACAAAATTTCCTTTGAATCATTCTCACCAATATATCCTACTATTCCACACATAATGTAATTCCTCCATTTGTCTAAGTCAAATAAGCGTTTGCTCTTACGCAAACACCTTTGTTTTGAGCCCATCCATCTTGTTGTCCAATCGATCACTCGACTGTTTTAAGAATAGACATAACGACCAGGCTTCATGGCCGGAAGGGATCCGCCGAAATCTCGATACTCCTTCTCCTCGTCTACTGAAGATGACTTGTCCGTCCATTTCTTCAGTACAGGCGCTATAATTGTTTTCCTCGCAGCTACTTCGATCCTCCTTTTTCTGCGGTCGTAAACCAACTCTACTATCATACAGTGTCCACACAATCCCGTCAATTAAAGCAAATAGTTATTTAGGTCTATTTCATCATTTTTTTCCGTATACTGGTTGATTTATCTGTAAAAATACATTTTCAACACTTTACAATTTTGATGTAAATCAAACAGTTGGTAGGTTTATCGCTTTTTAAAACTCTTATGGTTCTCCAGCCACGAGCTATTCTGCAAACTAGCTCCGCTTTCCTGCGGGCTTGCACCGAACTAACTCGGGCTATGCGCCCGAGTGGATTTCGGTATTTCGCTGTCCCGCGGGAGTCTCCGCTAGTTTGCTCCATAGCTAGAGAATTGAGATCGTACGGACGCGGGGGTCTCAGAATCCGAACCAGGAAACCGACTCGCTTCACACCGTTCAACGATCCTGACACTCGATTAAATCCGTTAGAAGCGAACATACAAACGGCTGCGATGCGCCTATTTTTTCTGTCGGGAATCTCAGCAACTGCTTGAAGTGCAAGTGCTCGACTCCTGCGGGACCAGCGCGTGGCGAAGACCCTGGAGCGAACACAGTGAGTGAAGCGGCTGAGGCCGTGCCCGCGGAAAGCGAGCACTGGAACGGAAAGCAGCCACCCTTATGCTCATTCCCCATGCTCATTCCTTTGAAAAACAGAAAAATGCTTGACCACAGATAAGAAAGCGTCCGTCTATTATGCTTTCTTCGTTTCTCTCTTTCCACTCATTTACCCCAAAACTCGATCATAGAACCAATCTGACAAAAAAGCTTCTCCAATTACGGTTATCCAAAACTTTCTAAACAAACAAAAGTCCGTAAGCAAGATGCTTACGGATTAGGACTAGTTGATCTGATTAGTTTAAGCCCATTTCGCAACGTACCACTTCTGCGATACGTTCTACGTAGCTTTCACAGTCCTCTGATGAAGCGGCTTCTACCATAATGCGGACAAGTGGCTCTGTGCCCGATGGACGGACAAGCACACGGCCGTTGCCATTCATTTCTTTTTCAACTTCAGAAATGACGTCTGCAACTTTCGCGTTGTCTGTTACTGCGTGTTTATCCGTTACACGAATATTCACAAGTTTTTGAGGGAAAATCGTCATATCAGACGCCAGTTCAGACAATTTCTTGCCGGTAATTTTCATAATATTTACTAGTTGAAGACCTGTTAATAAGCCATCGCCTGTCGTATTGTAATCAAGGAAAATAATATGACCCGATTGTTCGCCGCCCAAGTTGTAATCATTTTTCTTCATTTCTTCGACTACATAACGGTCACCAACAGCGGTTTTGTTGCTCTTCATGCCGTGGCTTTCTAATGCTTTGTAAAAGCCCATGTTGCTCATAACAGTCGATACGACCGTATCTTTTTTCAAACGGCCTTCTGAATGCAAGTGCTTCGCACAAATATACATAATTTGATCGCCATCTACAATTTGCCCTTTTTCATCGACTGCGATTAAACGATCGCCGTCTCCGTCAAATGCCAAACCAATGTCTGCGCCTTTAGCAAGTACCAGTTCTGCTAATTTCTCAGGATGTGTAGAACCTACACCTGCGTTAATGTTCAAGCCATTTGGTGACGCACCCATTGACGTAATGTCAGCATCTAAGTCAGCAAAGACATGCGTTGCCAGTGTAGATGTGGCACCGTGTGCACAGTCAAGTGCTACCAGGATGCCTTCGAATTCTTCATCAACCGTTTGTTTTAAGTATTGAAGGTATTTCTGTCCGCCTTCGAAATAATCGGTAATGCTACCAAGATCGCCACCCGTTGGACGTGGCAATAGATCTTCAGCGCTATCCAATAATGCTTCAATTTCCGCTTCTTGTGCATCCGACAGTTTAAAACCGTCTGAACCAAAGAATTTGATGCCGTTGTCTTCTACTGGATTGTGTGAAGCAGAAATCATAACGCCCGCTTCTGCACTCATGACGCGTGTTAAATAAGAGACACCAGGTGTACTAATAACGCCAAGACGCATCACTTCTGCACCTACAGAAAGTAGTCCTGCTGCTAAAGCACCTTCTAGCATTTCGCCTGAAATTCGTGTATCACGACCGATTAGCACTTTCGGCTTGTCTTTCGCACTTTTTGTCAAAATGTATCCGCCAATGCGACCTAATTTAAACGCCAATTCAGGTGTTAACTCACTGTTTGCAACTCCACGTACTCCATCTGTTCCAAAATATTTTCCCATTACCATACTCGCTCCTTCAGTCAATTGCTTCAATTTAGTTTATTTGATGCTTCTTTCATGTCTAAAGCATTTATGACTCTGTATTATCGACCACTTCTGAATCTTTTTGATCTGTCGGTCGTTTTGCAGAATCGTCAATTACCGTTTCGGCTTCTACCGTTACTTGTCCTGGTGACACCGCAGAAGCTCCCGCAGGAATGTCCAGTTCTACCTCTAAGGTACTATCTTTAGCCGTGACCAGTGCAGCGTCTGCTTCAACGACGTATTCGGTAATTTCATCTACGACACTTTTGGGGCCGAAAATTTGGATTTCTTCCGTCGTTGTCGTCCAATTTTTAATGGTAATGCCGGTACCGGCTTTGCCAGTCGGTTCAATTCTTACCGGCACGGTTTTGCTGTATTCAACAACTTCAACCGCGACTTCCACTTCTGCCGGTTCGATTTCTGCACTTTCCAGCTTCGTCAAATCTTCTGCCAGCACCCGAACGCGGGCGGCGGTGTTGAAGGATTCCTTGACGCCTTGCTCACCAGAAACCGTAGCTTTGACAAAGCTGATAGCGTCTATCATGCTTTTAGGACCCGTTACAATGACCGTTTCTGGATCGACTGATACGTTATCCAAAATATAACCATCCGCTAACATCCGCTCATTGATTTCTGGATCTACACGGAATTCTTGCGACACCCGCTCTTCAATGACGACATTAACAAACGCCGGATCGACTCGAACCGTTAATTGTTCAGAAAGATTTTCAGTTTGAATCGGGACTTGGTGCTCGCCCATCGGCAAATTACGCAAATCCACGAATAAGGTGAAGTCTTCTAATTGGCGTGCCGTTTGTACGACACTCACAGGGCCGCTCAAATGCAAATCAGCGGTTTTTGGGACACCGCTAACCATCAAACTATTGTCATGGTAGACCTCAAGCTCTACTTCTTCAATCACTTCCGACACACGGCTAGTATCTGTTGTCACCGCGGAATTATCGTCTGCCTGTACCGAGAAAAATAAAAGGAAGGCTAATAACAGCGCCGTAATCCGTAAAAACCAGCGATTGTCCATCATCTTATCCATTCTTTTTCCCCCTCCACTTCCACCAAGGAAGAGTGACTTCTTGCTGTTCTGCGCCAAACCAGATTCGGCGAAGCTTTACTTCAAAGTCTTCAAGTGATAAATTACGGTGCAAATCGCCATTTGCTGTTAAGCTGATGGCGCCTGTTTCTTCTGACACGACAATGGTAATCGCATCCGTCACTTCACTAATGCCAAGAGCAGCACGGTGACGCGTTCCGAGTTCTTTTGAAATGAACGGACTTTCAGACAGCGGCAAATAACAAGCCGCAGCGGCAATTCGGTTTTTTTGAACAATTACCGCTCCGTCGTGCAGTGGTGTGTTTGGAATGAATAAATTGATCATTAATTCAGATGTTAAATCTGAGTTCATTGGAATGCCGGTCTCAATGTATTCACTCAATCCTGTTTCGCGTTCAATCGATACCAATGCCCCAATGCGTCGTTTCGCCATATAGCTAACGGACTTGGACATCGCTTCAATCAATCGGTTGCGTTCGGACTCTTCGTTTAATGTACTGCTAGAGAACAATTTGCCACGCCCGAGCTGTTCAAGTGCGCGACGCAATTCCGGTTGGAAAATGATAATAATGGCTAAAAAGCCCCATTCTAATACTTGTTGCATAATCCAGCCTAACGTTTCCAAGTTAAGTGCTTGTGTCACGAGGCGCGCGATAATAATAACAAAGATCCCTTTTAACAATTGAACCGCTTTTGTTCCTTTGATAACGGTGATCAATTTATAAACAACAAACCACACCAATAAAATGTCGATGATGTTTGCTAGAAGTCTAAATGATGTTTGGTCGGTTAAATTTTCAAAAAAAGGCATCTGCAACCCTCGCTTTTCTACATCTGCATATGCATTTATTATAGCATAAGTGAATTGGGCTTGCCTTCATAGAAAAAACCCATCCTTTAGGAGAGGAAGGGTTTAATCTTCATTTTTGTCAAAAATAGTAGCTGCGTCTTTAAAGCCGTTTTTAATGGTATACCATAGCCATTCAAACGCTTGGTCGATTTCCTCAATTTCACCGGTAATGACTCCACTCGATGCCATGTACTCGCCATTCACAATGGTCACGTTTCCTTCAAGTTCGCCTTCTACACGTAGATCTCCATTACGTATGGTCATATCACCCACAACTGTTTGTCCTTCTGGAACAACGACAGTCTGTCCTTCTATAACAAGATTCGGTTGATTGGTAAAAGAAAATTGTTGTTCGTTGTTAAAGTTCGTAAACAACGCTGTGCTCATCAATACGCAAAACAAAGCCGCTGCTGCGAGCATTGGGTGTTTTCTTAACCAACGCTGAACCCCAGCCCGCTGCTTTTCTTTCGGCAAGCGCTCCATTGTTGTTTGGACAAAATTGGGTGGCGCTTGTATATGGGAAATACTTTGGATAAATGCAACGGTTTTACTTAATGCCTGGTATTGTTCTCGGCAATCCTCACAGCTCTCCAAGTATTCTTTTAATTGTTGTTCCTCGCTCGGGCTTGTATCGCCGTCGAGGTGATCGTTCATTAATTGGATAATGTTTTCCGGACACGCATTCATCGTGATCGCCTCCTACAAATTGCTCAATTGCTTGCGAAGAGCTTCTCGGCCTCTGTGTATACGCGTCTTCACCGTTCCCAACGGCAAATCTAAAATTTCACTGATTTCCGCTAGCGGCAATTCTTCAATATACTTTAATACAATAGCGGCACGATACTTGTCTGGCAAGCGACTAATTTCATACTGCACCCGCTCCTGAACTTCCATCCGCATTAACTCTTCTTCTGGAAGCTCATCGTCATTGGCAATTTTTGAATACATATTCAAGCCTTCCGCTCCGCGCACTTCCGCATCTAAGTGGTAATCCGGTTTTTTCTTCCGAATCCGGTCGATGCACAAATTGGTAGCGATGCGGTACAACCAGGTGGAAAATTTGCGGTTCTGGTCAAACGTGCGGATATTTGCATAAGCACGCATAAAAGCTTCCTGAGCAATATCTTCTGCTTCTTGCTTGTTGCCAAGCATGCGGTAACAGATATGATACAGCTGGTGCTGGTAAAGCTCCACGATTTCGGCGAATGCGTTCTGATCGCCTTTTATTACTTTCGCTATTCGTTTATTGACTAACGCATCCATGATCTCATTTCCCTCCGCCTATGCGGCTGTACTTTGTATACGTATCTCGATTGAAAAAGTTTCATTTATTTTTCTTATTCTATCGTAGCAGACAGTACCCAAATAAATCCAACTATTTTTTACAAGTTTTTTCATTTAAGGAAGTTTACTAACTGATGAAACAAAAAACAGGCTTTCGCCTATTCAGAATGCAGAAAAATTCGAATTAAAATAAATAACGATTCACAACCCAATCAGTCTAGCCACTTTGCTTTTTGCGGGCTCAACTTCAGCTTCCGTTGTTCCGGCGAAGGGCAAAGAGATGCTCCTGTATCGTGCACTAGCTTCATCCGCGGAAAGTGTCGCATGAAGCGCAGAATCCTGTATACACAAGATGAAGCGACCGGAGCGATGTATTCAATAAAAAAACTGTAGACAATTCGAATAAATCGAGTTTGTCTACAGTCTGAACAGGCTTTCGCTTGTTTTTGCTTATAATAATTTTTCGCCGAATAATGAACCAATCAACGCAACCGCAACATCCGCTGTTTTGTTTTTCTCGTCAAGAATCGGATTCACTTCTACAAATTCTGCAGAAGTAATAATGTCTGCATCATATAACATTTCCATTGCTAAATGACTTTCACGGTAGCTAATGCCGCCTGGAACTGGAGTACCAACACCTGGTGTGTACATTGGGTCGATGCCATCAAGATCGAGTGACAAATGAACTGCATCTGTTTTGCGCTCTTCTTTTAAATACTGAATCGACTCTTCGATGACGGCATGCATGCCCATTTTATCAATTTCGTGCATGCTGTAAACGCGGATGCCGTGTTCTTTGATCAGTTCGCGCTCACCTGGGTCAACTGAACGAGCCCCGATAATGACAATGTTTTCAGGTTTTACTTTTGGTGAATAGCCGCGAATATTCGTCAATTTCTCGTGGCCGTGTCCAAAGCTTGCTGCAAGTGGCATGCCGTGGATATTGCCTGATGGTGACGTGTCGCTTGTGTTCATGTCAGCGTGTGCATCGTACCAGATAACGCCTAAGTTTTCATGACGCTCAGAAATCCCAGCGAGTGTACCGATTGCAATACTGTGATCGCCGCCTAATACGAGCGGGAAGTTCCCAGCTTGTGCTACTTCAAATACTTTATCGCCAAGCGTTTCTGTCGCTTCTGTGATTGCTTTTAAGTTACGTAAGTTTGTGGATGTATCGACGCTTCCGTCTGCTTGACCAATTTGGATGTCCCCTTCATCCGTAACCGTATGGCCCAACTCTTCAATGCGGTCTACTACGCCCGCATAGCGGATCGCGCTTGGTCCCATATCGACACCGCGACGATTTTGTCCGTGGTCCATTGGAACTCCGATAATAGAAATAGTTAATTTATTCATTATTCTATACCCCCTTAGCAAGATAGACTTATTGTAACCGCTAAGGTCTCTTTGGCTCAACTAGACAAAATCACGCATATTTATTCGCTTTTTTCGTCAGCTCTTTTTTTATTGTTGGCCAGTCTTTGTCAATTAGTGAATACACCACTGCATCTCTCGGCTTGCCGGTTGAGCGAATGCGTTCATTGCGAAGCACGCCTTCTTTCACTGCGCCAATGCGTTCAATCGCCTTCTGTGAACGGATATTATCGGCATCTGTTTTGAATTGGACCCGAATCATGCCACGTTCTTCAAAGCAATAACTAAGTAAAGCAAGCTTAACTGCTGTGTTGACATGCGTTCGCTGCGCGGATTGCGCATAGAATGTCGCACCGATTTCACAGCTTTTATTCGCTTCGTCAATTGCATATATGCGCGTTGTGCCGATGATTTCTGCTGTTTGTGGATTTTCCACCACAAAAATAAGGACATTGGACTGATTAAGCCCAGCTTCTAGCCACGCTACCAAGTCTTCAAAAACCGCTACTTGGCTGAGCATGTGTTCGAAAATTTCCGGTGTGTATAGCGTCCATAAGGCTTCAAAATCATCTCTTTTCAATAAGCGTAACCGAATGCCACCTGACTCAATAATCATTGCCCTCTCCCCTTTTCACGTAAAGTATACCGATTGAATACGTCGCATAAAATCCTCTTCGAGTATCCCCATATGTTTTGTTAAAAAGTAAGTGGACACGACGGGCAATGGAAACAACTCAAAATGCGCTTCCATTAAACGTCCTTCCACCAATTCCCGGCGAACCATTGATTTTGGTAAAAAGGATGCCCCGAGACCCTCTTGTATAAAGCGCTTGGCGATATGAGCTTGCGTCACTTTCATCGTTCGAATTCCCGGCACGTGCAAACGCAACTTTCCTAATAGCTCTTCCCAAAAAACAGGGTGATGATGTGTAAACAGTACGGAATTCCGCAAAGTATCTTCCACTGAAACTTGCGGCCCAGTCTCGTCATCATAAGCATCTCTCGGCAAAACGAACAGGATTGGATCGTTGTAAACAACAACTTGCGCAATGCTTCGACCCGTAGGCGGTAAAGCAGAAATTCCAGCCGATACTTGCTCCGATTCGACTAAAGCTTCGATTTTTTCCGATTCTTCCACACGAATTACCAACTCTACTTCCGTATGCTCACGAATAAATGATTTCAGCACATAAGGCAAAATTGTTTCCGCCATCAACGGGGAAATAGCAAGCGTCCATATCTTCCGGTACCCTTGAGCAAAGGAATGCAATTCTTCAACACTGTCATCTAATTGTTCTAATACTTTTTCGGCTTTGTCTCTAAAATACCTGCCTTCTTCTGTTAACGACACCCGGTTGTGGCTGCGCTTGAATAACAGAAGACCCAAATTTTCTTCTAGTAACCGAATGTGAACAGTCACGCTGGGTTGCGACATCATCAGCCGTTCTGAACTTATTCTAAAATTTAAGGTTTCTGCAGCGTCCACAAAGGTTCTCAACCACTGGACTTCCATAACATCCCTCGTCTCGATTACTTTTCTTAATTGCCTCAATTATATATCTTTAATTTTTATTATCAAATAGAGAGCGTAAACTAAAAGAAAAGGAGGAGTTTATGATGTTTCAGCCTGGATTAAAAGGTGTTGTCGCTGTTCAAACAGCGATTGCTTCTGTGGATGGAGATATAGGGGAATTACGCTACCGTGGACAATTGGTAGAGACCGTCATACGCGGCAGGTCATTTGAAGAAACTGCCTATTTTTTATGGTATGGGCAATGGCCTGACGATGTTCAAGTGGAAAACCTCCAACACCAATTGCTGAGTTATCGAAAATTGCCGGCACATATTGTTGAAATGGCTCAGTTGCTGCCAAAAGAAACTTCGCTAATGGATGCTTCACGGACATTGGTATCGGCTTACACACATAGTGAATTTCAAACCTTGCCTTCTGCAGAACAAGCAGTTGCGCTAACTGCCGCACTACCGGTAATGACTGCGCTCTTTTATCGCCTTCAAAACGGGCAGCAAGCCCTTAGCCCAAGAGACGATCTTGGTCATACAGCCAATTACTTATGGATGATCACCGGACAGCCACCCACAAATGGGCAAACGCAAGCGCTCGAAACTTATTTAAAATTAACAATGGAACATGGCATGAACGCTTCGACATTCGCAGCACGCGTTACCATTTCCACTGAATCCGACCTCGTATCTGCAGTTGTCTCAGCTCTTGGTACCATGAAAGGACCGCTTCACGGAGGGGCTCCATCAGGGGTCATTGATTTACTGGATACCATTCAAACAAAAGATCGAATCAACGCCGTTATTGCAGACAAGCTAGACCGAGGTGAAAAAATCATGGGTTTTGGTCACCGTGTTTACCGAACAGAAGATCCGCGGTCAATCGTCCTCCGAAAAAAATGCTTGGAACTCCAAGGAGAAGATTCGTGGCTTGATTTAGCAATTGCTGCTGAAAGTCATATCATTAAAGGGTTGAATGCCCGTAAACCAGGACGGGCACTCTATACCAACGTCGAATTTTATGCGGCGGCAATTATGCGATCCATTGCGATGCCGACACAATTATTTACGCCAACGTTTAGCGTCGCGCGAATTATCGGCTGGACGGCACACGCACTCGAGCAGCAAGACCATAACGTGATTTTCCGTCCTCAATCCGAATACATCGGAACCTAAAAAAAACCCGTATCCAAGTTAATGGATACGGGGTTTTTACACATGGATAGTACAAATACACATGGAACAATGGAGCCTAGGGGGCTCGAACCCCTGACCTCGTCACTGCCAGCGACGCGCTCTCCCAGCTGAGCTAAGGCCCCGCGCTGAACAGGCGCAAGGATGTTACAAGAATGAGCCATGAAGGATTCGAACCTTCGACCCTCTGATTAAAAGTCAGATGCTCTACCAGCTGAGCTAATGGCTCATAGTAAAAATGGCTGGGGTACCTGGATTCGAACCAGGGCATGACGGGATCAAAACCCGTTGCCTTACCGCTTGGCTATACCCCATTCATAACTATAAGAAAACTGGTGGTGGGGGGCAGATTCGAACTGCCGAACCCGAAGGAGCGGATTTACAGTCCGCCGCGTTTAGCCACTTCGCTACCCCACCGTATGAATTTGCGAAAAAAATGGTGGAGGATGACGGGATCGAACCGCCGACCCTCTGCTTGTAAGGCAGATGCTCTCCCAGCTGAGCTAATCCTCCAAAATGGTGACCCCTACGGGATTCGAACCCGTGTTACCGCCGTGAAAGGGCGGTGTCTTAACCGCTTGACCAAGGGGCCTTGGTAAAATTGTCTAGTTAACTTCCTATTCAGAAACTCTCAAAAGAATAAAAGCTTCCAACCGGATTCGAACCGGTGACCTCTTCCTTACCATGGAAGCACTCTACCTGCTGAGCTATGGAAGCAAGGTAAAAGAATCATTAGGAATAAAAAATAAACATAGAATAGCCCAGCGACGTCCTACTCTCACAGGGGGAAACCCCCAACTACCATCGGCGCAAAAGAGCTTAACTGCCGTGTTCGGGATGGGAACGGGTGTGGCCTCTTTGCCATCATCACTGGACTATTTGGTTGAGTGTTTGTTCACTCAAAACTGGATAAACGACAGGTGAAACAAGCAAGTTTTTCGCATACAATGTGTTGGTTAAGTCCTCGATCGATTAGTATTCGTCAGCTGCACGTATCGCTACGCTTCCACCTCGAACCTATCTACCTCATCGTCTTTGAGGGATCTTACTTGCTTGCGCAATGGGAAATCTCATCTTGAGGGGGGCTTCGTGCTTAGATGCTTTCAGCACTTATCCCGGCCACACATAGCTACCCAGCGATGCCCTTGGCAGAACAACTGGTACACCAGCGGTGTGTCCATCCCGGTCCTCTCGTACTAAGGACAGCTCCTCTCAAATTTCCTGCGCCCGCGACGGATAGGGACCGAACTGTCTCACGACGTTCTGAACCCAGCTCGCGTACCGCTTTAATGGGCGAACAGCCCAACCCTTGGGACCGACTACAGCCCCAGGATGCGATGAGCCGACATCGAGGTGCCAAACCTCCCCGTCGATGTGGACTCTTGGGGGAGATAAGCCTGTTATCCCCGGGGTAGCTTTTATCCGTTGAGCGATGGCCCTTCCATGCGGAACCACCGGATCACTAAGCCCGTCTTTCGACCCTGCTCGACCTGTACGTCTCGCAGTCAAGCTCCCTTCTGCCTTTACACTCTACGAATGATTTCCAACCATTCTGAGGGAACCTTTGGGCGCCTCCGTTACTCTTTAGGAGGCGACCGCCCCAGTCAAACTGCCCGCCTGACACTGTCTCCCAAGCCGATCAGGCTTGTGGGTTAGAATTTCAATACAACCAGGGTAGTATCCCACTGACGCCTCCTCCGAAGCTAGCGCTCCGGAATCTCAGGCTCCTACCTATCCTGTACAAGTTGCACCAAAATTCAATATCAGGCTACAGTAAAGCTCCACGGGGTCTTTCCGTCCTGTCGCGGGTAACCTGCATCTTCACAGGTACTATAATTTCACCGAGTCTCTCGTTGAGACAGTGCCCAGATCGTTACGCCTTTCGTGCGGGTCGGAACTTACCCGACAAGGAATTTCGCTACCTTAGGACCGTTATAGTTACGGCCGCCGTTTACTGGGGCTTCAATTCGCACCTTCGCTTGCGCTAAGCACTCCTCTTAACCTTCCAGCACCGGGCAGGCGTCAGCCCCTATACGTCACCTTACGGTTTTGCAGAGACCTGTGTTTTTGCTAAACAGTCGCCTGGGCCTATTCACTGCGGCTCTCTCGGGCTATTCACCCTACCAGAGCACCCCTTCTCCCGAAGTTACGGGGTCATTTTGCCGAGTTCCTTAACGAGAGTTCACTCGCTCACCTTAGAATTCTCTTCTCGCCTACCTGTGTCGGTTTGCGGTACGGGCACCTCCCGCCTCGCTAGAGGCTTTTCTTGGCAGTGTGAAATCAGGGACTCAAGGGTAAACCCTCTTGCCGTCACAGCTCAACGTATTAGAAATGGGATTTGCCTCATTTCACGCCTCACTGCTTGGACGTGCACAACCAACGGCACGCTCTCCTTATCCTTCTGCGTCCCCCCATTGCTCAAACGGCGGGGAGGTGGTACAGGAATATCAACCTGTTGTCCATCGTCTACGCCTATCGGCCTCGACTTAGGTCCCGACTAACCCTGAGCGGACGAGCCTTCCTCAGGAAACCTTAGGCATTCGGTGGACGGGATTCTCACCCGTCTTTCGTTACTCATACCGGCATTCTCACTTCTAAGCGCTCCACCAGTCCTTCCGGTCTGACTTCAACGCCCTTAGAACGCTCTCCTACCACGGATCTCTAACGAGATCCATCCACAGCTTCGGTAATCCGTTTAGCCCCGGTACATTTTCGGCGCAGTGTCACTCGACCAGTGAGCTATTACGCACTCTTTAAATGATGGCTGCTTCTAAGCCAACATCCTGGTTGTCTAAGCAACGCCACATCCTTTTCCACTTAACGGATATTTGGGGACCTTAGCTGGTGGTCTGGGCTGTTTCCCTCTTGACTACGGATCTTATCACTCGCAGTCTGACTCCCAAGCATAAATCACTGGCATTCGGAGTTTGTCTGAATTCGGTAACCCGGGATGGGCCCCTAGTCCAAACAGTGCTCTACCTCCAGGATTCTCAATCTTGAGGCTAGCCCTAAAGCTATTTCGGAGAGAACCAGCTATCTCCAGGTTCGATTGGAATTTCTCCGCTACCCACACCTCATCCCCGCACTTTTCAACGTGCGTGGGTTCGGGCCTCCAGTAAGTGTTACCTTACCTTCACCCTGGACATGGGTAGATCACCTGGTTTCGGGTCTACAACTGCATACTCTGTCGCCCTATTCAGACTCGCTTTCGCTGCGGCTCCGCCTTCTCAGCTTAACCTTGCATGCAATCGTAACTCGCCGGTTCATTCTACAAAAGGCACGCCATCACCCATTAACGGGCTTTGACTACTTGTAGGCACACGGTTTCAGGATCTATTTCACTCCCCTTCCGGGGTGCTTTTCACCTTTCCCTCACGGTACTGGTTCACTATCGGTCACTAGGAAGTATTTAGCCTTGGGAGATGGTCCTCCCAGATTCCGACGGAATTTCACGTGTTCCGCCGTACTCAGGATCCACTCTGGAGGGATAGGGTTTTCGGCTACGGGGCTGTTACCCGCTGCGGCGGACCGTTCCAGGTCGCTTCGCCTAATCCTATCTTTTGTAACTCCGTATAGAGTGTCCTACAACCCCAAGAGGCAAGCCTCTTGGTTTGGGCTGATCCCGTTTCGCTCGCCGCTACTCAGGGAATCGCATTTGCTTTCTCTTCCTCCAGGTACTTAGATGTTTCAGTTCCCTGGGTCTGCCTTCTCATGTGCTATAGATTCACACATGGATACTACCCGATTAAAGGCAGTGGGTTCCCCCATTCGGAAATCTCCGGATCACAGCTCACTTACAGCTCCCCGAAGCATATCGGTGTTAGTGCCGTCCTTCTTCGGCTCCTAGTGCCAAGGCATCCACCGTGCGCCCTTTCTAACTTAACCACTGGTTAATTAAAAAGTTGTGACGAAATCGTCACGCGTACTTGAATTACTTGCATTTGTTTCAATGTCGTTTTATCCAGTTTTCAAAGAACAAGAGTGAAAGTCACAAAAAAAGGCGTTGCCGCCTGAAGGTGAACCTTCAAAACTGAACGCAAAACGTCAACCCCGAGCCAAGCTCGGTTCCGAATTTATCCTTAGAAAGGAGGTGATCCAGCCGCACCTTCCGATACGGCTACCTTGTTACGACTTCACCCCAATCATCTGTCCCACCTTCGGCGGCTGGCTCCACAAGGGTTACCTCACCGACTTCGGGTGTTACAAACTCTCGTGGTGTGACGGGCGGTGTGTACAAGGCCCGGGAACGTATTCACCGTGGCATGCTGATCCACGATTACTAGCGATTCCGGCTTCATGCAGGCGAGTTGCAGCCTGCAATCCGAACTGAGAACGGTTTTCTGGGATTGGCTTGCCCTCGCGGGGTTGCAGCCCTTTGTACCGTCCATTGTAGCACGTGTGTAGCCCAGGTCATAAGGGGCATGATGATTTGACGTCATCCCCACCTTCCTCCGGTTTGTCACCGGCAGTCACCTTAGAGTGCCCAACTGAATGCTGGCAACTAAGATCAAGGGTTGCGCTCGTTGCGGGACTTAACCCAACATCTCACGACACGAGCTGACGACAACCATGCACCACCTGTCACCACTGTCCCCGAAGGGAAAAGCGTATCTCTACACCGGTCAGTGGGATGTCAAGACCTGGTAAGGTTCTTCGCGTTGCTTCGAATTAAACCACATGCTCCACCGCTTGTGCGGGCCCCCGTCAATTCCTTTGAGTTTCAGCCTTGCGGCCGTACTCCCCAGGCGGAGTGCTTAATGCGTTAGCTGCAGCACTAAGGGGCGGAAACCCCCTAACACTTAGCACTCATCGTTTACGGCGTGGACTACCAGGGTATCTAATCCTGTTTGCTCCCCACGCTTTCGCGCCTCAGCGTCAGTTACAGACCAGAAAGTCGCCTTCGCCACTGGTGTTCCTCCACATCTCTACGCATTTCACCGCTACACATGGAATTCCACTTTCCTCTTCTGCACTCAAGTTCCCCAGTTTCCAATGACCCTCCACGGTTGAGCCGTGGGCTTTCACATCGGACTTAAGGAACCGCCTGCGCGCGCTTTACGCCCAATAATTCCGGACAACGCTTGCCACCTACGTATTACCGCGGCTGCTGGCACGTAGTTAGCCGTGGCTTTCTGGTGAGGTACCGTCAAGGTACCAGTAGTTACTTGGTACTTGTTCTTCCCTCACAACAGAGTTTTACGATCCGAAAACCTTCGTCACTCACGCGGCGTTGCTCCGTCAGACTTTCGTCCATTGCGGAAGATTCCCTACTGCTGCCTCCCGTAGGAGTCTGGGCCGTGTCTCAGTCCCAGTGTGGCCGATCACCCTCTCAGGTCGGCTACGCATCGTCGCCTTGGTAGGCCATTACCCCACCAACTAGCTAATGCGCCGCGGGCCCATCCTGCAGTGACAGCCGAAACCGTCTTTCCGTACAGCCTCAGGAGAGGCCGCAAACTATTCGGTATTAGCACCGGTTTCCCGGAGTTATCCCGATCTGCAGGGCAGGTTGCCCACGTGTTACTCACCCGTCCGCCGCTAAACAATGGGAGCAAGCTCCCAAAGTTCCGCTCGACTTGCATGTATTAGGCACGCCGCCAGCGTTCGTCCTGAGCCAGGATCAAACTCTCCATTATAGAGTAGTGTTGATTGCTCAATACTGCTGGCGTATCGCCGTCCGAAGACGCACGATTCGCTTTGATCTGCGTGATGCTGATCAGTAAGTTGTAGTCACGAACACCGAGAAGGAAAACAACTTTGCTCTGATTGCCATAAGGCAAACTTCGCAAAAGCCGTTCTCGCACCGAAGTGCTCGTGACGTCTTTCGTTGACGTTTTGCTGTTCAGTTTTCAAGGTTCAAGTTGTTGTGTTTAGTTGCCGCCGTTTTGTTTGTGTTGTTCGTTGTTGCTTGGCGACTTTTATTATATTAAAGCATGATTACATTTCTGTCAACACTTTCGTAAAAGTTTTTCTTAAAACCCTGTTTTCCCTTCTGTATTCTCTCTTTAAAAAGTTGAAAAAGCATCCCGCTCCCTTACAGCCATCTACATTCGCTCATCGTGCAATTGATTTTATTAAAACAAAAAATCATTTAGCCACTTTGTTGAAACAAGCGGTTAAATGATTTTTCTTACGAAACAATGCTTACGCTTTTGCTTTTCTTGCAGCACGTCGTTCTTCTAATTTCTGGCGATCAATATCTGATTGTGCGTTGTATTTCGGCAACACCAATAACTGATACGCATTTACTGCTAAGAATGGGAACAGCAATAAAGTAACCCAGCTGTCGATATTCCCTTCTTCTACCATCAACGCCGGCAGCCATTCAACCGTCGTAATAACAATCATGAAGAACAATGCAGAAATAAATGTTTCTTTATTGGTCCATTTTGCTTTCACATATGCCGTAACCACTCCGGTAACGATCAAGATTGTTAATAAGATTCCATATAACCAAACCTGTTCAGTCGTTTCTGCGTTTGGCGCAAAGCGGAATAAAATCAAATCTGTAACGACTACGACGATAATCAAAAGTTGAATCCAATTCCACAAACGCAATGTACGGAATATGTTCATCCCAATCTGATGCACCGTCAAGTAAGCAAAGAAACACAATTGGCTAATAATGCTCATCGTTAAGCCAATAATAACGAGCCAGACAAATCCTGCCAAGAATTCGCCCCAGTGTCCTGCATGAAACGGTTGTGAAAATATATCATCCCAGCGAACGAATAAACCGAGTACGCCAGTTACCGCTCCACCAATTAATAAAGCTTTCAAGAAAAACTTAACCCAATTTCGTATTGTCAATTGAATGCCTCCGTTATTTAAAGTTCTTTTACGATTGTACCAACCGGCTATTAAAAAATCCATTCACTGTACACGATAGATTGTGAACAAAGCTTGAAAGTCGAATCTTTGTTACTGAATCGCCATATCCTCCTGAGGATTGCACAAAATAAAAGCCCGGAAACCGATTATGGCTTCCGGACTGCTCACTATCTTATTTTTTGTCAGCAAATTGTTTAAGTACTTGCTGCGCAATGTCTTCGTAGATTTTCCCTGTCGGATGATCCGCCAAGTAAACAGACGGTGCAAAGTCAGCTTCGTTCCAGTCAGGCTGACCCAGTGGAATTTGTCCAAGTAGCGGCGCTTGCAACTCTTCTGCAAGTTTCGGTCCGCCACCTTGTCCGAAAAGAAATTCTTTCTTACCCGTTTCTTGGCTTTCAAACCATGACATGTTTTCAATAACACCCAACACCTCGTGATTGGTTTGAAGCGCCATCGCTCCAGCACGTGCCGCAACAAACGCTGCAGTCGGGTGTGGTGTGGTGATAACGATTTCTTTAGATGCCGGTAGCATTTGGTGAATGTCGAGTGCAACGTCCCCTGTACCTGGTGGCAAGTCCAATAGAAGGTAATCCAAATCTCCCCATTCTACATCGCGGAAAAATTGATCAAGTACTTTGCCGAGCATCGGGCCACGCCAAACGACTGGCATATTGTCTTCTACGAAAAAGCCCATCGAAATTACTTTTACGCCGAAGCGCTCTACTGGAATGATTGTTTGACCACGAACGACTGGCGATTTATCAATGCCCATCATGTCTGGCACACTAAAACCGTAGATATCTGCATCGATTAAGCCCACTTTTTTGCCTAAACGCGCCAATGCAATTGCTAAGTTAACAGATACCGTCGATTTACCAACCCCACCTTTACCGCTGGCAATTGAAATAAATTCAACTTTGTTCAATGGAGATAACAAATCCTGCGCTTCTGATTCATCAGCTGTGCCACGGAATTTTGCTAAAGCTTCTGTTGAGAGCTCTTCAAAACGAATTCCGACAGAACCCGCTCCCGCTCCTTTTAATACATCGACAACTTTCATCTGTAACTGCATTTGTTCAGGTGTATTTGTTTTAGCAATTGCCAATTTGACACTGACGTGTTTTTTCTCTTCCTTAATCGTTACAGACGTAATGCCATCTGTTTCAGTTAACGATCTATGTAAAAACGGATCTTCTAACGCTCCGAGTAATTCGCGTACTTGTACTTCAGTTAACATATCGATACACTCCCTATCAATTTTGCTCACCATAAAGTATAGCACAGCAAATCTTATTTTTAATCTATTCGGTCTTATAAGAAAAATGAAAAAAGCCACTGCGCTCCGGTGGCTATGAGAGCTCGGGCGAAGTGGTGTTTCTTCAACAGAATAACTGGCGTGGCCAAGAGCCAAACTTACGAATCAATTTCCAGCATATCGTTTTCATCGAACGTAAAGTCCGGACCCCATGCTACTTCCCAGTAATAGCCGTCGGGATCGGTGAAGTAACCTGAATAACCTCCCCAGAAAACTTCTTTTGGTTCTTTGATAATCCTTCCTCCAGCCGCTTCCGCAAGAGCCATCACTCTATCCACTTCTTCTTTAGACTTTGCGTTATAGGCCAGCGTAATGCCTGAAAATCCGCTGCCACTTGGCGGGTTCTTTTCATCGATATCTTTCGCTAAGTCCTCCAATGGATACAACTCCAGTTTCGTACCAGCCGAATTGAAAAACACGATTTCAGGATTGTTCCCTTTTTCCGTCGTTTTAAAGCCGAGGCCATCTCTGTAAAACTTTACGGATGTTCCCATGTCTTTCACACCCAGGCAAATTAAATTGATCCGGTTCATTTCGGCATCCCCCCCATTTCCTTCTATTTTACCTGTTCGAACCTCCATTTGAACATAAAAAAAGCACTTTCCGAATTTCTTCGGAAAGTGCTTTGTAAACGAAAATCGAAATTAACGTTTTGAGAACTGAGGTGCACGACGTGCTGATTTAAGACCTGGTTTCTTACGTTCTTTCATACGTGGGTCACGTGTTAACAACCCAGCAGATTTCAACGCAGGACGGAATGCAGGGTCTACAGTTAGTAGAGCGCGTGCGATACCGTGACGGATTGCTCCGGCTTGGCCTGTGAATCCACCGCCGTTTACGTTTACTAGGATGTCGTAGCTTCCTAGAGTATCCGTAGCAACTAGTGGCTGTTTGATAATTTGTTGTAGTGTTTCGTAAGGAACGTAGTCCGCTACGTCACGTTTGTTGATTGTAATTGTGCCGTCACCCGGTACTAAACGTACGCGAGCTGTTGAGTTTTTACGACGACCTGTCCCAATATATTGAACTTGTGCCAAAGGTGTATCCTCCTCTAATTTACTAATTATTAACCGCGTAGTTGATAGATTTCTGGTTGTTGTGCTTGGTGGTTGTGTTCAGGGCCAGCATAGACATGCAGCTTTCTAAACGTTTGACGACCTAAAGAGTTTTTTGGAAGCATCCCTTTAATAGCCAATTCAAGCATTCTCGTTGGGTATTTTGTGCGCATTTCAAGTGCAGTACGTTGTTTAAGTCCACCCGTGTATTGTGTGTGACGGTAATAGATCTTGTCTGCAAGTTTGTTACCTGTAAGGTGAATTTTTTCAGCGTTGATAATGATCACGTGATCACCAGTGTCAACGTTTGGTGTAAATGTTGGTTTATATTTTCCACGTAAGATTGAAGCGACTTCAGAAGCTAAACGTCCAAGAGTTTGCCCTTCTGCATCGACAACTAACCATTTACGCTCTACTTCGTGACCCTTAGCCATGAATGTTGTACGCATGTATATTGTCCTCCTAATATATCGTCTCTTTTAAGTTCTTTTACAGTGTTCCGCTGTTCCGTTTTTTCGTTATCCCTTAACACAAATAACCTTCCGGGGCATATCGTGGGGGTAATGAAAATACCATACATCATGTTATAACGAAAGTGCTAAAAAGTCAAGGGGTTTTCTAAAAACACCAGGAAAAGTTGCTTCAGCTCTCGTACATCACGCTTTCCAAGTAAAGCCCATGTGCTGCCGCTGTTTTTCCAGCGGCGTCCCGGTCCGTTGCAGCCACAATTCGACTAAGTTCGTCAGCTGCTCTTTTGCCGGTACCGACTTCCGTTAAGGTCCCTGCAATAATGCGAACCATATTGTATAAAAAGCCAGATCCTTCAATAATCATATGCAATTCGTCACCATGTTCTTCAAACTCCAGGCGTCGAACTGTTCGCACTTTATCGACTACTGCGGTATTCGCCGCACAAAAACTGGAGAAATCGTAAGTGCCAATCAATGCCTGTGCCGCTATGGTCATTGCTTCTACATCGAGTGGTTGCTTGATGTGAACCATCAAATTGCGCGTGAACGGACTGATGATTTGACTGCGATTCCATTTATAACGATAAGTTTTACCTGTCGTATGATACCGCGCATGAAAAGACGCATCGACTTCTTCAATCGCGTTCACGCGGATGTCTTGTGGCAATAGCACATTCAAAGCCTTTAACCAACCCGTCATCGGGATGGAAAACGCTGTATCAAAATGAATGACTTGTCCGGTAGCATGGACTTTGGCATCTGTCCGTCCGCTTGCCACGACTTGCACAACTTTTCCTTTATGAATGGTTTTTAACACGTTCATTAATTCGAGCTGGACCGTGCGCTTGTCTGGCTGCACTTGATAACCTGCAAATCCAGAACCATCATACGCAATGGTCGCTTTTAATCGTTTCATAATTTCTCTCCTTATACCCGGAAATACCAAAGCATTCCCGCGAGCCCCGCTAGCACAAGCAGGCTCAAGCTATCGATAGAACGCCAATTGAGTTGGCGATAGCGCGTTCTCCCTTCGCCACCGCGGTAGCCACGAACTTCCATCGCTGTAGCCAAGTCCTCTGCCCGTTTAAAGGCACTGACGAACAGCGGAATCAGCAAGGGCACAACCGCCTTAATGCGCTCTTTAATCGGCCCTGAGCCAATGTCAGAACCTCTGGCCATTTGCGCCTTGAGAATCTTCCCAGTCTCGTCCATAAGCGTCGGGATAAACCGCAACGAAATCGACATCATCAACGCCAGTTCATGGACCGGCAACTTGATTCGTTTAAATGGACCAAGCAGTACTTCAATCCCGTCTGTAATAGAAATCGGTGAAGTCGTCAAGGTTAAAATACTAGTAATAAACACCAGTACTAAAAAGCGAATCGAAATGAATATCCCCTGCCGCAAACCTTCTTCATAAATTTCAATAAAACCAAAATCCACTAATATATCACCTTCACGCGTAAAGAAAATATGCAATAAAAAAGTGAATATCAACAATATAAAGACTGGTTTCAATCCATTTATCAAGAAATACAAACGAATTTTGGATAAGAATACTACCAGCAAAGTAAATCCTAGCAAAATCCCATAAGTCACTGCGCTATTCGCAATAAACACGATGGCAATAAACACAAAAACAAATGAAATTTTCGCCCGTGGATCCATTCGGTGAATAACAGAATCACCAGGAATAAATCGACCAAAAATCATTTTCTCCATCATTCGGAATCACGCCCTTCCAATAATGCGGATGCAATGTTTTGAGCCAACGCTTCTTCTGTCAATGAAACAACACCCAGTTGAATTCCTGTTTTGGCTTCAAATTTTCGTTGCAACCGAATGGTCCGCGGTGGTTCCAAACGGTAATCTCTCAGTTGCTCTTCATTTGAAAAGATTGCTGTTGGCTCTCCTGTGACCACACAGCGACCATTGTGCATAATCGCCACATTATCTGCGTAACGCGCCGCATCTTCCATGCTGTGCGTCACCAGCACCGTTGTTAGTCCTTTTTCAATATGCAAACGGTAAAACAAGTCCATAATCTCACGGCGACCACGTGGGTCAAGGCCTGCTGTCGGTTCATCTAACACCAATACATCTGGTTCCATCGCCAACACGCCAGCGATAGCCACGCGACGCATTTGCCCACCGGACAAGTCAAACGGCGATTTTGTCAAAACTTCTGCAGGCAACCCAAGCTGTTCGACTAATTCATGCGCCCGGCGGCTCGCTTCTTCTTCTGGCACACCATAATTTAAAGGTCCGAACATAATATCCTTTAAGACCGTCTCATCAAACAGTTGTTGCTCAGGAAACTGAAAGACAATCCCTACTTGTCGCCGAACATCACGCAAATTCTTTGCTTTTACACCAGCTTCGATTTTACGGTCACCAATCGTAACGGACCCTTCAGTTGGTTTTAAGAGCGCATTGAGATGTTGAAGAACAGTTGATTTGCCAGACCCAGTATGGCCAATAATAGCCGTATAGGAACCAGAAGGAATATGCAGCGATACATCCGTCAGTGCTCTCTTTTCAAAGGGCGTATCTTTCGCGTAACTATATCCTACTTCCTGGAGTAAAATGTCCATAACTCATCCACCAATTCTTCTTCTGTCATATGTTCTCCTTGTAACGCCAGACCCGCTTCTCGCAACAAATGCGTCATGCGCATCGAAAACGGCAAATCTAAACCCAAAGTTGTTAATTCATTACCCGAAAGGAACACAGATTCTGGTATTCCTTCTAACTGCTTATGGCCTGCGTTCATTACAAGAATACGATCAGCAAGTGCTGCTTCTTCCAGGTCGTGCGTAATGGATATTACCGTCAAACCTGTTGCTTCCCGAAGTTCACGAATGGTTTCAATCACTTCCATACGCCCTTGCGGATCGAGCATCGAAGTTGCTTCATCCAAAATCAATAAACGTGGACGGAGCGCCAGTGCACCCGCAATCGCCACACGCTGTTTTTGGCCACCCGACAAATGATGAGGTTCATGATCAAGATAATCGTCCATCTTCACTTGGTGCAAAGCCTCTTTGACACGAACCACCATTTCTTTATGTGGCACACCGTTGTTCTCCAATGCAAAAGCAACATCATCTTGAACCGTTGCTCCGACAAACTGATTATCTGGGTTTTGAAAAACCATGCCCATTTGGGAACGGATGTCCCACAAACTCTCCTCAGCCATCAATTTGCCCATGGCTGATACTTGACCGGTTTGCGGAAATAATAAGCCGTTCATCAATTTAGCAATTGTCGATTTTCCAGAGCCATTGTGACCCACTAAGGCAATCCACTCCCCATCTTGAATGGAGAATGACAAATCTGCTACAGCGGGTTTTACCGACTCGTCTTCTTGCGTATATGTAAATGTCACATTTTCGAATGACAAGATAGTCGAATTCATCTCAGCTAACCTCCTCTAACACTTGCTTAACTCTTCTCTACTCTACTGGTTTTTATGCGCGTTTGTAAAACCTAAAATAAATAAAAAAAGCGCGCACCTCATTCAGAGAAATGCGCTTTTCTGTCTCTATGGCTTCCCCGGTTGCTTAAGCCAGGGTTGAATGAGGTGCGTAGAGCTAGACGAGACGCCGCCTTTCGGCTCGCTCATCATAACACTCAGCTTTTCATATTGTCGTATAAATCATAATGCTAAAAGAAGAGGGCTATTGACCCCCTTCAAGTAAATCAATTATGCCTCGGCATAATTGCGTCCGGATTTTGAATTGCGCTAGCGCAATTAATTCCTTTCAAAATCCGTGACATCCGCCGGAGGCTTTAATTTGAATCTATTGATTCAAATTAAACCAATTCGATAATAACGATAGGTGCGCCATCTCCGCGACGAGGCCCCATTTTCATAATACGAGTGTAACCGCCTTGACGGTCAGCGTAACGTGGTGCAACGTCATCAAACAATTTCTGCAATGCATAAGTTGTCGTTTCGTTGCCTTCAGCGTCTGCAGTTGTAACCAACTCACGGCGCATCCATGCTGCTGCTTTACGGCGAGCGTGAAGATCTCCACGTTTACCAAGCGTAATCATTTTTTCTACAGTCGAACGCACTTCTTTCGCACGAGCTTCAGTCGTTTGAATGCGTTCATGTACGATTAAGTCTGTTGTAAGGTCACGTAATAGTGCTTTACGTTGAGAACTTGTACGTTGAAGCTTTCTCATTGAAGTTTCCCTCCTTTGTTGAATAGTTCGGATCCGATCTTAATCTCAGTCTTCTTTACGAAGTCCAAGACCTAAATCTTCCAACTTCACTTTAACTTCTTCAAGTGATTTGCGTCCAAGGTTGCGTACTTTCATCATGTCGTCTTCCGACTTGCTTGCCAGTTCGTGTACCGTGTTGATACCCGCACGCTTTAAGCAGTTGTAAGATCGAACCGAAAGATCAAGTTCTTCGATAGTCATCTCTAATACTTTTTCTTTTTGGTCTTCTTCTTTTTCAACCATGATTTCAGCCGTTTGTGCCTCATCTGTTAATCCTACGAAGATATTTAAATGCTCAGTAAAAATTTTAGCTCCAAGCGCAATTGCCTCTTTTGGACCAATGCTGCCATCTGTCCAAACATCAAGAGATAATTTATCGAAATGAGCCAGTTGGCCCACACGAGTATTTTCCACTTGGAAGTTAACGCGTGAAACTGGAGTGTAAATAGAGTCAATCGGGATAACACCAATCGGAAGATCTTCACGTTTGTTCTGATCTGCACGAGCGTATCCACGGCCTCTGTTCGCATACATACGCATACGTAGGTGACCATTTTTAGCGATTGTTGCAATATATAGATCCGGATTCAGAATTTCCACGTCACTATCGTGCGTGATATCTGCAGCCGTAACCGTTCCATCACCTTTTATATCAATTTCAATGACTTTTTCTTCGTCAGAGTAAATTTTCAAAGCCAGCTTCTTAATATTCAAAATGATTGTTGCTACATCTTCTTCTACACCTTCGACAGTGGAGAATTCATGCAGTACGCCATCAATTTGAATTGAAGTAACAGCTGCGCCAGGTAAAGATGAAAGTAAGATTCGACGTAAGGAGTTTCCTAAAGTGGTTCCATATCCACGCTCAAGAGGTTCAATAACAAATTTTCCGAATTTGGAATTGTTATCGATCTCAACCGTTTCAATCTTTGGTTTTTCTATTTCGAGCATTCAGTTTACCCTCCTTCAAAACGTCGGTTTTTTTTCGTGTCATCAAGAATTCGATAGTCACAGACTTTCGCTACGATTCAGAACCCATCCAGTAAGTCGTGATGTTCAAAAATCCTATTCAGATTAACGATTATACGCGACGGCGTTTTGGCGGACGGCAACCGTTATGAGGTACTGGAGTTACATCTTTAATCGCTGTAACTTCTAGTCCGGCAGCTTGAAGCGCACGGATAGCAGCTTCACGACCTGAACCAGGACCTTTAACTGTAACTTCTAGAGTTTTAAGACCGTGTTCGATTGATGTTTTAGCAGCAGTTTCAGCAGCCATTTGCGCAGCGAAAGGAGTAGATTTACGTGAACCTCTAAATCCTAGAGCCCCTGCACTTGACCATGAAACAGCGTTACCCTGCATATCAGTGATAGTAACGATTGTGTTATTAAATGTTGAGCGGATGTGAGCAATACCAGATTCGATATTCTTTTTCACACGACGCTTACGAGTTTGTTGTTTACGTGCCATGTTAAGAAGAAACCTCCTTTACTGATTATTTTTTCTTGTTAGCTACAGTTTTACGAGGACCTTTACGCGTACGCGCATTGTTCTTCGTATTTTGACCGCGAACAGGTAGTCCACGACGATGGCGAATCCCTCGGAAGCTAGCAATTTCCATCAAGCGTTTGATGTTCATTGAAACTTCACGGCGAAGGTCACCTTCGATTTTGTATTGATCTAATTGTTCACGGATATTGTTCAACTCGTCTTCTGTAAGATCACGAACGCGTGTCTCTTCAGAGATACCAGCAGCAGAAAGAACTTTCTGTGCAGTTGTTTTACCAACACCGAAAATATATGTTAATGAAATAACAACGCGTTTGTCGCGCGGAATGTCAACACCAGCAATACGTGCCATGTGTGCGATGCACCTCCTTCAAATTAGCCTTGTCTTTGTTTGTGTTTCGGATTTTCACAGATTACCATTACTTTACCGCTTCTGCGAATAACTTTACATTTTTCACAGATCGGTTTTACAGATGGTCTCACTTTCATCTAACCCAACCTCCTTAGTGGTCCGGAGTGCAAAAGATTATTTAAAACGGTATGTGATACGACCGCGTGTTAAATCATAAGGAGAAAGTTCTACTGTCACTTTATCTCCTGGCAGAATGCGGATAAAATGCATGCGAATCTTGCCAGATACGTGCGCGAGAATCGTGTGACCGTTTTCCAATTCTACTTTAAACATCGCGTTAGGCAAAGTCTCAACGACAGTTCCTTCGATTTCAATTACATCGTCTTTCGCCATCGACCCAGTCTCCCTTCTGTATACAAATCAGGTTCTCATCTTCAAACAGTATTTGCTGATTGAATAGTGTAGTACATTCATTCACGAGAAATGCATGAGTGACATTCGAAGATATTCTCCGAGCCCCGCAGTCTAGCGGGCCGGGGTTAATCCGGCAAAGCCAGTCTGTCTCATGTATCCTCGACTGCCCGGACTGCCTTGGATGAGTTCCAAACCCGTTACACAGATGCTTCCACGAAACTCATTATACTAGCATCGGTGCATAATTGCACTAAAGTGCATTTGCAACAATATTTGTATCCTGAGCCTTGTTTGCTTTTGCAGCTCTCGAAAATTCATATCTCCGGTGCCCCTTTAAAGCCACATGGAGGCAACTAACTGCGCCCGGCGCCGGGGATTTAGCCTCGGTCGCCCTTTAGAAGAGCATCAATGTCAGCAAATACTTTTTTGATGTCCTGCTGTCCATCTATATTTTGCAGCACGTTTTTGCTTTCATAGAAATCAAGAAGCGGCTGTGTTTGTTGCATATTTACTTCTAGACGCTTCGTGACGGTTTCAGGCTTATCATCTTCACGCTGATAGAGTTCTCCGCCATCTTTGTCGCACACGCCAGCTTTAGCCGGTGGGTTAAACACAGTATGGTAAGCAGTTCCACAAACTTTACAGATCCATCGGCCTGTTAAACGTGCAATCAATTCGTCTTGTTCGACTTGAATATTTACGACATGCTCGATTCGCTTATCAAGATCAGCCAGAAGAGATTCCAACGCTTCAGCTTGAGGGACAGTACGTGGAAAGCCATCTAATAAGAAGCCTTCTTCACAATCCTTCGCACTTAGTCGTTCTCGGACAATGCCGATTGTCACTTCATCAGGCACTAGAGCACCTTGATCCATGAATGATTTAGCTTTCAAGCCCAGTTCCGTTCCACCTTTTATAGCAGCACGGAACATGTCACCTGTAGAAATATGAGGGATGTCGTACTTCTTAACAATTTCGTCTGCTTGAGTACCTTTTCCGGCACCCGGTAGACCCATTAATACGATATTCATACGTTGTCCCCCTCAAACAATTGGACAAGAGACGCTTTCACGTCTCTTTATATCCTACTGATTATTTCATAAAGCCTTTATAATGACGTTTCACAAGTTGAGATTCTAATTGCTTCATCGTCTCTAGTGCTACCCCTACAACAATTAAAAGACTTGTTCCGCCGATTTGCGCCGATTGCGGTAAATTCGCAATGTTAATGAAGAAAATCGGTAGAACAGCAATAACTGCTAAGAAAATGGCACCAACGAATGTCAATCGGTATAACACACTTGTTAAGTAATCTTGCGTATTTTTACCCGGACGGATTCCCGGAATGTATGCACCTTGTTTTTTTAAGTTATCCGACACGTTCTCAGGATTAACCTGAATGAAAGCGTAGAAATACGTAAATGCTACGATCAAAGCGACATAAATGATCATGCCGACCGGACGCGTATAATCAAACGTACTCTGAATCGCTTCTGTAAACGCGTTGGCACCAAAGAAAGAAGCAATGGTTTGTGGCGTAATAATAAACGCTACTGCAAAGATTACCGGGATAACTCCGGCCGCGTTTACTTTCAAAGGTAAATGCGTTTGCTGCCCACTTGTTGTCTGACCACGGCCAGCAACTCGTTTTGCATACTGAATCGGTATTTTACGCAACGCTTGTTGAACATAAATAACCAAAACCGTAATGGCAACAACAGCTAATGCAAGCAATGCCATAATGGCAATGTTGATCGGCAGCTGATCTCCAGCTCCTTGGATCTGCTGTGCATATAGTTGATTAATAGCACCTGGTACTGCAGCGACAATCCCTGCGAAGATGATAATCGAAATACCGTTCCCCACACCTTTTGCCGTAATCTGCTCACCAAGCCACAGTAGAAACGCCGTACCAGCAGTCAAGACAATAGCGATGACAACGTAAGTTGAAATCGTGTCATTCTGGATTAAAGAACCGCCGTACATTTGGTTAAATCCGTAAGACATACCGATTGCTTGAATAAAGGCAAGAACGATTGTGAAGTAGCGAGTGAATTGAGCAAGTTTCCGTCTTCCGACTTCCCCTTGTTTCGCCCACTCTGCAAATTTCGGTACAACATCCATCTGCAATAATTGCACGATGATTGATGCTGTAATGTATGGCATAATTCCCATCGCTAAAATCGAAAAGTTAGCAAGGGCACCTCCACCGAAAGTATTTAAGAATCCAACCAGACCCATCTGGTCAGTAGCTTGCAAAACTGAAGCATCAACATTCGGTACTGGAACAAAAGTTCCAATACGGAAAATGATGAGCATCAATAATGTAAAGAATATTTTATTTCGAATATCAGTCACGCGCATAAAATTAGAGATTGTCTGAAACATTAAACCACCTCGGTTTGTCCGCCAGCAGCTTCAATCGCTTTTTTAGCTGATCCAGAGAATTTGTGAGCTTTTACTGTCAATTTCTTTTCTAAGCTACCATTGCCCAGAATTTTGATTCCAGAACGTTCATTGCTCACAACACCTGTTTCAATCAACAATGCAGGTGTTACTTCTGTGCCTTCGTCGAAACGGTTTAGCACTTCAATATTTACAACTGCATAGTCTTTACGGTTAATGTTGGTAAATCCACGTTTTGGCAAACGACGGAATAATGGGTTTTGACCACCCTCAAATCCAGGACGAACACCGCCGCCTGAACGTGCGTTTTGACCTTTATGACCTTTACCTGCTGTTTTACCAGTACCTGAACCGATACCGCGTCCGATGCGCTTTCTTGAGCTGCGTGAACCTTCTGCCGGTTTTAATTCATGAAGTTTCATTTAGTTGGCACCTCCTTCTATAGAAATCCGTAATTAAACTTCTTTAATCGTTACTAAGTGAGCGACTTTAACGAGCATTCCGCGAACGGCTGCATTATCTTGGTGCTCAACAGTTTGATGCATTTTGCGCAATCCCAATGATTGAACAGTTTTACGTTGTGTCGGTTTAGTACCGATCACAGATTTTGTGAGGGTAATTTCCAATTTAGTTGCCATGTGATTTTCCCTCCTATCCTAACAGTTCTTCTATTGATTTGCCGCGAAGTTTTGCAACTTGGTCAGCACTTTTCAATTGAGTTAAACCGTTAATAGTTGCACGTACCATGTTGATTGGTGTGCTTGAACCTAGAGATTTAGATAAAATATCTTGTACTCCAGCTAATTCAAGTACCGCACGAACAGGTCCGCCAGCAATTACACCAGTACCCGGAGAAGCAGGTTTAATAAGAATTTGGCCTGCACCAAAACGACCGATTACTAAGTGTGGAGTTGTACCCTTAACCATTGGTACTTCGATTAGGTTTTTCTTCGCATCTTCAATAGCTTTGCGGATAGCATCTGGAACTTCTTGAGCTTTACCAGTACCAAAACCAACATTACCATTTTTGTCGCCTACAACAACTAATGCAGAGAAACGGAAACGACGTCCACCTTTTACAACTTTCGCTACGCGGTTAATCGTAACTACGCGTTCTTCAAGTTCAAGTTTGTTTGGATCAATACGACGCATGAAATGTGTCCCTCCTTCTTTTTAAAATTGTAAACCATTTTCACGTGCAGCTTCTGCTAATGCTTTTACACGTCCATGATATAAATAACCACCGCGGTCGAAAACAACCGATTTTAAGCCATTTTCAGTAGCGCGTTTTGCGATTGTTTCGCCGACTTTAGTTGCTGCTTCCACGTTGCCAGTAGATTCTACTGAGAAATCTTTCTCCATAGATGATGCACTTGCAAGTGTAACGCCATTCATATCGTCGATCAATTGAGCGTAGATGTATTTATTTGAACGGAATACGTTTAAACGTGGGCGTTGTGCTGTACCCGTAATTTTAGAACGTACGCGAGCATGACGTTTTTTACGAGATGCGTTTTTGTCGAGTTTCGTAATCACTGAGGTCACTCCTTTCAGCCTGCCTAAGCAGCATTATTTACCTGTTTTACCTTCTTTGCGGCGAACGACTTCTCCTTCGTAACGGATCCCTTTGCCTTTATATGGCTCTGGTGGACGTACTTGGCGAATGTTCGAAGCAAGAGCTCCAACACGTTCTTTATCAATACCTTTTACAATAACTTTTGTGTTTGCTGGAACTTCAACTGATACTCCGTTTTCCGGTGTGAATTCAACCGGGTGAGAGTAACCTACGTTAAGAACCAATTTTTCACCTTGTAATTGAGCACGGTAACCAACACCTACTAGTTCTAGTGTGCGTTGGAATCCTTCTGAAACTCCAGTAACCATGTTTGCAAGCAAAGCACGAGTTGTACCGTGGTTTGTGCGGTGATCTTTAGAATCCGAAGGACGTGTCAATGTTAGCACGTTATCTTCAAGAGCGATTGTAATATCTTTGTGGAATTCGCGAGTTAACTCGCCTTTAGGTCCTTTAACAGTTACAGCATTCTTGTCTCCAAGAGTGATTGTAACGTTAGCAGGAACCTCGATTGGTTTTTTACCTACACGTGACATTCTTTTGCACCTCCATTCGTTTGTTGCTTATTACCAAACGTATGCTATGATTTCTCCGCCGATTTGTTTCGCGCGGGCTTCTTTATCAGTTACTAAACCTTGTGATGTTGAGACTAAAGCGATTCCAAGACCGTTTAGTACACGTGGCACCTCATTAGTTTTTGCATAAACACGTAGTCCTGGTTTTGAAATGCGTTTCAATCCAGTAATAACGCGCTCATTGTTAGCTCCGTATTTAAGGAAAATTCGGATCATGCCTTGTTTATCATCTTCAACGTATTCTACGTCACGAACGAAACCTTCACGCTTAAGGATTTCAGCGATGTCTTTTTTCACATTAGAAGCTGGAAGCTCTAATTTCTCGTGACGAACCATGTTTGCGTTACGAATGCGTGTCAGCATATCTGCAATCGGATCTGTCATTGTCATTACTTTTACCTCCTTCCCAAATTAGGGGATTACCAGCTGGCTTTTTTGACGCCAGGAATTTGTCCCACATATGCAAGTTCACGGAAACAAATACGGCAAAGTTTAAATTTGCGTAATACTGAATGCGGACGTCCGCATCGTTCACAGCGTGTGTACTCTTGTACTTTAAACTTTGGCGTGCGTTTTTGTTTTGCGATCATAGATTTTTTAGCCACGTTTACGCCTCCCTCACGTTTACTTTTGGAACGGCATTCCGAATTGTGTTAATAACTCACGAGCTTCTTCATCAGAGTTCGCAGTCGTTACAATTACGATGTCCATACCGCGTACTTTTGAAACTTTATCATAATCGATTTCTGGGAAGATTAACTGTTCTTTCACGCCAAGTGTGTAGTTACCACGGCCGTCGAACGATTTGTTCGATACGCCACGGAAATCACGAACACGTGGAAGTGAGATAGCAATTAATTTGTCCAGGAAGTCATACATACGCTCTCCGCGTAGTGTAACTTTACATCCGATTGGCATACCTTCACGTAGACGGAAGCCAGCGATAGATTTCTTAGCTTTAGTAATAACTGGTTTTTGACCAGTGATCGTTTGTAATTCTTCAACAGCAGAGTCAAGTGACTTAGTGTTTTGAACAGCTTCGCCTACACCCATGTTGATGACGATTTTGTTTACTTCAGGTGCCTGCATTACCGATTTATATTCAAACTTGCTCACTAGAGCAGGAGTGATTTCATTGACATATTTTTCTTTTAGGCGGTTCATGTGTGTACCTCCCTTCATTCAGGAATTTTATTTATCTAATTTTTCGCCGGATTTTTTTGCAACACGAACTTTTTTACCATCTTCAACCTTATATCCTACACGAGTCGGCTCGCCGGATTTAGGGTCAAGTAACATTACGTTAGAAACGTGAATTGCTGCTTCTTGGCTGACAATTCCACCTTGTGGATTTGCCTGGTTCGGTTTTGTATGCTTTTTAATGATGTTTACACCTTCAACAAGCACACGGTCTTTCTTAGGTAAAGCAGTCAAAACAACACCTGTTTTGCCTTTGTCTTTGCCTGAGATTACCTTAACTGTATCGCCTTTTTTAACATGCATTCTGTCGCACCTCCTTGGTATGGCACATTGATTTATTAAAGAACTTCAGGAGCAAGTGATACGATTTTCATGAAGCTGTTATCGCGAAGTTCGCGGGCAACAGGTCCGAAAATACGAGTTCCGCGTGGACCTTTGTCGTCACGGATAATGACACATGCGTTTTCATCAAATTTGATATAAGTACCGTCTTTACGGCGAGCTCCGCTTTTCGTGCGAACGATGACAGCCTTAACGACTTCACCCTTCTTAACAACGCCACCTGGTGTTGCTTTTTTCACGGTACAAACGATTACGTCTCCGATGTTTGCAGTCTTACGACCAGAACCACCAAGTACTTTAATCGTTAGTACTTCACGAGCACCCGAGTTGTCTGCAACTTTTAAACGACTTTCCTGTTGGATCACTTAGGTAACCTCCCTCCGGAATTTCTTAGGTTCCGAAATTATTTAAATTAAATGATAACCGCTTTTTCTACAATTTCCAATACGCGGAAACGTTTTGTAGCTGATAACGGACGAGTTTCCATGATGCGAACTACGTCGCCCATTTTCGCTTCGTTTAGCTCATCATGAGCTTTATATTTCTTAGAGTATTTTACACGTTTGCCATAGAATGCATGCTTCTTTTGAGTTTCAACCATTACTGTAACGGTTTTGTCCATTTTGTCAGACACAACACGGCCTGTGTATACTTTGCGTTGGTTACGCTCAGTCATACTTGCAAACCTCCTCTCGATTTATCAGTTATTGCCACTGAGTACTCTTTCGTGAATCACAGTTTTCATACGGGCAATCGCTTTACGTACTTCGCGGATGCGAGCAGTGTTTTCTAATTGACCAGTAGCCAATTGGAAGCGAAGGTTGAAAAGCTCTTCTTTCAGTGATTTCACTTTTTGTTCAATCTCAGCAGTGGTTAGGTCACGGATTTCATTAGCTTTCATTCGATTCACCACCAATTTCTTCGCGTTTTACGAACTTCGTTTTGATTGGAAGTTTGTGAGATGCAAGGCGTAATGCTTCGCGTGCCACTTCTTCAGTTACTCCACCAAGTTCGAACATGATTTTACCAGTTTTGACAACGGCTACCCAGCCTTCAGGTGAACCTTTACCAGATCCCATACGTACCTCTAGAGGCTTTTTCGTATATGGCTTATGAGGGAAAATTTTAATCCAGACTTTACCGCCACGTTTCATGTAACGAGTCATGGAAATACGTGCTGCTTCGATTTGACGGTTAGTGATCCAAGATGATTCTAGTGCTTGGAGACCAAATTCGCCGAATGCAATTTCTTTACCGCCTTTAGCTTCTCCGCGCATCTTGCCTCGGTGCTCTCTACGATATTTAACGCGTTTAGGCATTAACATATTATTTGCCTCCTTCCTCAGATTTCTTCTTAGTTGGAAGGACTTCACCGCGGTAGATCCATACTTTTACGCCAAGCTTACCATAAGTTGTGTCTGCTTCAGCATGCGCATAATCAATGTCAGCGCGGAGCGTATGGAGCGGAACAGTACCTTCACTGTAGTGTTCAGCACGCGCTATGTCAGCGCCGCCTAGACGTCCAGATACTTGAGTTTTGATTCCTTTAGCGCCAGAACGCATAGTGCGTTGGATCGCTTGTTTTTGTGCACGACGGAATGATACTCGGTTTTCCAATTGACGTGCAACACTTTCAGCAACCAATCTTGCATCAAGGTCAGCTCGTTTAATTTCAATGATGTTGATGTGTACACGCTTGCCAGTCATAGAATTAAGTTGTGTGCGAAGTACTTCTACTTCAGATCCACCTTTACCAATTACCATACCTGGTTTCGCAGTATGAATAGTTACGTTAACACGGTTTGCAGCGCGCTCAATTTCGATTTTAGAAACTGAAGCTTCTTTCAAACGTGCTTCAACATATTCACGGATTTTAATATCTTCGTGAAGAAGTGTCGCATAATCTTTCTCAGCGTACCATTTAGACTCCCAATCACGAATGATTCCGATACGCATCCCAATTGGATGTATTTTTTGTCCCACGAATTATCCCTCCTTCTGGTCAGATACCACTAATGTAATGTGGCTTGTGCGTTTATTAATTGCGCTTGCGCGTCCCATTGCACGTGGACGGAAACGTTTAAGTGTTGGTCCTTCGTCAACGAATACTTCGCTGATGACTAGGTCATTCAGGTCCATTTCGTAGTTGTGTTCAGCGTTAGCAGCTGCAGATTTCAATAACTTCTCAACAACAACAGATGCTGCTTTTGGAGTATGGTTCAAAATCGCAACAGCTTCGCCAATTTGCTTGCCTCGGATTAAATCTACTACTAAACGGACTTTACGAGGAGCAATACGTACTGTTCTAGCGACAGCTTTTGCTTGCATAGGGAAATCCTCCTCTCATTTAACGTCTTGTTTTCTTATCGTCTGCACCATGACTAGCGTATTTACGCGTTGGAGCGAATTCGCCTAGTTTATGGCCCACCATGTCTTCAGTCACGTATACAGGGATGTGCTTACGACCATCGTATACTGCGATTGTTTGTCCGATGAATGTCGGGAAAATTGTAGAACGGCGAGACCAAGTTTTGATCACTTGTTTTTTCTCAGAATCCTTTTGTGCTTCAACTTTTTTCATAAGATGATCATCAACAAAAGGTCCTTTTTTCAAGCTGCGGCCCATGTGGGATCCTCCCTTCGTGATCGCACCACGGTTCTTTTAGTGAACCGTAGCGGAATCAAATTATTTTTTACGACGACGCACGATAAATTTATCTGACTTGTTCGTTTTCTTACGTGTCTTGTATCCAAGAGTTGGTTTACCCCAAGGAGACATTGGTGATTTACGTCCGATTGGCGAACGTCCTTCACCACCACCGTGTGGGTGATCGTTAGGGTTCATTACAGATCCACGTACAGTTGGGCGATTGCCCTTCCAGCGGTTACGACCTGCTTTACCAATGTTGATTAATTCGTGTTGCTCATTCCCTACAGCGCCAATAGTTGCGCGGCAAGTAGCAAGAATCATGCGAACTTCGCCTGATTGCAAACGAACTGTTACGTATTTTCCTTCTTTACCCAATACTTGAGCTGAAGTTCCTGCTGAACGAACTAATTGTCCGCCGCCGCCTGTTTTCAATTCAATGTTGTGGATTGTAGAACCCATTGGGATGTTTGATAACGGCAAAGCGTTACCTGGTTTGATGTCTGCTTCAATACCTGACATGATTTGAGTTCCAACTTCGACTCCTTTAGGAGCTAGGATGTAACGTTTTTCACCATCAGCATAATGAATCAATGCGATGTTCGCAGAACGGTTAGGATCGTACTCGATTGTAGCAACGCGTCCTGGAATGCCGTCTTTGTTACGCTTGAAATCGATCACACGGTATTGACGTTTATGTCCACCACCGTGATGGCGTACAGTAATTTTACCTTGGTTATTACGGCCGCCTTTGCGCTTTACAGGTTGTAGAAGCGATTTTTCAGGCTTGTTCGTAGTGATTTCAGCGAAATCTGAACTCGTCATGTTACGACGACCGTTAGTGGTAGGTTTGTATTTTCTGATCCCCACGTTATTTCCCTCCTTCTTTAATAGTCCTATAAGAACTTATAGAAAATTAAATTTCGAATAACTCGATGTCTTTAGATTCAGCAGTCAATTTAACAATCGCTTTACGGCGCTTGTTTGTATATCCTGCATGTTTGCCCATACGTTTGAATTTGCCTTTGTAGTTCATGATGTTGACTTTCTCAACCTTCACGCCAAAGATTTCTTGTATAGCTTGTTTAACTTGTGTTTTATTTGCGCGAGTGTCCACTTCAAAAGTGTACTTTTTCTCTGCCATTACTTCAGATGATTGCTCAGTAATGACCGGACGTTTTATTACATCACGTGCTTCCATTAACTAAGCACCTCCTCAATTTTCTCAATCGCTGCTTTTGTCATAACAATTTTGTCATGTCCAAGCAAGTCTAATACGTTAATACCATCTGCTGCTACTACTGTCATACCTTTAAGGTTACGTGCAGATTTTGCAACGTTCTCATCAAGGTCAGCAGTTACGAACAATGCTTTTTTGCCAATTGAAAGATCAGCGATCAACTGGTTAAATGCTTTTGTTTTTGGTGCATCAAATGTCAATCCTTCAAGTACCATCAAGTTTTCTCCTACTACTGTAGATGAAAGTGCAGAGCGTAAAGCTAAGCGACGGACTTTCTTAGGAAGCTTGTAGCTATAGCTACGTGGAGTTGGACCGAATACGATACCGCCTCCGCGCCATTGTGGTGAACGGATCGACCCTTGACGAGCACGTCCAGTTCCTTTTTGACGCCATGGCTTTTTACCACCACCAGCTACTTCAGAACGGTTTTTTACTTTATGGTTACCTTGACGTAGTGAAGCGCGTTGAGACACTACTGCGTCAAATAGTACTGATTCATTTGGCTCGATACCGAATACATAGTCGTTCAATTCGATGTCGCCCACTTGTGAACCTGTTTGATTTAATAAAGCTACTTTAGGCATTCTTGTTTCCTCCTTTCTCTAAAAATATATTATTTCGCTTTAGTTGCCGTTTTAACACGGATCAATGCTTTGCGAGAACCAGGAACATTACCTTTAACAAGAAGCAAGTTACGCTCAAGATCTACTTTCACGATCGAAAGGTTTTGAATCGTAATTGTTGTGCCACCCATTTGACCAGGTAATTTCTTCTGTTTGAATACGCGGTTAGGAGCAACCGGACCCATTGAACCAGGACGACGGTGGTAACGTGAACCGTGTGTCATTGGTCCGCGAGATTGTCCGTGGCGTTTAATAACACCTTGGAAACCTTTACCTTTTGTTGTTCCTGTTACATCTACTACATCGCCTTCTGCGAATACATCTACTTTGACTTCTTGACCAATCTCGTAATCAGCTAAGTTTACATTGCGAAGTTCGCGAATGAAGCGCTTAGGAGCAGTGTTTGCTTTTGCTACGTGTCCTTTAGAAGGTTTGTTTGAAAGCTTATCGCGCTTGTCTTCAAAACCTAATTGGATTGCTTCGTAGCCGTCAACCTCAACTGTTTTCTTTTGAAGCACTACGTTTGGAGAAGCTTCAATAACAGTTACAGGGATTAAATCACCGTTCTCAGCAAAAACTTGCGTCATACCGATTTTTCTACCTAAGATTCCTTTGGTCATGTTGTCACACCTCCTGTGATTATTTGTGTTTTCTATTTCGTTGCCGATTAAAGTTTAATTTCAATGTCAACGCCTGACGGTAAATCAAGTTTCATTAACGCATCAACAGTTTGTGGTGTTGGGTTAACGATATCGATTAGACGTTTGTGTGTGCGCATTTCAAATTGCTCACGAGCATCTTTGTATTTATGAACAGCACGCAAGATTGTGTAAACCGATCTTTCAGTTGGCAACGGTATCGGACCCGATACACTTGCACCTGAACGTTTTGCAGTTTCAACAATTTTCTCAGCAGACTGATCAAGAATTCTATGATCATACGCTTTTAAACGGATACGAATTTTTTGTTTTGCCATTATTTTCCCTCCTTTTCGCCTATTTTTGATAGACATTCTCCACGAAAATTTTCCAATCACTCGCCATGGCAAAGCGGCCGGGTGTATCGGTAACCTCTCGCTTCATCGCAGTCAAAAGACCAACATTAGATATTATACAGAATAAAAAAGAATTCCGCAAGTGTTTCCACGAAATTCTTTTTAATTCGCTTTTATTAGTATAACAGGATATTTCAGAACTTCAAGCGAGATGAAAATAGTCCGAACATTTCAAGCCTAGCTCAAGAACATCGCTGCAACCCAACCGAATATCACCAACGGAATATTGTAGTGAAGGAAGGTTGGCACACACGTATCCCAGATGTGATTGTGCTGTCCGTCAACGTTCAGTCCGGCAGTTGGTCCAAGTGTTGAGTCAGAAGCTGGTGAACCGGCGTCACCGAGTGCTCCTGCAGTTCCGATCAATGCAATAATCGCCATGGTGGAAAATCCGAACTCCAGACTCAGTGGCACAAAAATAGCAGCAATGATTGGGATTGTGGCAAACGATGAACCAATGCCCATCGTCACAAACAATCCAACGATCAGCATCGCTAGTGCCGCGATTGCTTTATTGCCTGCGAAAAGATCTGATACGCTGGCAACTAACGGCTCGATAGCTCCTGTTGCTTGGATCACAGCCGCAAAACCGTTCGCTGTGATCATCACAAAACCGATGAACGCCATCATTTGCATGCCTTCTGTTAAGACTGCGTCAGCCTCGCGCCACTTCATCGCGCCAAAAACGTACAGCACCAAGATACCAGCTAGTGCTCCAATGATCATGGAATCTGTTTGGACTTGCCCGTACAACGCTGCAACCAACGCAATAATTGTCACCAACACATCTTTAGTTGATGCTTTCTTTTTCACAGTTTCTTCTATAGAAGAAACATTTGTATGGTAATCACGCGGCTTACGATAAGAAAAGAACACCGCAATGATCAAGCCGACTAGTAAGCCGGAAACTGGAATCGCCATTGCTTTTGGAATATCCGCCATGTCAATCGATAATCCCGCTAGCTCCATTTGCTTGTAAACAATCTCATGGAAGATCAAGCCAAAGCCATACGGCAATAAAATATAAGGAGCTGTCAGGCCGAACGTCAATACTGCCGCGATCAACCGACGGTCAATTCGTAGTTCGTTTAAAATATGCAAAATCGGTGGAACTAGTAAAGGAATAAAAGCGATATGGATTGGAATGGCATTCTGCGATAAAATTGCCATCGTCAGTAATGCGATAATAATTAGAGCCTTTGCTAAATTTTGTCTTGTTGCTTTCCCATCTTTGTTCACTAACTTCAGCACTCCGGAGACCAGTAACTCTGGAATCCCTGTACGCGATATAGCTACGGCAAATCCACCCAGCATAGCATAACTCAATGCAATGGTCGCTCCCGCCCCTAAACCGTCTGTAAACGATGTGATTGTATCAGTAAGTGACAACCCGCCACTCAATCCTCCTGCTAACGCGCCGATCAATAAGGCAAAAACGACATTCACACGCAATAAGCTCAATATGAGCATGACCAAGACAGCGATAATAACTGCATTCATATAATAAACTCTCCTTTAGTTTGCTAAAGTGTTAAAGTACATATTTAAAATTAACAAAATAAAAAATAGTTGTCAACAGACGATTACTCTTTTATTTCAAAACGAAAAAAAGACCTTTTACGGTTAAGTAAAAGGTCTTCCACACAGATTAAGCACGTTGTTTTTCTTCATAAGCTGCAATATACGAATCGTACTGGAAGGTTAACGCAATTTCATCCCAGCCCTTCAGCAGCATTTCTTTCCAATAAGGATCGATTTCAAATTCATAACGCGTACCGTCTTGTCCGGTAACAGATTGGTCTTCTAAGTTGATTTCTAACTTAAAATCTTGTTGTTGACCTTTACTAATCAACTCATCTACTTCTTGGTCTTTCAAGCGAATTGGCAAAATGCCGTTTTTCACGCAGTTGTTATAGAAGATGTCTGCATAGCTAGGTGCAATGACTACACGAAATCCGTAATCTAAAATAGCCCACGGAGCATGTTCACGAGAAGAACCGCAGCCAAAATTTTCTTGTGCGACTAGAATTTCGGAGTTTTCGAATCGAGGATCATTCAAAACAAAGTCTTCTATGGGTGTACCATCTGCATGAAAACGCCAATGATAAAATAAATATTTGCCGAATCCCGTTCGTTCAATACGCTTTAGAAATTCTTTCGAAATGATTTGGTCCGTATCGACGTTTTTTCGTTCTAGTGGCGTCAGTACGCTTGAAATTTTATTTATCGGTTTCATCGAAGGGTCTCCTCACTTTCGTTTGTCATACAGACGCTACAGCCTCTTCCATGTAGTTACGGACATCTGTTAAATGACCTTCAATCGCAGCCGCTGCTGCCATGACAGGACTTACTAGGTGCGTCATTGAGCCCGCTCCTTGTCGACCTTCAAAATTCCGGTTAGAAGTAGATGCACAACGTTCACCTGCAGGTACCGAGTCTTCGTTCATCGCTAAGCACATACTGCAACCTGTCTCACGCCATTCAAAGCCCGCTTTGAGAAACACTTGATCTAAGCCTTCTTGTTCAGCTGCACGTTTAACCGTTTCAGATCCAGGAACGACAATTGCCGTTACGGACGGATGCACTTTCTTCCCTCTAATGATTTTACTTGCCGCACGTAAATCGCCTAGACGTGCATTGGTACAAGAACCGATAAACACATGTTGGATCGCAATGGAAGAAAGCGGCATTCCTTCTTCTAAGTGCATATAAGCTAAAGCTTGTTTTAATGCGTCTTTATCTGACTGTTTCTCGTAATCTGCAGCAGACGGAACATGTTCAGCAATACCTGAACCCATTGATGGATTCGTTCCCCACGTAACGAATGGAGAGATTTCATCTGCATGAATCGAAACGATCGCATCATACTCTGCACCTTCTTCTGTTGCAAGAGCTAGCCAACGATCAGCTTCTTGTTCAAACGCGTCTCCTTCAGGGACATGTCTACGTCCTCTCAAATACTCGATTGTCGTTTGATCTGGGCTAATTAAACCTGCACGTGCACCAGCTTCAATGGACATATTGCAAATGGTCATACGCTCTTCCATCGTTAAGTTACGAACCGCTTCGCCCGTATACTCCATAACATATCCGGTTCCCATATCGATTCCGAATTTTGAAATAATCGCCAGGATGACATCTTTAGCGGTAACACCAAAGCCCAACTTGCCATCAATTCGAACTTCCATTGTTTTGGGTTTTGATTGCCACAATGTTTGCGTAGATAGAACGTGTTCAACTTCACTTGTACCAATACCAAACGCCAAAGCACCAAATGCACCATGTGTCGAAGTATGACTGTCCCCGCAAACAATCGTCTTACCTGGTTGCGTCAATCCAAGTTCCGGTCCAATAACGTGCACAATTCCTTGGTCGGGATGATTAATACCCGCAAGCGGCACACCAAATTCATCGCAATTGTCTTGTAAGGTTTTGATTTGCTTACGCGAGACGGGATCTGTGATGGTATCTCGGTTTCTTGTTGGGACATTATGATCCATAGTCGCAAAACACAAATCCGGTCGACGGACTTTACGCCCGTTTAACCGAAGTCCTTCAAATGCTTGCGGAGAAGTCACCTCATGCAGTAAGTGAAGATCAATATACAGCAGGTCCGGCTTTCCTTGCTCTTCGAAGACAATATGTTGTTCCCAAATTTTTTCTATGATGGTTTTTGCCATGCCAACCGCTCCTTTTACTTACACATAAGAATACATGATATGTTCTGATACAAATTCTCGTTCTAGTTCTTCTATCACTTTCGTTACATATTGTTCTGTTGAAACCACACGCTTCCCACTACCAGCTAAGTCTCCTGTGCAGTAACCATCTTCCAAAACGCTCATTACAGCTTGTTCAACGGCTGCCGCTTCTGTGTGGAGACCAAATGAATGCTTAAACATCATGGCAACCGACAAAATAGCAGCAGATGGGTTGGCTTTGTTTTGCCCCGCGATATCAGGCGCCGAACCATGTACGGGCTCGTAAAGACCGAAGCCGTCTGAACGGATGCTAGCAGATGGCAGCATGCCAAGTGACCCAGTAATAACGGATGCTTCGTCACTCAAGATATCTCCAAACATATTCTCAGTTACGACAACATCGAAAGTGCGTGGATTCGTGATCAGCTTCATCGCTGCCGAATCAACTAGCATATGTTCTACTTCAATATCTGGATAGGCTGCTTTACGTTCTTCTACAACTTCACGCCATAGCTTACTCGTTTCTAATACATTGGCTTTATCAACCGACGTTACTTTGCCTCTTCGCGTACGAGCAATTTCAAACGCCTGATTTACAATGCGTTCAATTTCCTCTCTCGTATAAACCAACGTATCAACCGCTGATTTTTCTGACCGACGTTTCGGTTCACCGAAATACAACCCACTCGTCAATTCGCGAACAATGACCATATCGACTTCTTTCGCCACTTCTTCTTTTAATGGAGAAGAAGTCAGCAATGCGGGGATTGCTTTAACTGGACGAATGTTTGCAAACAAATCGAAATGCTTCCGGATGTTCAAAAGTCCTTTTTCAGGACGCAAATGAGCGGGGTTGTTATCCCATTTCGTTCCTCCGACCGCACCGAGGAGAATCGCGTCACTCGCATCACAAACATCAATGGTTTGCTGAGGTAGCGGGTTATCAAATTGATCAACCGCCGCGCCTCCGATTACCGCGTGCTTTAAATGAAAAGTATGTCCATAACGCATTGCGATGGATTGCAACACCTTTACCGCTGCATCTGTCACTTCCGGTCCAATTCCGTCCCCTGGCAATACCGCTATTGTTTTTTTCATTTTAAATTCCTCCTCGTTTGAATTGTTCTTCTATACCGCTGACATCCTAACTTTCTTTCCTACTTGAACAAGTTGACGATTAACTGCATTCAAATAGGCTTTTGCCGTCGCTTCCAAAACGTCTTGTGCAACGTCGCGCCCCGTTACCGTCTCACCGTTATAACTCATATTGATAACCGCTTCGCCTAATGCGTCACGCCCTTTACCAATAGAAGTCACACGGTAATCTAAAATGTGAACTTTGCCTTCCACAATCCGCTCCAATGTATTAAAAATCGCCTCAACAGATCCTGCTCCAGTAGCTGCTTCACTAATTAGCTCACCACTCGGGTGATAGGCAGAAGCAGTAGCCGTCGGAATGTTCGCCGTACCGTACTGTACTTGGACACTTTCCAACTTGTAGACTGGCGTTTCATCATCGTGAATTTGCTGATCTGTTAGTAATACATAAAGATCGTCTTCCACAATTTCTTTTTTACGGTCAGCTAGCTTTTTAAATTCAACAAATGCATTGTTCAACTTTTCTTCAGATAAGTCAAAGCCCATTTTGATAGCACGGTCTTTAAAGGCGTGACGCCCAGAATGTTTACCTAGTACCAATTCTGTTGCTACATCACCAATCAATTCCGGAGTAATGATTTCATAAGTCAACGGATTCTTCAGCATACCGTCTTGGTGAATTCCCGATTCGTGGGCAAAAGCATTTTTACCGACGACCGCTTTATTCGGTTGAATCAAGCTACCTGTCAATTGACTCACCAATTGGCTAGTGCGCTTAATTTCGTTCAATTTAATACCCGTTTCAACATTAAAAATTTGTTTTCGAATATGCAAAGCAACTGCAATTTCTTCTAGTGCAACGTTACCAGCGCGTTCTCCGATACCATTTATAGTTCCTTCGATTTGTGTCGCACCATTCTCGATTGCGGCTAGTGTATTAGCAGTTGCCATCCCCAAGTCGTTATGGCAATGTGCAGACAGTTTCACTTTTTCAATTCCCGCTACGTTGTCCGTCATGTATTTGAACATCGCACCGTACTCATGAGGTGTTGCATAACCAACTGTATCCGGAAGGTTAATAGTTGTGGCTCCCGCTTCAATTACTTTACGGATAATATGCGCCAGAAATTCCGGATCTGAACGAGAAGCATCTTCCGCTGACCACTGAACTAGCGGAAAGAACTTACGCGCGTATTTCACGGATTCTACAGCAAGTTCAACCACTTGCTCAGGTGTTTTAAATAACTTTGTTTCCATATGAATAGGCGAGGTAGCTAAAAAGATATGAATATGCGGCTGTTCCGCTCCTTTTAACGCATCCCACGTGCGGTCAATATCACTTTGTATCGAACGGGCCAAACCCGTCACAATTGAATTCTTTACCGTGCCTGCAATTCGCTGCACAGCATCAAAGTCTCCTGGAGATGAAGCTGGAAACCCTGATTCGATAATCGTCACTCCCAGACGTTCAAGTTGACGGGCGATTTCGATTTTCTCTGCTGTATTCAAGTTGATCCCGGCTGACTGTTCTCCGTCTCGTAATGTCGTATCGAAAATATCAATTTGTGACATTGGCGACCACCTCTTTTTGTTTAGTTTTCTTACCTTCATTGACAAATGGCATCATGGCACGTAATTCACGTCCAACTTGCTCGATTTGATGCGATTCTTCTGCTTTTTCAATTGCCGTAAATTCTGGACGGTTTAGTTGATTTTCAAGCAACCACCCTTTTGCGAATTTCCCTGTTTGGATATCTGTCAGAACATCTTTCATACGCGCTTTTGTATCTGCATCGACAATACGTGGTCCTGATACAAAATCTCCCCACTGCGCAGTATCTGAAATTGAGTAACGCATTCCAGACAAGCCACCTTCATACATTAGGTCAACGATTAGTTTTAATTCGTGCATGCATTCGAAATACGCAAGTTCCGGTTGGTATCCCGCTTCAACAAGTGTTTCAAATCCAGCTTTTACTAGAGACGTTACACCGCCGCAAAGAACAGCCTGTTCTCCGAATAGATCCGTTTCCGTTTCTTCTTTAAATGTTGTTTCTAAAACACCTGCACGCGTAGCTCCGATTCCTTTTGCATAAGCAAGCGCCACTTCTTTAGCTTGACCTGACACATCTTGGTGAATCGCAATTAACCCTGGTACACCAGCACCCGCTTCGTATGTACGACGCACAAGATGTCCCGGTCCTTTAGGAGCTACTAGGAATACATCTACATCTGTAGGTGCAACAATTTGGTTAAAGTGAACATTGAAGCCATGAGCAAAAACAAGTGACTTGCCTGCTTTTAGTGAAGGCTTAATGTCTGCATTGTAGATTTGTGTTTGTTTTTCATCTGGTACTAAGACCATGATCACGTCTGCCGCGTCTGCCGCGTCTTTTACTGCCATTACTTTCATGCCGTCATTTTCTGCTTGCTCGAATGATTTACCAGGACGCACGCCAACTACTACGTCAAAACCAGATTCTTTTAAGTTTTGTGCGTGTGCGTGACCTTGTGAACCATAGCCAATTACCGCGATTGTCTTGCCTTTAAGTACCTGTTCGTTTACGTCTTGGTTATAATACATTTTTGCCATTTTTAATTTCCTCCTCGAGTTTGGTTTTTTATAGGATGTTTAATTGGGGTGCCTGCGTTTTTTGTGTTTCTCTGACAAAAGCTGATACACCGGTTCGGGTCAGCTCTTTGACACCATAAGGTCTCATCAGATCAATAAATGCTTCAATCTTTTCCGGGTCGCCTGTCACTTGAAATGTTGTTACATTTTTGCTCATATCAACCACTGTTGCTCGAAACGGCTCAACGATACTGAGCACTTCATTTCTGACTGCTGGTGGTACAACTACTTTTACTAGTGCAAGCTCTCTCATGACCATAGCTTTATCTGTAATATCATTCACTTTAAGTACATCAATTTGTTTTTGTAGTTGTTTTAGTAATTGTTCTAATTTCCCTCTATCTTCTACATTGACGACAAAAGTCATTTTTGATATGCCAGGCTGTTCTGTATGACCAACAGAGATGCTTTCGATATTAAACTGCCGCTTCATAAGCAAACCCGTGACGCGATTTAACACACCACTTTGGTTGATTACCGTCGTTGTAATGACTCGTTTCATTCACCTTTCACTCCGATCATTTCATTCAAGCCTTTGCCTGGCGCTACCATAGGATAAACACATTCTAGTTGCACCACCCGACAATCGATCAAAACCGGCTCGTTTGAATTAATTGCTTCTGCAAACACCACTTCTGCTTCTTCCATCGTTTCTACTTTGTAACCTTTAACGTCATACGCTTCAGCCAGTTTCACAAAATCAGGTTGAACGGGCATCAACGATTGAGAATAGCGACTCTCATAAAACGTTTCCTGCCATTGTCTTACCATTCCTAAGCTTTGATTGTTTAAAATGACAATCTTCACCGGAAGACGAAGCTCTTGAAGCAAGGACAGTTCTTGCAAAGTCATTTGGAATCCAGCATCTCCAACAATAGAAATTACTTGCTCATCGGGTTTTGCTAGTTGCGCACCAATCGCTGCCGGAAAACCGAAGCCCATTGTACCTAAGCCACCTGAAGTTACCCAGTTATGTGGATTATTGAAACGATAATATTGAGCTGCCCACATTTGATGCTGACCAACATCAGTCGTTACCACTGCATCGCCTCTAGTCAAACGATGAATCAGCTCTACCGCTTGTTGAGGAAGGATACCTTCCCGACCTTTTACATGATACTGAAGTGGATATTCTGCTTTATTCTCGAATAATTCCCCTAGCCACTCCGTAGTATTCGGACTTTCAAATGATTGATTGAGCAACTGGACCAACGCCTCTTTTGCATCTGCAACAATCGGAATTGCGGTCGGTACATTTTTGCCGATTTCTGCTGGATCAATGTCGATATGAATAACTTGAGCATTTGGTGCAAAGTTAGCCAGGTTACCAGTTAGCCGGTCATCAAATCTGGCGCCAATGTTTAATAACACATCACAATCACAAATTGCTGTATTGGCTGTATAGGTACCGTGCATCCCCGCCATTCCGAGGAATAATTCGTGTTCGCCTCCAATACTTCCTAGCCCGAGTAACGTATTAGTAATTGGAATTTGATGTTTTTCTGAGAATTTCTTTAGCTCTTCTGTCGCTTTAGCAGCAAGTATGCCAGCCCCCGCTAAGATCAAAGGTTTTTTTGATTGTGACAACACTTGCGCAGCTTTTTGAATTTGTAAAAAATTAGGGCTAGTCGTCGGCTGATATCCCGGCAGATAGACTGCCTCTTCTTCTTTAGTAGATAAGAACAATTCCGTCGCAATGTTTTTCGGTATATCTACTAGAACCGGCCCTGGACGTCCAGTAGAAGCAATGTAGAAAGCTTCTTTAATAATTCTTGGTAGATCCGTTACTTTTTTCACTTGATAATTATGCTTTGTAATCGGTTGTGTGATGCCGATGATATCAGCTTCCTGAAAAGCATCGGTTCCGATGACTGAAGTCGCCACCTGACCCGTAAAAATGACTAACGGCAAGGAATCCAGCATAGCATCTGCAATTCCTGTCACTAAATTCGTAGCACCGGGACCAGATGTTGCAAGTACAACGCCTGTTTTACCTGATACCCTTGCATATCCTTCAGCTGCGTGAATAGCGCCTTGTTCATGCCTTGCTAAGATGTGGCGTATCGGATTTTTGTGTAAGGCATCGTAAATCGGTAGCACCGCGCCTCCAGGATAGCCGAATATGATTTCTACGCCTTGATTTTTTAAAGACTGAATCAGTATGTCTGCACCACTGCCTGTCAATTCCTGTTTAACTTCTTCTCTAACCTGTACGTTTACTCCCAATCTTTCCGCCTCCTTTTTTAAGTTTCTTGTGAAATAAAAAAAACTTTTTCATCCCTACACAAAGAAACATGTTCTTCGTATAGGGATGAAAAAGTTTCATGGTACCACCCTATTTCACTGCGCAACCGCAGCCTCATGGATAAGCAATGCTTATCCATTGATAACGATGACTTTTCACTTGCAAGTCACCGGGACTACCTAAACAGCCGAAGCTTTTCAGCAATCCACTCAGAGGGGATGTCGCAAATGGTTGTATTACCGGCTTCCACCTGTACCGGCTCTCTGTAAATACGGATTCCATTTGCTTTAACCTCGTCATTGAGTTGAACGTATATTTGATTCTAGAAATTCTGTTTAAACTACGTTTAGATGATCTTCATAAACTTTCACGCCGTCGTTCTGAACAAGTTCTCTGAATGATTCCAACAAATCATTCGTGATTGGACCTGGTTTTCCTTCACCGATTACTCGACCATCTACTTTGATGACAGAAATGACTTCAGCAGCAGTTCCTGTTAAAAATACTTCATCTGCAACATACACATCATGTCTTGTGAAAACACCTTCTTGCATGTCATAGCCCTTTTGAGCAGCTACATCCATAATTGCATTTCGTGTAATTCCTTCAAGCGCTCCTACATAACCCGGAGGAGTGATTATTTTTCCCTTTCGAACAATAAAGATGTTATCAGCTGAACCTTCAGCTACATAACCTTGGTCATTTAACATAAGCGCTTCAGAAACGCCTGCAAGGTTAGCTTCAAGTTTTACTAAAATATTATTCATGTAATTCAAGGACTTAACTTTTGGACTCAGTACGTCTGAACGACTTCTTCGTGTAGCCACTGAAACAATTTCGATTCCTGTTTCATACATTGATTTCGGAAACAGGGATAGGGGTTCAGCTATTGCAATTACACTTGGATGAGAACAACTGTAAGGATCTAACCCAAGGTTGCCCACCCCTCTTGAAACGATGAGTCTAATATAAGCGTCTTTAAACTTATTCTCTCTAAGTGTTTGAACAACAATATTGGTCATTTCTTCGAAAGTGTGTGGAATCTCAAGCATTACTGATTTTGCAGAATCAAAGAGTCGTTCCAGATGTTCTTCCAGCCGGAAAACATTTCCATTGTAAGAACGGATTCCTTCGAATACTCCATCACCGTACAAAAATCCATGATCATAAACTGAAATTTTAGCGTCTTCCTTTTTTACGAATTCGCCATTCATATAAATTACTTGTCCACTCATGATGTCCACTTCTTTCTCAGAAATTTTATAATATGCAATATATCGAATTCTGTATGTGTTTTGTAAATTGTTGCTATCATATCGTCTATTAAGAAGCGTGTCAATGAGCTTAATTGAAGTTTTTAGCCAATTTTGAATATTAACAATAAATGTATCCGTTTTCATTGTTGCTAATACTGCATTTGTAACATTAATTAAAAAGTTTGAATATTTTACGAACAACTAGCTATTTAAGCAATAAATCTCTATTATTCATGGTGACAACGCAAAAAAGACCCTATCTCATTAGTAATGAGATAGGGTCTTTTTTAACACTTAGCAGTTATTACTTAGTAATTGTAGCAACAACGCCAGCGCCTACAGTACGTCCACCCTCACGGATAGAGAACTTAGTTCCTTCTTCAAGTGCGATAGGAGAGATTAGAGAAACGATCATTTCGATGTTATCTCCAGGCATAACCATTTCTACACCTTCAGGAAGGTTACAAACACCAGTTACATCAGTTGTACGGAAGTAGAACTGTGGACGGTAGTTTGTGAAGAATGGAGTGTGACGTCCACCCTCTTCTTTTGAAAGAACGTAAACTTCAGCTCTGAATTCAGTATGTGGAGTAATTGTGCCTGGTTTAGCCAATACTTGTCCACGTTGAACGTCATCACGAGAAACTCCGCGAAGAAGTGCGCCAATGTTGTCGCCAGCTTCAGCATAGTCAAGTAATTTACGGAACATTTCTACACCAGTTACAGTTGTAGATTTTGGTTCTTCAGTAAGACCAATGATATCAACGTTATCACCGATTTTGATTTGTCCGCGTTCAACGCGTCCAGTAGCAACAGTTCCACGGCCAGTGATTGAGAATACATCCTCAACAGGCATCATGAATGGTTTTTCAGTATCACGTGGTGGAGTAGGGATATACTCATCAACCGCGTTCATTAATTCAACGATTTTGTCTTCCCACTCAGCTTCTCCTTCAAGAGCTTTAAGAGCAGATCCTTTGATGACAGGAATGTCATCGCCAGGGAAGTCATATTCAGAAAGAAGATCGCGGACTTCCATTTCAACTAGTTCAAGAAGTTCTTCGTCATCTACCATATCGCATTTGTTCATGAATACAACTAGGTAAGGAACACCAACTTGACGTGAAAGAAGGATGTGCTCACGAGTTTGTGGCATTGGGCCGTCAGCAGCAGATACTACTAAGATTCCGCCGTCCATTTGAGCAGCACCAGTAATCATGTTTTTAACATAATCGGCGTGTCCAGGGCAATCTACGTGTGCGTAGTGGCGAGATTCAGTTTCATACTCAACGTGTGAAGTATTGATTGTGATACCGCGCTCTTTTTCTTCAGGTGCGTTATCGATTTGAGCGTAAGAACGAGCTTCTCCGCCTGATTTTTTAGCAAGAACTGTAGCGATTGCTGCAGTCAAAGTTGTTTTACCGTGATCGACGTGACCAATTGTACCAATATTTGCGTGTGTTTTAGAGCGATCAAATTTAGCTTTTCCCATTAGAAAAATCCTCCTCGAAATGTAAGTGAATGTTTGTTTGAAGTGCCGGAATAATAGGGCCCTATTATTCTCAGCATACAAACTATTTATACGTGATTAAAGATCAAAATTCAATTATTGACCTTTATTTTTTTTGATGATTTCTTCAGAAATTGATTTCGGTACTTCTTCATAGTGATCGAAGTGCATTGAGAACACACCACGGCCTTGCGTATTTGAACGCAATGAAGTTGCATAACCGAACATCTGTGCAAGAGGTACCATAGAACGAACAACTTGTGCGTTTCCGCGAGCGTCCATACCTTCTACGCGGCCTCGGCGTGACGTAATGTCACCCATGATATCCCCAAGGTATTCCTCAGGAATAACAACCTCAACGCGCATGATAGGCTCAAGAAGAACTGGATTAACTTTAGAAATTGCATTTTTAAGTGCCATAGAAGCAGCTACTTTAAATGCCATTTCATTCGAGTCAACATCATGGTAAGATCCGTCGAACAAACGAGCTTTGATATCGATCAAAGGATATCCGGCAATAACACCGTTGTCTAGAGAGTCGCGAAGACCCGCTTCAACTGCTGGGATGTATTCACGCGGAACAACACCACCAACGATACCATTTTCAAATTCAAAACCTGCTCCTTCTTCGTTTGGAGAGAACTCAATCCAAACGTGTCCGAATTGTCCACGTCCACCTGACTGGCGCACGAATTTACCTTCAACTTTAGCAGACTGACGGAATGTCTCACGGTAAGATACCTGAGGTGCACCCACGTTAGCTTCTACGTTGAATTCACGACGCATACGGTCAACTAGGATATCAAGGTGAAGTTCACCCATACCCGCGATGATTGTTTGGCCAGTTTCCTGGTCAGTATGCGCACGGAAAGTTGGATCTTCTTCTTGCAATTTAGCAAGGGCTTGACCCATTTTATCTTGATCGGCTTTAGATTTAGGCTCCACAGAAAGTGAAATAACTGGTTCTGGGAATACCATACGCTCAAGAATTACTTGTTGTTTCTCGTCACTTAACGTATCACCTGTTGATGTATCTTTAAGGCCGATAGCAGCAGCAATATCTCCGCAATATACTTCAGCGATTTCTTCACGAGAGTTTGCATGCATTTGTAGGATACGTCCAACGCGCTCACGCTTACCTTTAGAAGAGTTCTGAACATATGAACCAGATTTAAGAGAACCAGAATACACACGGAAGAAAGTTAACTTTCCAACATATGGATCTGTCATTACTTTAAACGCAAGCGCTGAGAATGGCTCGTCTTCGCTAGGTTTACGTAATACTTCTTCGTCTGAGTCCGGAAGAACACCAGTCATTGGTGGTACGTCTAATGGAGATGGTAGGTAATCAATTACTGCATCAAGCATTAATTGAACCCCTTTGTTTTTAAATGCAGTTCCGCAAACTACTGGATAAAACTCAACGTCTAGTGTTCCTTTACGGATACCAGCTTTAAGTTCTTCAACAGTAATTTCTTCGCCACTAAGGTATTTTTCCATCAAATCTTCGTCAAGCTCAGCAACAGCTTCCACTAATTTAGTGTGCCATTCCTCAGCAAGTTCTTTGTGATCTTCAGGAATCTCACCTTCAGTAATTTCAGTTCCTAAATCGTTAGCGTAGAAATGTGTTTTCATTTCAACTAAATCAATGATTGCTGAAAAGTTATCTTCTGCGCCGATTGGCAACTGAATCGGGTGAGCATTAGCTTGTAGACGCTCATGCAACGTACCTACAGAGTATAAGAAGTCCGCGCCGATTTTATCCATTTTGTTGATAAATACGATGCGTGGAACTCCGTAAGTTGTAGCTTGACGCCAAACAGTTTCAGTTTGAGGCTCAACACCTGATTGAGCATCAAGAACTGTAACCGCACCATCAAGTACGCGCAACGAACGTTCAACTTCAACAGTGAAGTCTACGTGTCCTGGAGTATCAATAATGTTAACACGGTGTTCTTTCCATGAAGCCGTTGTAGCAGCAGACGTAATTGTAATTCCGCGCTCCTGCTCTTGCTCCATCCAGTCCATTTGAGAAGCACCTTCATGCGTTTCCCCAATTTTGTGGATTTTACCAGTGTAGTATAAAATACGCTCCGTAGTAGTCGTTTTACCAGCATCGATGTGTGCCATGATCCCGATATTACGTGTTTTGTCTAAGGAGAACTCTCTAGCCATGTTGTTTTTCTCCTTCCGTTTCGGATTAAGATGTAAACATCTCGAAAGAAATTACCAGCGATAGTGAGCAAATGCTTTATTTGCTTCCGCCATTTTATGAATATCTTCGCGTTTCTTAACAGCTGCACCAGTGTTGTTAGCAGCATCTAAAATTTCATTAGCCAAACGCTCTTCCATTGTTTTCTCTCCACGAAGACGTGAATAGTTTACAAGGTAGCGAAGACCTAGAGTTGAACGACGTTCTGGACGAACTTCAACCGGCACCTGGTAGTTTGCACCACCAACACGGCGAGCGCGTACTTCAAGAACTGGCATAACGTTAGCCAAAGCTTGTTCGTATACTTCAATTGGATCTTTACCGCTGCGTTCTTTAACTAACTCAAACGCTCCGTATAAGATTTTTTGTGAAGTACCTCTTTTTCCGTCAACCATCATTTTATTAATTAAGCGTGTCACCAATTTTGAATTATAAATTGGATCTGGCAACACATCACGTTTAGCTACAGGACCTTTACGAGGCATGTATGTTCCTCCTTTCAACGAATTCTCTTCGTTAATTTAAGATATTATTTTTTTACTTTAGGACGTTTAGTTCCGTATTTAGAACGGCTTTGCATACGGCCGTTTACTCCAGCTGTATCAAGTGCTCCACGTACGATATGGTAACGTACACCCGGTAAATCTTTTACGCGTCCGCCGCGAAGAAGAACTACACTGTGCTCTTGAAGGTTGTGACCTTCTCCAGGGATGTAAGCATTAACCTCAATTTGGTTTGTCAAACGTACACGCGCATATTTACGCAATGCGGAGTTTGGTTTTTTCGGTGTCATTGTACCAACACGAGTACATACTCCACGTTTCTGTGGTGATGTCACGTTAGTTTGAGCCTTTTTGAAGCTGTTATACCCTTTGTTTAGCGCTGGTGAACCCGATTTAGTAGTCTTCGGTTTACGAGGCTTGTTAACTAATTGGTTAATTGTAGGCATCGATTTTTTCCTCCTCTCAAAAGGTGTTCTAATACCACATATCCAGGTGGTTCATTTTTGGGTAAAAAACAAAGTCTTTGTGATTTACACAAAAACTGTTATCCAGTAATCGCCACAGCAGCTGCACCGACATTAATGCCATATGCTTTGCCAAGCTTCAATCGTGAATCTGCAAATCCGATCCGAATACCTTTTTCTAAAGCTAGTTGGATAATCTGTTCGGTCATTCGATCGTCTGCGTCTTTTGCCACTATTATCTCTTGGACAATACCGCTTTTTATTGCTTTTACTGTCTGCTTTGTACCGATGATCATTTCACTTGTCTGTTTTACTTTTTCATTAGACATTCACATATCCTCCAAAGCGTTAGACCGTTAACCATCAACCCTTAACATGTTATCATTCTATGCTAATGCTGTCAACTGAATTCTTAAAAAATCCCGAGGAGATTATTTAGAACCTCCCCGGAATCTAATACATTCATTTTATGACTCTGTACCGACACTTTCTTGCTTCGCCGCTTTTTCGCTTTGAGCAATTCTGATTTGACGGTAACGCTGCATTCCTGTTCCAGCTGGAACAAGTTTACCGATAATAACGTTCTCTTTCAATCCTAGAAGCTCATCACGTTTCCCTTTAATCGCTGCATCTGTTAAGACGCGAGTCGTTTCTTGGAAAGATGCGGCTGATAAGAATGATTCTGTTTCAAGAGAAGCTTTTGTAATCCCTAGAATTACGGGACGGCTTGTCGCTGGTAAGTTACCTTCTAGAACCGCTTTAACATTAGCTTCAGTAAATTGATGAATATCCAAAAGTGAACCTGGTAGCAATTCAGTATCACCGGCTTCAATTACGCGAACTTTACGGAACATTTGACGAACCATAACTTCTACGTGCTTATCGCCGATTTCAACACCCTGCATACGGTATACTTTTTGAACTTCTTTCAATAGATAAACTTGAACAGCTTGAACGTCTTTTACTTGTAGCAATTGTTTCGGATCAATTGAACCATCTGTCAATACTTCGCCTCGAACAATAGCATCGTCTACTTGAACCTTGATACGAGCATTATAAGGTGCTAAGTATTTACGCGTTTCAACGTCACCTTGAATCGTTACTTCTTTTTGGCCTTCGCGAATTTCGTCAATTTCAGTAACGGTACCTGTAATTTCAGAAATAACGGCTTGACCTTTCGGATTACGCGATTCAAATATTTCTTGGATACGCGGAAGACCTTGTGTAATATCGTCTCCTGCAACACCGCCTGTATGGAATGTACGCATCGTAAGCTGAGTTCCTGGTTCTCCGATTGATTGAGCCGCAATAATACCAACTGCTTCGCCCACTTCAACTTCGTCTCCAGTTGCCAAGTTCGTTCCGTAACATTTCTTACAAATACCGTGTTTTGTGTTACATGTAAACGCAGAACGAATTGTCACTTCTTTAATGCCTGCCTCAAGAATGAGACGAGTCAAGTCTTGTGTGATCAGTTCATCTTTCGCTACAATAATCTCTTTAGTTTCCGGATGGCGAATTGTTTTCTTAGCATGACGACCAACGATACGCTCGTGCAGCTCTTCAATCACTTCTGTGCCTTCCATTAACGCCCCTACCAACAAGCCTCTATCAGTTCCGCAGTCATTTTCGCGAACAATTGCATCTTGTGCAACATCTACTAAACGACGAGTTAAGTAACCAGAATCGGCTGTTTTAAGTGCTGTATCGGCAAGACCTTTACGAGCACCGTGAGTTGAGATGAAATATTCAAGTACTGTCAATCCTTCACGGAAGGATGATTTGATCGGAAGTTCGATAATACGCCCAGCCGGGTTGGCCATCAATCCGCGCATACCAGCAAGCTGTGTAAAGTTGGAAGCATTACCACGAGCTCCGGAATCACTCATCATAAAGATTGGGTTTAAGTTATCAAGAGATGCCATCAGTTTGCCCTGAATGATATCTTTTGCATTACTCCAATACGAAATGACACGTGCATAGCGTTCTTCTTCTGTAATCAATCCACGACGGAATTGTTTCATTACTTTGTCTACATTTTCTTGTGCGCTAATTAAAATTTCTCCCTTGTCTGGAAGAACTACAATATCTGACACACCAACAGTAATGCCGGCTTGTGTCGAATACTTAAATCCAAGACTCTTCATGCGATCTAGCATTTTTGAAGTTTCCGTAATATGGAAACGTTTAAATACTTCAGCAATAATTTCTCCGAGAATTTTCTTTTTAAATGGCGTTACAAGTTCGGCTTCTTCAATATGCTTGCGAATATCCGTTGTTGTAGCAACAAAGTATTTCGCTGGCGTTTCCACCTGCAAGTTAAAGTCAGTCGGTTCATTGATATATGGGAATGACTTCGGCAGAATTTCATTGAAAATAATTTTACCAACAGATGTCAACAAAAGCATTTTGTTTTGTTCTTCTGTGAACGTCGGGTTGTTAACAGCTCCAGCTTGAATCGCAATACGTGTATGCAAATGCACATGGCCTGTTTGATAAGCGATCATGACTTCTTCAGGTCCTGAGAAAGTAGCGCCTTCTCCTGTAGCACCTTTACGCTCAAGTGTTAAGTAATAGTTTCCTAAAACCATATCCTGAGATGGTGTTACAACAGGTTTTCCGTCTTTTGGATTCAAAATGTTTTGAGCTGCAAGCATTAGTAGTCTTGCTTCTGCTTGTGCTTCAGATGATAAAGGTACGTGAACAGCCATTTGGTCACCATCGAAATCGGCATTGTATGCAGTACATACAAGCGGGTGAAGGCGAATTGCTTTTCCTTCAACTAACGTTGGTTCAAATGCCTGAATACCTAGTCTGTGAAGAGTTGGTGCTCGGTTCAATAGAACCGGATGCTCCTTGATAACATCTTCCAGTACATCCCAAACTTCAGAATGAAGACGTTCGATTTTACGTTTTGCGCTCTTAATGTTATGAGCCAATCCACGTTCAACCAATTCCTTCATCACAAAAGGTTTAAACAATTCAATTGCCATTCCTTTTGGCAAACCACATTGGTACATTTTCAAGTTAGGTCCAACTACGATTACTGAACGGCCTGAATAATCTACTCGTTTACCAAGAAGGTTTTGACGGAAGCGTCCTTGTTTACCTTTTAACATATGAGAAAGAGATTTCAATGGACGGTTACCAGGTCCAGTAACCGGACGGCCACGACGACCATTATCAATTAATGCATCAACAGCTTCTTGAAGCATGCGTTTTTCGTTTTGAACGATAATGCTTGGTGCACCAAGATCCAAAAGACGTTTCAAACGGTTGTTCCGGTTGATTACACGACGATAAAGGTCATTTAAATCGGAAGTCGCAAAGCGGCCTCCATCTAATTGAACCATCGGACGAAGTTCAGGTGGAATAACAGGAAGCACATCTAAAATCATCCAATCAGGGTTGTTTCCTGAGTTACGGAATGACTCAACGACTTCAAGGCGTTTAATCGCACGAGTACGACGTTGACCTTGTGCCGTTTTTAACTCTTCTTTTAAAGAATCCGTTTCGCGCTCAAGGTCAATTTCTTGTAACAGACGTTTGATTGCTTCTGCTCCCATAGCCGCTTGGAATTTCTTGCCAAACTTATCACGGTAAGCGCGGTATTCTTTTTCAGATAAAAGCTGTTTCTTTTCAAGTGGTGTATCTGCAGGATCGATTACTACATAAGAAGCAAAGTAAATTACTTCTTCAAGTGAACGCGGTGACATATCTAAGATAAGTCCCATGCGGCTCGGAATTCCTTTGAAATACCAAATATGTGAAACTGGAGCAGCTAATTCAATATGCCCCATGCGCTCGCGGCGAACTTTTGAACGTGTAACTTCAACGCCACAACGATCACAGACAACACCTTTATAACGAACACGTTTGTATTTACCACAATGACATTCCCAATCCTTCGTAGGACCGAAAATACGTTCGCAGAACAAACCATCTTTTTCAGGTTTTAGTGTACGGTAATTGATTGTTTCTGGCTTTTTGACTTCTCCATAAGACCATGAGCGAATTTTATCGGGTGACGCTAATCCGATCTTCATATACTCAAAATTATTAACATCTATCAAGGAGCCTACCTCCCTTTTGTCTCGAGTTTCTGTACGGCTCTTCCTCGGTAATGGCTAAGCGAATAAATGGAGAACGGCCGGTTACAGCCGTTCGAATCCAATCGTTATTAATCAATTGTTCCAACCGGTGCTTCTTTATCTGCGATTGGTAGGATATTTAATGAATCCGCAGGCTGAAGATCTTCTTCTTCATCCAAATCGCGTAATTCAATTTCTTCATCATCAATCGTCAACATCTTAACGTCCATACCTAAACTTTGAAGCTCTTTGATTAGAACTTTAAATGATTCCGGTACACTTGGTTCCGGTACACTTTCGCCCTTAACAATTGCTTCATACGTTTTCACACGACCTACAACATCATCCGACTTGACTGTTAAGATTTCTTGTAATGTATGTGCAGCACCATATGCTTCTAGTGCCCATACTTCCATCTCACCAAAACGCTGTCCACCGAATTGTGCTTTACCACCCAGTGGTTGTTGAGTAACCAATGAGTAAGGTCCAGTTGAACGGGCATGCAATTTATCGTCAACCATGTGAGCAAGTTTGATCATGTACATGATCCCTACAGACACACGGTTATCGAACGCTTCCCCAGAACGGCCATCATAGAGAATCGTCTTACCATCAAGTGGCATACCTGACTCTTCCATTGTTTCCAACACATCTTCTTCATTCGCTCCATCAAATACAGATGAAGCCATATGAATTCCAAGTGAACGAGAAGCCATTCCAAGATGCAATTCAAGCACCTGACCGATATTCATACGAGACGGTACACCCAGTGGGTTCAACATAATGTCGACTGGCGTGCCATCAGGCATGAATGGCATATCTTCTTCAGGTAAAATCCTTGAAATAACACCTTTGTTTCCGTGACGACCGGCCATTTTATCACCCACAGAAATTTTACGTTTCTGAACGATGTATGCGCGGACTAGCTGATTAACACCCGGTGGTAACTCATCTCCATCTTCACGGTTGAAGATTTTAACGTCTAATACAATACCGCCAGCACCGTGAGGAACTCGCAACGATGTATCGCGAACTTCGCGTGCTTTTTCACCAAAAATAGCATGAAGAAGACGTTCTTCAGCAGTTAATTCAGTAACGCCTTTAGGTGTTACTTTACCAACTAGAATATCTCCATCTTTTACTTCAGCTCCGACACGGATAATTCCACGGTCATCCAAGTTACGTAATGCATCTTCCCCTACGTTCGGAATATCGCGCGTAATTTCTTCTGGCCCAAGTTTTGTATCACGTGAATCAGATTCGTACTCTTCTATGTGGACAGATGTGTAAACATCGTCTTTCACTAAACGTTCACTCATGATGATCGCATCTTCGTAGTTAAAGCCGTCCCACGTCATGAAGGCTACCAGTACGTTTCTTCCCAATGCCATCTCTCCGCGCTCCATTGAAGGTCCATCGGCTAGAATATCACGTTTAGAAATACGGTCTCCAACTTTAACGATTGGGCGTTGGTTATAACTTGTCCCTTGGTTCGAACGAACGAATTTCTGCAATCTGTAGACATCCAAGTCACCCTTAACTTCATTGCCATCCACAACTTCGATGCGGCGAACTGAAATTTCTTTTGCTTCCACAAACTCTACAATACCGTCATTTTTTGCCACCACAGCTGCACCAGAATCACGTGCCGCCAAATGTTCCATTCCAGTTCCTACAAAAGGAGCTTCCGGATTTAACAAAGGAACTGCTTGACGTTGCATGTTCGCTCCCATTAATGCTCGGTTGGAGTCATCGTTTTCTAGGAACGGAATACAAGCTGTTGCTACGGAAACGACCTGCTTCGGAGAAACATCCATATAGTCAATGCTGCCGCGTTTGTAAATTGTGTTTTCCCCGCGGAAACGTGCCACAATGCCTTCTTCAACAAATGATCCATCGTCATTTAATTTCGAGTTGGCTTGAGCGACTACATAGTTATCTTCTTCATCCGCAGTCAAGTAATCAATATGCTGTGTAACTAAGCCAGTTTCACCATCTACACGACGATAAGGAGTTTCAATGAAACCGAACTTATTCACTTTCGCAAATGTTGAAAGTGTATTGATCAATCCAATGTTCGGGCCCTCAGGGGTTTCAATTGGACACATACGGCCATAATGTGAATAGTGAACGTCACGCACTTCAAAACCTGCACGTTCACGCGTTAAACCACCGGGCCCAAGAGCCGATAGACGGCGTTTGTGTGTCAATTCAGCAAGTGGATTCGTTTGATCCATAAACTGAGAAAGCTGAGAACTACCGAAGAACTCTTTAATTGATGCAATAACCGGGCGGATATTGATCAATTGTTGAGGTACGATGGCTTGTGTATCGTTAATCGACATACGCTCACGTACGACGCGCTCCATACGAGACAAACCAATACGGAATTGGTTTTGTAAAAGCTCACCTACTGAACGCAAACGGCGGTTACCAAGATGATCAATGTCATCTGTGTTTCCAACACCGTAAAGAAGGTTAAAGAAGTAACTAATAGAAGAAATAATATCCGCTGGCGTTACATTTTTAATCTTATCTTCTATATAAGCATTACTAATCACAGTGATTTCTTTTTGATCTTCGTTGTTCGGCGCATAAATTTTAATCGACTGTAAAGTAACTTCACCTTCTAGAACGCCACCTACTTGAGAAACCGTATGGAAACCAACACCGTTTTCTAAGTTTGGAATTAAACGATCCAGTACACGACGATCAATTAATGTCCCTGCTTCAACTAAAATTTCACCTGTTTCAGGATCTGCCAATGTTTCGGCAATTGTTTGGTTGAAAAGACGGTTTTTAATATGGAGCTTTTTGTTCATTTTGTAGCGACCAACATTTGCTAAGTCATAGCGTTTTGGGTCGAAAAAGCGTGAATATAGTAAGCTCTTCGCACTTTCAACCGTTGGTGGCTCACCAGGGCGCAAGCGTTCATAAATTTCAAGAAGCGCCTTTTCTGTGCTCTCTGTATTATCTTTTTCAAGTGTGTTTTGAAGGAATTCGTTATCTCCAAGCAAATCAATGATTTCTTGGTCTGATCCAAATCCAAGAGCTCTTAAAAGAACTGTTACTGGCAATTTACGTGTACGATCAATTCTGACATACACGACATCTTTCGCATCTGTTTCGTACTCCAACCATGCTCCACGGTTAGGTATAACAGTTGCTCCAAAGCCTTTTTTACCATTTTTATCTGTCTTGTCGTGGAAATAAACACTTGGCGAACGAACTAACTGGGAAACGATAACGCGTTCTGCGCCATTGATGACGAAAGTACCCGTTTCTGTCATTAATGGGAAATCTCCCATGAAGACATCCTGCTCTTTTACTTCATCTGTTTCTTTGTTGTGCAGACGCACTTTAACACGCAAAGGTGCTGCGTAAGTAACGTCGCGCTCTTTCGATTCATCGACTGGATACTTCGGTTCCGCGAGACTGTAATCAACAAACTCGAGTGATAGATTCCCTGTGAAATCTTCAATCGGTGAAATATCTCGGAACATTTCGCGAAGCCCTTCTTCGAGAAACCATTCATAAGATGATGATTGAATTTCGATCAAGTTCGGAAGATCCAGCACTTCACTGATTCTCGAAAAACTTCTGCGTTGACGATGTTGACCGTACTGAACTAGTTGACCTACCAACTTATTCACCCCTCAATAAAACGATTATAGGTCTTTGCGATTTCTACAAAATAGTGTATGATATCGAAAAGACAAAAAGAAAACGAGGCTAAAATAGCTCATTTTCGGTTTACACGTGATTAGCTCTGTCGCCATGCCAAGCCCGAAAAAGGGCAAACGACCTCAAAATAATAAATTTTGCATTTCATTATAATAACACAGGCGTTTTGTCAAGTCAAATTTTTCTGGCTTCAAAAATAAAGTAACCTTTCTTCTTATCAACCACTCTTACTTCTCCGAAAAGTTCTTCTAATTTCACTTGTGTAGAAGGAGCACCCTGCTTTTTCTGAATAACTACCCACAATGATCCACCATCCATTAACTTTGCAGCTGCTTCTTCATAAAAACGGAAAATAGTTTCTTTTCCAGCCCTAATTGGCGGATTTGTTAGGATAGCTGAGAAATCATCAATTTCAACCGCAGCTAATCCGTCACTTTCATAAATCTGGACATTGGAGATCTCATTTTTTTCAACATTTGTTTTCGCTAGTTCAATAGCTCGTGTATTCACATCTATCATATGAACTTGTTTTTGAGGAAATGCTTTTGCGATTGCCATCCCGATCGGCCCGTAACCACAACCCACATCCAGCATAGGTCCATCAATATCAGCTTCTCTGAATGCCTCGATTAATAAACGCGAACCAAAATCGACTTCACTTTTGCTGAAAACTCCTGTATCGGTTTGGAATCGGAATTTTTCGCCGCGTAACACATCTGTCCACTCTCGAGGATTGCTTTTTATTTGAGGATTTTTAGAATAATAATGTTGAGACATATAACGTCCTCCTTGCATTCACCTTATTACGGACAATGTCCGCCCTGCAAATAAATTTAAAAAGAAGAAAAGCCCGTCGGTATACACTGACGAGCTTTCCTTTCTTTTTTATGAATTCATGAAATTACTTAACTTCTACTGAAGCGCCAACTTCTTCAAGTTTGCCCTTCATTTCTTCAGCGTCTTCTTTAGATACGCCTTCTTTGATTGCTTTAGGAGCTTCGTCTACAAGTGCTTTCGCTTCTTTAAGACCAAGACCAGTGATTTCGCGTACTGCTTTGATTACTTTGATTTTTGAATCGCCTGCAGAAGTAAGAATAACGTCAAATTCAGTTTGTTCTTCTTCAGCAGCAGCGCCAGCACCAGCAGCAGCAACAGGAGCAGCAGCAGTTACGCCGAACTCTTCTTCGATTGCTTTTACTAGGTCGTTTAGTTGAAGAACTGTCATTTCTTTGATTGCGTCTAAGATTTGTTCTTGTGTCATTATAGTTTCCTCCTATTGATAGGTAATATTTTTTGTCTTGCTTAGCCGGCTAACTTATTAAGCGCCTTGTTCTTCTTTTTGATCTGCAACTGCTTTTGTTGTAGCTGCAAAGTTGCGGATTGGAGCTTGTAGTACGCTGAGTAGCATAGATAGCAAGCCATCACGTGATGGAAGTTCTGCCAATGCTTTCATATCGTCAGCAGATGCGACTACGCCTTCAATAACGCCCGCTTTGATTTCAAGCGCTTCATTCGCTTTAGCGAAGTTATTGATGATTCTTGCTGGTGCTACTACATCTTCGTTAGAAAATGCAATTGCGTTTGGTCCTGTAAAGTGTTCGTTGATTGCTTCAAGTCCGTGCATTTCAGTCGCACGACGAGTCATTGAGTTTTTGTAAACTTTAAACTCAACGCCTGCTTCACGAAGCTGTTTACGAAGTTCTGTTAATTGTGCAACGTTCAATCCACGGTAATCAACAACTACAACTGACGCTGCAGCATTGAATTTATCAGCGATTGTTTGCACGACAACTTTTTTCGTTTCAACTGCTTTGCTCATTTTGGCACCTCCTATAGATTTTTCATTTATACCGTCCATAAGAAAAGCCTCTGGTCCATTACAGACACAGAGGCATAAAATCAGCATCAAAAAGATGTTTACTGAATTCATCATGTCCTCGGCAGGGATAAATTAAGCGACTAGCGCCCCTACTGTCTGCGGTACAAATGGGTATTTCACAACTCCGCTAGTATAGCAGAGCAGAAATACGATGTCAATATATTATTTAGCAACTACTTTAGATGGATCCACTTTAACAGCAGGCCCCATTGTAGTAGTAACGTTTAATGATTTGATGTACGTACCTTTAGCAGAAGATGGCTTCGCTTTTAATACTACGTCATAGATCGCTTCTAAGTTTTCAGCAAGTTTGCTGTCATCAAAAGAAACTTTCCCGATTGGCGCATGGATAATACCTGTTTTGTCTGCACGGTATTCCACTTTACCCGCTTTGATTTCTTGAACAGCTTTCGTTACGTCAAAAGTAACTGTACCTGTTTTAGGGTTTGGCATTAAGCCTTTTGGTCCTAAAACGCGTCCAAGTTTACCAACTTCACCCATCATGTCAGGAGTTGCAACGATCACGTCGAAGTCAAACCATCCTTGTTGGATTTTTTGGATATATTCAGCGTCGCCTACGAAATCAGCACCAGCTGCTTCAGCTTCTTTAAGTTTTTCGCCTTTAGCAAAAACCAATACGCTTTGAGTTTTACCAGTTCCGTTTGGAAGTACTACTGCCCCACGGATTTGCTGGTCGTTCTTACGCGTGTCGATTCCTAGACGGAAAGCCACTTCCACTGTAGCGTCAAAGTTCACCGTGCTTGCTTTTTTCGCAAGTTCGATTGCTTCTTTCGCTTCGTATTGTTTTGAGCGGTCGATTAATTTTTGTGCGTCTTGCAATTTTTTGCCTGTTTTAGCCATTTTAAACGTCCTCCTTGTTGTGGTATAACGGAATGAACCTCCCACGATTAAAGGCTGCGCGGTTCATGATGAACTGCGCAACCCATCCAAAAACAACTACTAGAATTAGTCTTCGATTGTAATGCCCATACTGCGAGCAGTACCTTCAACCATCAACATTGCAGCTTCTACTGAAGCAGCATTTAGATCTGGCATTTTAGTTTCTGCTATTTCGCGAACTTTGTCGCGTTTCACAGTCGCTACTTTATTGCGGTTCGGTTCGCCTGAACCTGATTCAATACCGGCTGCTACTTTTAATAGAACAGCTGCGGGCGGAGTTTTCGTAATGAATGTAAATGAACGATCTTCAAATACTGAAATCTCAACTGGAATGATCAGTCCTGCTTGATCTGCCGTACGCGCGTTAAACTCTTTACAGAATCCCATGATGTTAACACCTGCTTGACCCAATGCTGGACCAACTGGTGGCGCTGGATTAGCTTTTGCTGCAGGTATCTGCAATTTTACAACTTTAACAACTTTTTTAGCCACGAAACACACCTCCTTAAGTCCGTGATGTGGTAATAGGGTTGCCCCTCCCACTCAATATCTGTCTGTCAACGATGTTGATAGAATTAGCTAAATTGTACAGAGTGTCCTATGACAGTCTGACCTTTGAAATAATACCATTAATAATTCAGAATAGCAAGGGACTTTTATACTTTTTGAACTTGCTCGAAATCCAGTTCCATTTTGGTTTCGCGACCGAAGATGTCAATCGCTACTTTTACTTTGCCTTTTGTATCATCAATTTCCTCGACTTTTCCTTGGAAATTAGCAAATGGCCCTTCCATTACTTCAACTGTATCCGCAACCGCAAAGTCAATGTCCACTTTGCGTTCTGTCATACCCATTTGTTTCAAGATAAATTCAACTTCTTCATCTAATAACGGCGTTGGTTTTGCTCCTCCACCTGATGAACCGATAAATCCTGTAACACCCGGTGTATTTCTGACTACATACCAAGATTCATCTGTCATGATCAATTCAACCAAAACATATCCCGGGAAGGTCTTACGCATTACTGTACGCTTTTTACCATCTTTAAAATCTGTTTCTTGTTCTTCGGGAATGATGACGCGAAAGATCAGATCTTCCATACCCATTGTTTCGACACGCTTTTCTAAATTTGCTTTAACTTTGTTTTCATACCCGGAATACGTGTGGACTACATACCAATTTTTCTCCATAATCGTGCGGACTAAACGTCCATCCCTCCTTTTTAACCAAATGAAAAAACCCGTTCTCATAGAATGACGGGCTATTTTTTATGCGTTATTCTTATCGAACAACTTATAATGCTACGAACCAACGGAATAATTCCGAGATGCCTGCATCGACTATTGTGAAAAAGAGAGCCATAAAAATACAAGTAGAAAGAACAACGATTGTATAACGAGTTAGTTCTTTTCGTTTCGGCCAGCTTACTTTCCGCATTTCCGAAACGACATTTTTAAAGAAACCGCTAATGTTACCCATTATTTTAAAAACCTCCGAATTTCAAAATCACTCTATATCGCCCGGCATTCAGTTAAATTCATATCGTTTGTTTATGCACGGTATGCTCATTGCAATGAGCACAGAATTTTTTGAGTTCCAAACGTGTGCTAGCTTCTGCTTTCGCAGGAACCGTATAATTACGAGATGCACATTTTGAGCAGCTTAATACAATTTTTTTGACCACAGTATCACCTTATTTATATTTAAAGCTTTTTCAAGGTTATCACCTTAAAACAGCCCTGTCAACCGCACTTCAGGAGCTTGGCATCTCATTGATCTGTAAGTGACGCTCAAGTTTTCTCTTGACTCGCTGTAATGCGTTATCAATTGATTTTACATGGCGTTCAAGCTTTTCTGAAATTTCTTGATAAGATTGACCATCTAAATAAAGGGCTAACACTTCACGTTCCAGTTCACTTAGTACTTCTCCCATTTTTTCTTCCATATACTGAAACTCTTCGTTATGAATGACCAAATCTTCCGGATCGTCTACGCCATTGCCCGTCAGTACATCCATTAAAGTCCGGTCAGACTCTTCATCGTAAATTGGCTTGTCCAACGAGATATACGAATTTAACGGAATATGCTTCTGTCGAGTTGCTGTTTTAATAGCGGTGATGATTTGACGAATAATACATAATTCCGCAAATGCACGAAACGAAGATAATTTATCACTTTTAAAATCCCGAATCGCCTTGTATAAACCAATCATGCCTTCTTGAATAATGTCTTCTTTGTCAGCGCCGATCAGAAAATACGAGCGGGCTTTCATTCGAACAAAAGGACGGAACTTTGTAATCAAAAAATCCAGTGCTTCCGTATTTCCACTGTGGACTAAACTGACAAGTTCCTCATCTGTCATACCGGTGAATCGTTGGGGCTGAACTTGATCATGATTTTCCACGGGTGATCCCTCCGATTGCGTGAGCCTCGATATCTTCAGTATACAGGAAGAAAAAAATGAGCGTCAACCGTTCATTTCAAGCCTCTTCGCCATTTTTCGAAAATTTCCGCTACTTCTCCAGACAGCGGTATTTTTGAAATCCCGCGCTGCTCCTGGATTTCTTTTACTTTTTTAGTGATGTTCTCCTGTATTTCAGTCATTTCAATTTCTAGTTCTCTTGCTGAAATTCGTAGAGCTCCTTTACCAAAAATAACCCATTGCTCTGTTAAATCCGAAGTCGCTACATAAACTTGGTCGCGGCGAGTATGCAAGCTTGTCGCCAATTTTTCGATCCGTTCATCTGCCGTTTCGCTTTCTTTTGTGTAAATGACTTCAACATCGTGGTGCAGATTTTTGGCTTCAATTCCCGGAACAAGATGAGCGTCAAAAACGATGATAACACGCCATCCCTTATAGCTCCGGTATTCAGCCATCCGCTCAATAAGACGATCTCTGGCATTCGCCAATTTATCTTTTTTCAGTTCCTGCAGTTCGACCCAGTCTCCAATGATATTGTATCCATCAACCAGCAGAATATTCATGGCATTAATCCAATGGATTGCGCTTTCTATAAACTTCGTACATCAACAAGCTTGCTGCTACTGACGCATTAAGCGACGTGACATGACCTACCATAGGCAATTGATAAAGAAAATCACATTTTTCACGCAAAATCCGACTCATGCCTTTGCCTTCGCTACCAATAATAACGGCTAGTGGCAAAGATGCATCCATTTTTCGGTAATCAACCGACTCTTTTGCATCAGTACCGGCAATCCATACCCCGCGCTTTTTTAGTTCATCTACAGTTTGTGACAAGTTATTAATGCGCACGACTGGCACATGCTCAATCGCGCCCGTTGAAGCTTTTGCCACAACCCCAGTCAAACCAACTGCACGACGCTTTGGAATAATCAAACCATGAACGCCAATTGCATCCGCTGTTCTCATGATAGACCCTAAATTATGCGGATCTTCTAGCTCATCTAAGATCAAGAAAAATGGATCTTCACTCTTTGCCGAAGCTGCGTCAAACAAATCATCCAGACTTGCGTAATTATAAGCAGCTACTGCTGCTGCGATTCCTTGATGATTAGTATCCGTCAAACCGTCAATTTTTTTCTTTGGAACTGACTGGACAATGACGCCTCTGTCTTTTGCCAACTGCAATAATTCAGTAATGCCTTTTTTCTGGACACCTTCAGCAATCCAGATTTTATTAATATCCCGGTCTGCTCGTAACGCTTCGAGTACGGGGTTCTTACCGCCAATTATTTCCGGTGCCAACTCTTCTTCAGTCATTTCAATCCGCCTCCCAGCTCTTCAATGATCTCAATCGCATAGGAAATGATTTCGTCCACACGCGCTTGTTCTTCTTTTAAATACAACCAGCCCAGTACCGCTTCAAAAGCGGTACTGAAATTATAAGTTTGTACATCGGTATTTTTTGGTACGGACCCAGACTTGGCGTTGCGTCCTCTTCTCATGATCGCCAATTCGGCTTCTGTTAAAAACCCTTCTTCTGTCAGCCGCTTTAACACCACTGCTTGCGCTTTAGCAGAAACGAAAGTAGTTGATTGGCGATGCAAAATATTCGGTTTTGAACGGCCAGAGCGCAATAAATGCTCACGTACTGCTTGCTCATAAACCGCATCTCCCATATAGGCAAGAGCAAGTGCATTGAGTTGATCTACATCGTTTTTTCGTAAAATAGTCAATTTATTGCCCTCGTTTCCAGCGTGTCCCTTGCGCTGTATCTTCTAAAATGATATTTTTTTCTTTGAATAAATCACGGATTTCATCTGCCCGTGCAAAGTCACGATTTTTACGCGCTTCAATGCGTTCGATCATCAAAGCTTCTACTTCTTCGTCTAGCAGTTCTTTTTTCTGACTGAACGGTAAGCCTAAAACACCAGCCAACTCATCAAACACTGCGAGGAATGTTTCCAAAACCGTTGTTGCTGTTTGTTTTTCCAATAAATACGTATTGGATAAGCGAGATAAGTCGAAAAGACTAGAAATCGCATTTGCTGTATTAAAGTCATCATCCATTGTTTCAATAAACGCCGCTTTAATCGTGTCGATTTTGTTAATCCAACTATCTGAATGGTCGCCGAGGTCAGCAGACACACTCAATCGGTGATTTAAGTTAGCATAAGCTGTACGCAGTCGCTCTAGTCCAGCAACTGCATCTTCTACTAATTGCTGCGAGTAGTTGATTGGGTGACGGTAATGAACCGACAACATAAAGAAACGTAGCACTTGTGGGTCCATCTCTTTTAATATATCGGTTACCAACACAAAATTATTCAGCGACTTCGACATTTTTTCATTATCAATATTGATATACCCGTTGTGCATCCAATAACGCGCAAATGGCTTGCCAGTGAACGCTTCAGATTGAGCAATTTCATTTTCGTGATGCGGGAACGTTAAATCTTGTCCACCTGCGTGAATATCAATCGTATCACCCAAATGTTCGCGCGCCATTACCGAGCACTCGATGTGCCAACCTGGACGCCCTTTCCCCCATGGGCTATCCCATGAAATTTCTTTTGGTTTGGCCGCTTTCCATAGCACGAAATCTAGCTCATCTTCTTTTTTATCCCCTGTTTCAATACGAGCACCAATCTTCAACTCATCAACTGATTGATGAGACAACTTGCCATAACCTTCAAATTTGCGCGTTCTATAGTAAACGTCGCCTTGAGACTCATAAGCATAGCCTTTTTCAATCAATGCCTCGATAAACTCAATAATTTGCACCATGTGATCGGTTACTCGCGGATGAACATCTGCTTCTGCACACCCCAGTGCCTGTGTATCTTCAAAATAAGCAGCGATGAAACGCTCTGCAATTTCAGGAACTTCCTGACCCAGTTCATTTGCTGCTTTGATTAATTTGTCGTCTATATCTGTAAAATTGGATACATACTTCACGTCATAACCGCGGTATTCTAAATGACGACGAACGGTGTCATAAACGATGACCGGACGCGCGTTACCAATGTGAATATAATTATAAACAGTCGGTCCGCAGACATACATTTTCACTTTACCCTCTTCTAATGGAATAAAGGTTTCTTTTTGTCTGGATAATGAATTAAAAATTTGGATTGTCATAAACGACGCCCTTCTTCCTGTGTTACTTGTTTTAGTTGTTCGATTTCCTGTTGCAATTTAGCAATTTTTGCTTCCATCCCATCACATTTATCCATAACAGGGTCTGGCATATGTTGATGGTTTAAATCTTGTTTTACTTTCATACCATTTTGAATGACCACTTTGCCTGGAATTCCGACTACCGTAGAATTCATCGGGACATTTTTTAAAACGACCGATCCGGCTCCAACTTTGGAATTAGCACCAATAATAATAGAACCTAACACTTTGGCGCCTGTCGCAACTAAAACATTATCTTCTAATGTCGGATGACGTTTACCACGTTCTTTACCTGTACCACCTAATGTGACACCTTGATACAAAGTAACATTATCACCGATTTCACAAGTTTCTCCAATAACAACACCCATACCATGGTCAATAAAAAACCTGCGGCCAATAACGGCACCTGGATGAATTTCGATGCCTGTAAAAAAGCGGCTAATTTGCGAGATCACACGGGCAATAAAAAACAATTTATTCTTAAAAAAGAAATGTGCTAATCGATGTGCCCAAATAGCATGGAGACCGGAATAAGTTAACATAACTTCCCAATAATTACGCGCCGCCGGGTCTTGTTCAAAAATGACATCCACATCATCTTTCAATAACTTAAACATTTGTCTCGCTTCCTTTCTGATCCAAAATAAAAAGCGCCCCTGTCATATACATGACAGAGACGCTTAGTTGCGCGGTTCCACTCTGATTAAAAGAACAGCTCGTCCTTTTCTCTCGAAAGCCTATAACGCAGGCAAAACGTCTGGTCTACTTGATTCGACTCAGCACTCGGAGAGGCATTTCGATGCGGCAGCGGCCCGGATCCCTTTCAGCCGATGAGGATCTTCTCTTGAGAGCTTGCTGCATGTACTTCTTCTCGTCAACGTTTTATAGATGGTAAATCTATTTTACACCGTCAGCCTAATAAGTCAATGTTAGGCACCTGCATATTGTGAAACACGGGCGATGGCTTTGTCTTTACCTAATAAAGAAATAGAGTCTGGCAATTCAGGTCCGTGCATTTGTCCGGTGATCACTACACGAATCGGCATGAATAGGTTTTTGCCCTTATGCCCTGTTGCTTTTTGAACGGCTTTGATTGCTGCTTTGATTTCAGCTGGCTCAAAATTTTCAAGTGCAGCTAGCTGTTCTTTAAAAGCCGTCATCACTTCTGGCACTTGCTCAGCAGCCAAAATTTCTTTCTCCGCTTCGCCATACGTCAATTCGTCAGTGAAAAACTGTTCAGACAGCTCAGTGATTTCTGCACCATAGCTCATTTGATCGTGGTACAAAGCAACTAGCTTATTAGCCCATTCTGTTTGCTCATCCGTCATTTCTTCTGGCAGTTTGCCTGCTTTTTGCAAATGCGGTAGAGACAATTTCACGACTTCTTCAAGCGGCAATTGCTTGATGTATTGGTTGTTCATCCACATTAATTTCTGTTTATCAAACATTGATGGTGATTTAGATAAGCGCTCCACATCAAAGATCCGAATAAATTCTTCTTTCGAGAAAATCTCTTCTTCACCTTCTGGAGACCAACCAAGTAGCCCAAAGAAATTAAATAAGGCTTCTGGAATGTACCCTAAATCTTTGTACTGCGAAATAAACTGCAAGATCGACTCGTCACGCTTCGATAATTTCTTGCGGTCTTCGTTGATGATTAACGTCATATGACCATAACTCGGGTAGTCCCAGCCAAATGCATCGTAAATCATCATTTGTCTTGGTGTGTTCGACAAATGCTCTTCGCCTCGGAAGACATGTGAGATTTTCATCAAATAATCATCGATAACAACCGCAAAGTTATACGTAGGAATACCGTTCGTTTTAACCATGACCCAGTCGCCAACATCTTTTGACTCAAATGAAATTTGCCCACGCACTAAGTCATTAAACTCATACGTAGTATTAGCCGGAACTTTTGCACGAAGAGTGAATGTTTTTCCTGCTGTTTCTTTTTCAGCAACTTCTTCGGCTGTTAAATTGCGACAAGTGCCACTGTATTGTGGTGCTGCAATACCAGATGCTTTTTGTGCATCGCGTTCTGTTTCCAACTCTTCAGGCGTACAGAAACATTTATAAGCCAATCCTTTTTCAAGCATTTTCTCAGAATGCTCTTGATACGTATCCAACCGTTCCATTTGACGGTAAGGACCATATTCTCCGCCAATATCAATTGATTCATCGTGTTCAATACCTAACCATTTTAAATTATCCAACTGCGACATGATCCCGGTTTCAATGTTACGAGCCGTATCTGTATCTTCAATACGGATAATGAATTTACCATTATTGTGGCGTGCAAATAAATAGTTAAATAGAGCTGTACGGGCGCCTCCAATATGCAGGTGACCTGTAGGACTCGGTGCATAACGTACGCGTACTTCTTGTGTCATTTAATTTCCTCCTAAAATGTCTTATCCTTCTGCTATTCTATCACTCCGGGACATCAAGTGAAACCGGACGTTTTGTTAACAAAATCACTGCTAATGAAGCAATTCCTTCTTCACGTCCAGTAAATCCAAGATGCTCTGAAGTCGTGGCTTTGACGTTTACCTGCGAAACATCAGCTTCTAATAAGGTCGCAATCGATTCACGCATTTGCTCAATGTAAGGGGCCAATTTCGGCTTTTGCGCAATAACTGTGCAATCGATATTGCCGAGCTCATAGCCTTGTTCTTTCACATATTCCCAAATATGCGTTAACAGTTTGCGGGAATCAGCATCTTTAAATTCTGGATCTGTGTCTGGGAAATGCTTGCCAATGTCGCCTCCACCTATCGCGCCAAGTGCTGCATCTGTGATGGTATGCAATAAAACATCCGCATCTGAATGACCAAGCAATCCTTTGTGATGTTCAATTTCAATACCCCCCAAAATAAATGGGCGTCCTTCAACTAATTGATGCACATCATAACCTTGTCCAATTCGAATCATTTTTGTTCCTCCTGTAAGCGACTTTCCAGAATAGCTTTTCCATAAATCAAATCATCTGGCGTCGTCATTTTAATATTTTCGTATGTACTTTCAACAATCGCTACGGGTTGGTTTAAACGCTCAACAAGCATCGCCTCATCAGTTCCCATAAATCCATCTTTGTGGGCTATGCGTGCTGCTTCTAAGATCAACGAGTAGCGGAATGCCTGCGGTGTTTGAATCATCCATAATTGATTGCGGTCAACTGTTTCTGTGATTACACCGTTTTCGGCTTTCTTGATCGTATCTTTTACCGGTACAGCAGCAATAGCCGCTCCTGATTGTTGGGCCGTTTCTGCTAATTGCGCAATTACTTTTTGATCGATAAAAGGTCGTGCTGCATCGTGAACCAAAACAACGCCACAAGGTGGAATCACTTCAAGACAGGCTCTAACGCTATCTTGCCGTTCTACTCCCCCTGTAGCGTAACCTTGTACTTTTGTCAGATTGTAGCGTTTTACATAGTCCTCTATCAATTCCTGCTCCTGCTCTTTGACCGCCAGCCAAATAGCATCACAATTGGGATCTTGCTGAAAAACGTCTAACGTATAAAGAAAAATGGGCTTGCCAAAAAGTTCGAGTAGTAATTTATTTTTATCAGCTTTCATTCGTTTCCCACTGCCAGCAGCAGGTAAGACCACTGTATAATTCATCGAAAAACATCCTTATCCTTATGTTGCACGTTATTTGCCTTCACGCGGTTTGGCGAAAATCATTCGTCCTGCAGAAGTCTGCAATACACTCGTTACTGTCACATTGATCGCCTGACCAATAAATCCTTTGCCGCCTTCAATGACAATCATTGTCCCATCGTCTAAATAAGCGACACCTTGATTTTGCTCTTTGCCGTCTTTAATAACCACGACGTGCATATCTTCTCCTGGAATCACGACAGGTTTTACAGCATTAGCTAAATCATTAATATTCAAAACAGGAACATTATGAAGTTCACACACTTTATTGAGGTTAAAATCGTTGGTCACGACTTTGCCGCCCATTTTCTTCGCAGCGCGCATCAATTTTAAATCGACTTCGCTCACTTCGTCAAAACTTTCTTCTGTGATCATAATCGCATCGACACGTTCGCTTTGAAGCCGTTTTAAAATATCCAACCCACGTCTGCCTCGCGTACGTTTTAAGGTATCGGAAGAATCGGCAATATGTTGCAGCTCAGACAACACAAATTGCGGCACAACAAACGTACCTTCCATAAAACCGGTTGCTGAGATATCGGCAATCCGACCATCGATGATGACACTCGTATCAAGCAATTTATAAGAAACTTTTTCAACAGGCTCTTCTGGCTCTGGCTTTTTCGCTGGTGCAAATCTAGCCGGCGTCAACATAGACAACATTTCTTCACGTTTTTTAAATCCTACCTGGAAACCTAAATAGCCAAGTACTACAGAAAGCACTAAAGGTGCCACTGTCGCAACTAGAAGAATATCAACCGTACTCAGTGCAAAGCCAACTAGGAAAGCTACTACAAGACCAATGACCATTCCTATCGTCCCGAACAACAGATCCGGTGTTGGAGTACGTAGCAATTTCTCTTCCATCCATTTCATAAAATTGATTAGCGAATCGACAAATAATAAAGACAGTAAGAAAAAAACAAGAGCCCCCACAATTGCCGCTACGTAAGGGTTGCTGATCCACGGATTGTCGAGAAGGGGAATAAGTTCAAATGCAGATGGCAATAATAAAATTCCGATTGTCGCACCAATAAGTAAAAACATAATTTGAATAATAGGTCTTAGCATAAGCTCCACCTCCTTTTTTTAATTATACACATTTTAAAACGAGAACGCTCCAATGACACCTGTTTAGAAATAAAAGGAGGCAAAATCGCCTCCTTACTGTGGAAAAATTTCTTTTAATGCATCGTTAACACTTTCTACACCGACTACGCGAATTCCTTCTGGATAATCCCAACCACCTAAATTAGATGCTGGAATAATCGCACGCTTAAAGCCTAGTTTTGCTGCTTCTTGAACGCGCTGCTCAATACGCGATACGCGTCTAACTTCACCAGTCAATCCGACCTCTCCAATAATACAATCATAAACGTTTGGCGCTTTGTCTCGGAAACTTGAAACAATACTTGCCAATACAGCCAAATCAATCGCTGGTTCGTCAAGCTTTACGCCACCTGCAACTTTAATGTACGCGTCTTGCGCTTGCAAAAGCATACCAACGCGCTTTTCTAGAACCGCCATCAATAAGGTCACTCGATTGACGTCAATTCCCGTCGCCATCCGTTTCGGATAATTAAAACTTGAAGGAGTCACCAATGCTTGAATTTCAACTAAAATCGGCCGTGTTCCTTCCATTGAAGCGACGACTGTTGAGCCTGCCGAACCACTCGACCGCTCTTGTAAAAATAGTTCTGATGGATTCAACACTTCTTTTAATCCACTTTGAAGCATTTCAAAAATCGCGATTTCATTTGTTGAACCAAAACGGTTTTTCACACTGCGTAAAATGCGGTATGTATGGTGGCGTTCGCCTTCAAAATACAACACCGTATCTACCATATGTTCCAAAATCCGAGGTCCTGCAATTTGCCCTTCTTTGGTTACGTGTCCCACTAGAAAAATGGCAATATTTTTTGTTTTAGCGATTCGCATTAATTCTGCCGTACTTTCTCTTACTTGCGTCACACTCCCCGGTGCAGAGGTGACTTCTGGGTGGTGAACAGTCTGAATTGAATCGATAATAACAAAATCAGGTGCTACATCTTCAATCGTGTGATGAATCAATTCAAGATTTGTTTCAGCGTAGATAAATAACTCAGAAGATGATGCATCTAAACGCTCTGCACGCAATTTAGTTTGTCTAATCGATTCTTCTCCGGAAATATATAATACCCGGTTCCCACTATTTGCAAGCATCGCAGAAACCTGCAACAGCAACGTTGATTTCCCGATACCGGGGTCTCCTCCAATAAGTACCAGTGATCCAGGTACAATCCCACCACCCAGCACACGGTTTAATTCGCTGAGCTCTGTTTCTACTCGTGGTTCATCTTGCGTTTCAATGGCATTAATCGGTATCGCTTTTTGAGGAACCGCCGCACTATGCTGAAAAGCACCACGCGTCCCTTTAGGAGCAGCCACTTCTACTTCTTCAGTCATCGTATTCCACGCTGCACAGCCCGGACATTTCCCCATCCATCTAGCCGATTCATAGCCACACGACTGACAAATAAATTTCGTCTTTTTCTTAGCCATGTGTACCTCCTTAAATAGAAAAACCGCTCGCCGGAAAGTGACTCCGGAGAGCGGAATGTTCTTATTGTTTTTCTATTACTACTTCTTTTTCTTTTTCAGACTCACTTGTACGAACGACAAATTCATCACCTTCTACATCAAAAATCATTTTTTGACCTGACAGAGCCGTGCCTTTTAATAGCTCTTCTGACAAACGATCTTCTACGTGTTTTTGAAGTGAACGACGCAGTGGACGAGCTCCATACTCTGGGTCATATCCTTCTTTCGCCACTTTTTCAAGCGCTGCTTCTGTTAACTCCAAATCGATATCCTGCTCTTTCAAGCGATCGACCAATTGTTTTGTCATCAACGTCACAATCTCTCTCAAGTTTTCTTTTTCAAGAGAATGGAAGACGATCATGTCATCTACACGGTTTAAGAACTCTGGGCGGAATGCTTTTTTCAATTCAGCAAGCATTTTCCCTTTCATGTCCTTATAATCCGTTTTTGCATCATCCAAATTAAAGCCAACGTATTTATTGTATTTTAGCTCTTCTGCCCCGACGTTTGAAGTCATAATAATGACCGTATTACGGAAATCGACTCTGCGACCTTTTGAATCCGTCAATCGACCATCTTCAAGAACTTGCAATAGAATGTTGAAGACATCTGGATGAGCTTTTTCAATTTCATCAAGCAGGACGACTGAATAAGGCTTTCTGCGAACTTTCTCCGTCAACTGTCCGCCTTCTTCATAACCCACATAACCTGGAGGCGAACCGACTAGACGAGAAGTCGAATGTCTTTCCATGTATTCAGACATGTCGATACGAATCATCGCTTCTTCATCGCCAAACATAGACTCAGCTAGGGCACGTGCTAATTCCGTTTTACCAACACCGGTTGGTCCAAGGAAAATGAACGATCCAATTGGACGTTTTGGATCTTTCAATCCTGCACGGGCACGTCGGATAGCTTTTGAAATAGACGTCACGGCTTCATTTTGTCCAATCACACGATTATGAAGAATAGACTCCAAGTTCAATAATTTATCCGATTCTGTTTGTGCTAGTTTCGATACCGGAATACCGGTCCACATAGACACGACTTTCGCAATATCTTCTACTGTCACTTCAGACTCTTCTTTGCCTTGTTTTTCTTTCCATTCTTTTTTCGTTTTATCTAATTGGTTTTGCAATTTCTGTTCAGCATCACGTAGCGAAGCCGCTTTTTCAAACTCTTGGCTTTGAACTGCTTCATTTTTCTCAGAACGTGCTGCTTCTAATCGAGATTCCAACTCTTTTAAATCTGGTGGAGTCGTATACGAACGAAGTCTTACTTTCGATCCAGCCTCATCAATCAAGTCAATCGCTTTATCCGGCAAGAAACGATCCGAAATGTAGCGATCCGACATTTTAGCTGCTGCTTCAATTGCTTCATCGGTAATTTTCACACGGTGATGCGCTTCATAACGATCACGCAAGCCACGGATAATTTGAATTGATTCTTCTACTGAAGGCTCATCTACTTGAATTGGCTGGAAACGACGCTCAAGAGCTGCATCTTTTTCAATGTATTTGCGGTACTCATCTAACGTTGTCGCACCAATACACTGAAGTTCCCCGCGTGATAGTGACGGTTTTAAAATATTAGATGCATCAATTGCACCTTCTGCACCGCCAGCACCGATTAATGTATGAAGCTCATCGATAAACAGAATCACATTCCCTGCCTGACGAATTTCATCCATCACTTTTTTCAATCGATCTTCAAATTCACCACGGTATTTTGTTCCAGCAACTACTGTCCCCATATCCAAAACCATAACGCGCTTGTCGCGCAACGTTTCTGGAATTTCGTTGTTAACGATTTGCTGAGCCAATCCTTCAGCAATCGCTGTTTTACCAACACCAGGCTCACCAATTAACACCGGGTTGTTTTTTGTTCTACGGCTCAACACTTCAATGACACGTGTAATCTCATCACTTCTGCCGATTACAGGATCTAATCCACCTTCACGAGCGACTTGCGTTAAATCACGAGCTAAGCCGTCTAAAGTTGGTGTGTTTGCCGAAGCATTCGGACTCGTACCTGTTGATGCCTGCTCATTGCTCCCTAGAAGCTGCAACACTTGCTGGCGCGCCTTATTCAAGCTAACACCTGCATTTCCTAACACACGAGCCGCAACGCCTTCTCCTTCACGAATAAGCGCTAACAGTAAATGCTCTGTACCTATATAAGAATGGCCCAATTTACGGGACTCATCAACTGACAACTCAATCACTTTTTTTGCTCTTGGCGTGTAATGAACGATTGGACCAACGTCTTTTTCGCCAACACCCACTAATTCTTTAACACCTTCTTCGATCAACTGTGTGTTCACTTCAATCGCTTCTAGAGCTTTTGCGGCAATACCGCCACCTTCACGAATCAAACCGAGAAGAATATGCTCTGTACCGATTGATTCATGTTTCATGCGAATGGCCTCTTCTTGAGCTAATTGAAGAACTTTTTGTGCGCGTTGTGTAAATCGATTAAACATCATGCAAGATCCTCTCCTTCACTATTCATATCTATTTTATTCAATCGCTCCCGGAACAACTTTGCCCGGGCAAAGTCACGTTCTTTCGGTTGCAGTGGCTTGTCTGCATATTGCTGCAGAAATGCTGGCTGCATAAAAATCATTAATTCATTCAAAATCGACATATTCATATTTTGAATCATCTTTAAATCAATACCCAATCGAACATCTGACAGACAAGTCGCAGCTTCTTCCGTCGTCAGCAGTCTCGAATGGGTAAGAACACCAAGCGAACGATACACCCGGTCCTCTAACATTAAAGGTGAGTTTAACAATATGGCTTCACGTGCTTTACGTTCTTGCTGGATAATCTGTTCTGTCATATTCTCCAAATCTTGAAGAATTTCATATTCTGATTTACCAAGCGTTAATTGATTGGATATTTGATAAACATTTCCTAACGCCTCGCTACCTTCTCCATAAATGCCACGTACTACCATACCAAGCCTTGAGATCGCGGGAATAATCCGTTGAATCTGATGAGACATAGTCAAAGCCGGTAAATGAAGCATAACCGAAGCTCTCATTCCAGTGCCAACATTGGTCGGACAGCTAGTCAGATACCCATACTTCTCATGAAAGGCATAAGACAAATTCTTTTCTAGTAACGTATCTAGTTCACTTGCTATTTGATAAGCTTTTTGAAGCTGAAATCCAGATTGCAAGCTTTGAATCCGCAAATGATCTTCTTCATTTACCATAATACTCAACTCTTCGTTTTCAGACAATAAAACAGAGCCCGGGTGATAGCTATTCATAAGGTAAGGACTAATTAAATGTTTTTCTACAAGTACTTCTTTTTGTAATTGGGCAAGTTCGTCAATATTGATATGGCTAAAAGTATAATCTAACTCACTACCTTTATCTAATAATACAGAGGAAATTTCTTTATCCACTTTAAGTGCTTCGTCTTCTGTAAAGGCATACGGGAACTTAAAATCATTCAAATTTCTAGCTAATCTAATTCTTGTACTCATTGCAATATCTACATTGCTACCATCATTGGCCATCCAGCTGCTTGCCCGAGGTTGGAGAAACCGTTCAACTGCCATCTGGTGAACCTCCCTCAAGCGTTACGTTTAATCGTTTTACCTCGTCTCTTAATCTTGCAGCTTCTTCAAATTCTTCTTCTTGAATTGATACCTGCATTTGCTTTCGAAGTTTTTCAATCTCTTTTTTAATTTTTAACGTTGATCCGTAAGAAGCGGGTATTTTTCCCGTATGTTCTGTATTGCCATTATGAAATCGCTTGAATATTTCATTGAGTTGTGACGAAAATGTATCATAACAGGAAGCACATCCAAATTTTCCAAGCTTTAGAAAATGTGAAAAAGTAAAGCCACAAGAAGGACAAATAGCCACTTCTTTTTTGGGCCTGCTAATAGTCGCTTGCGAATTAGGGAACCAATTCGATAATAGTTGGTGAATAGCTAATGGATCCTGTTCAAAAGCAATATTGATACTATGATTTTCAGCAGCACAGATATGGCATAACTGAAGCTCCATCACCTGTCCTAGCTGCTGTTTTTTCACTATTACTGATGCAGAACGTTCTCCGCACTGGGTACAAATCATCTTTTCACCTCTTTAAGTGTTCGATTCATATTTAATTGTAAAAAGCATCGCTATAAGAATCCGTGCACGGACTTCATCACGTATCGGAAGAGCCAACAGAAGAGTTGAACGATCTACTGCGCTTAGAATTAGTTTTGCCTCTCGTTTAGAAACAATCTCTTCATCCAGTAGCCTAAAAACAATGTCTTCTGCCATTACTTGAGTAGCTCCATGTTCCAACCTCTGTATTACTTCTGCAATTACGTCTGATTTTTGATGAAGTCTAATTCTCTTAATACGAATATATCCACCGCCGCCACGCTTACTTTCTACTAAATACCCACGATCAACAGTGAATCGAGTATTAATGACATAATTTATTTGAGAAGGAACACATTGAAATTTTTCAGCAACTTCACTGCGTTTAATTTCAATATGATCTCTCTCGCTTAATTCGATAACTTGTCTTAAATAACCTTCAATTACATCCGAAATGTTTCGCACCGTCTTCACCTCTTTAATACATAATATGATGAAATTGACTTTGACTATATTTGACTTAATTATACACCAAGCTTTTTAGAGATATCAAATAGTAAGTATCGAAAGGATTACTCACACCGATTGTAAACTTAAGTTCGACAACTAAAAAAGCCATTCGTAGTAAATTCACTATGTATTTTCCGACCAAAGAAAAATGGAGGAGCGATCACGGATGAACCGGTGATGGAAGCCTACCTGTGGCGCAAATTGCCAAACGTCTGAATCGCTTCCTGCAGCCAATTACAATGTCATCAATTTCCTGAAACCGAGCCACTCAACCCGCGATTATTAAACCTAGTCCCAAAAACAAGAAACTCTGTGGGCGCCTTTTAGTTGCTTTACCGAAGTAATAAAAAATCTATATCAGAAACTTGGTAGCTCAGGACTGAACACTAGAAGTCACTCTAGGCCACGCAGAGATGATTCCATTCGCACGCTCTAGCGCATGTTCAAAAGGCGGTTTCTTGATGTTGCCGCACCCAATACAAGGGAAACGAAAGCTCAACGGCTACCAGGAACGCCGATGCAAAAGGCGTTCCAACGGCATATTTCTGAAAGAAAAGCCAATTATCCTTCGTTCCAGAAAAAGTTCGAGCATATCCGAGGCAACACCATTGCAGGCGCTCCCCACAAAAGTGCAGTAATCACACGGGTTGAAAGACTGACGAAAGTGATCATCACCTTGGTACCTGCAGGACGTAAGCCGTGAGGTACTAAATCCCCGTTGAATAAATGGTTTCAAAGAGTTCCAAGAAATTTGTTTAATTCCATCAAGTTTGATTGTGGCAAGGAATTTTCCAATTGGAACCATAGTGCGACCGGTACGACATATCGATTTATTTTGCGGATATTGGCCCGCCTTCCCAGCGCGCCTTGAATGAACATTCCAATGAACTCCTTTGTAAAGATGGATTGCAGGCAGATGGATTAATCATTTCTACGATGACTGACTAACGGAATCAATTTTTAAAAAACCCTTGAAGCAATTCAGCTTCAAGACTCTTTAGTCACTGTTCTATTTCGAAATATCAGCTACATTTCTTATTGAAGTACTATCAGTAGACCCAATAAAGATGAAGGCATCATTCTTCATTTTCTTCAATAAACATACTTAACTTATCAACTACCATTTTTTATCGCGCTCTAATTTTTTCCATACAAAAAAGCCGTTACCGAAATCGGTAACGACTTTTTTTCATGTGCCCAGCGACGTCTTACTCTCACAGGGGGAAACCCCCAACTACCATCAGCGCAAAAGAGCTTAACTGCCGTGTTCGGGATGGGAACGGGTGTGGCCTCTTTGCCATCATCACTGGACTATTTGGTTTTGAAAGACAAGGTTTATTATACCAGTGGTACTGGTTTTTTTCAAGCTTTTTTTACAAAAACTTGGGCTTATTCTTTCAAAACTGGATAAACGACAGGTGAAACAAGCAAGTTTTTCGCATACAATGTGTTGGTTAAGTCCTCGATCGATTAGTATTCGTCAGCTGCACGTATCGCTACGCTTCCACCTCGAACCTATCTACCTCATCGTCTTTGAGGGATCTTACTTGCTTGCGCAATGGGAAATCTCATCTTGAGGGGGGCTTCGTGCTTAGATGCTTTCAGCACTTATCCCGGCCACACATAGCTACCCAGCGATGCCCTTGGCAGAACAACTGGTACACCAGCGGTGTGTCCATCCCGGTCCTCTCGTACTAAGGACAGCTCCTCTCAAATTTCCTGCGCCCGCGACGGATAGGGACCGAACTGTCTCACGACGTTCTGAACCCAGCTCGCGTACCGCTTTAATGGGCGAACAGCCCAACCCTTGGGACCGACTACAGCCCCAGGATGCGATGAGCCGACATCGAGGTGCCAAACCTCCCCGTCGATGTGGACTCTTGGGGGAGATAAGCCTGTTATCCCCGGGGTAGCTTTTATCCGTTGAGCGATGGCCCTTCCATGCGGAACCACCGGATCACTAAGCCCGTCTTTCGACCCTGCTCGACCTGTACGTCTCGCAGTCAAGCTCCCTTCTGCCTTTACACTCTACGAATGATTTCCAACCATTCTGAGGGAACCTTTGGGCGCCTCCGTTACTCTTTAGGAGGCGACCGCCCCAGTCAAACTGCCCGCCTGACACTGTCTCCCAAGCCGATCAGGCTTGTGGGTTAGAATTTCAATACAACCAGGGTAGTATCCCACTGACGCCTCCTCCGAAGCTAGCGCTCCGGAATCTCAGGCTCCTACCTATCCTGTACAAGTTGCACCAAAATTCAATATCAGGCTACAGTAAAGCTCCACGGGGTCTTTCCGTCCTGTCGCGGGTAACCTGCATCTTCACAGGTACTATAATTTCACCGAGTCTCTCGTTGAGACAGTGCCCAGATCGTTACGCCTTTCGTGCGGGTCGGAACTTACCCGACAAGGAATTTCGCTACCTTAGGACCGTTATAGTTACGGCCGCCGTTTACTGGGGCTTCAATTCGCACCTTCGCTTGCGCTAAGCACTCCTCTTAACCTTCCAGCACCGGGCAGGCGTCAGCCCCTATACGTCACCTTACGGTTTTGCAGAGACCTGTGTTTTTGCTAAACAGTCGCCTGGGCCTATTCACTGCGGCTCTCTCGGGCTATTCACCCTACCAGAGCACCCCTTCTCCCGAAGTTACGGGGTCATTTTGCCGAGTTCCTTAACGAGAGTTCACTCGCTCACCTTAGAATTCTCTTCTCGCCTACCTGTGTCGGTTTGCGGTACGGGCACCTCCCGCCTCGCTAGAGGCTTTTCTTGGCAGTGTGAAATCAGGGACTCAAGGGTAAACCCTCTTGCCGTCACAGCTCAACGTATTAGAAATGGGATTTGCCTCATTTCACGCCTCACTGCTTGGACGTGCACAACCAACGGCACGCTCTCCTTATCCTTCTGCGTCCCCCCATTGCTCAAACGGCGGGGAGGTGGTACAGGAATATCAACCTGTTGTCCATCGTCTACGCCTATCGGCCTCGACTTAGGTCCCGACTAACCCTGAGCGGACGAGCCTTCCTCAGGAAACCTTAGGCATTCGGTGGACGGGATTCTCACCCGTCTTTCGTTACTCATACCGGCATTCTCACTTCTAAGCGCTCCACCAGTCCTTCCGGTCTGACTTCAACGCCCTTAGAACGCTCTCCTACCACGGATCTCTAACGAGATCCATCCACAGCTTCGGTAATCCGTTTAGCCCCGGTACATTTTCGGCGCAGTGTCACTCGACCAGTGAGCTATTACGCACTCTTTAAATGATGGCTGCTTCTAAGCCAACATCCTGGTTGTCTAAGCAACGCCACATCCTTTTCCACTTAACGGATATTTGGGGACCTTAGCTGGTGGTCTGGGCTGTTTCCCTCTTGACTACGGATCTTATCACTCGCAGTCTGACTCCCAAGCATAAATCACTGGCATTCGGAGTTTGTCTGAATTCGGTAACCCGGGATGGGCCCCTAGTCCAAACAGTGCTCTACCTCCAGGATTCTCAATCTTGAGGCTAGCCCTAAAGCTATTTCGGAGAGAACCAGCTATCTCCAGGTTCGATTGGAATTTCTCCGCTACCCACACCTCATCCCCGCACTTTTCAACGTGCGTGGGTTCGGGCCTCCAGTAAGTGTTACCTTACCTTCACCCTGGACATGGGTAGATCACCTGGTTTCGGGTCTACAACTGCATACTCTGTCGCCCTATTCAGACTCGCTTTCGCTGCGGCTCCGCCTTCTCAGCTTAACCTTGCATGCAATCGTAACTCGCCGGTTCATTCTACAAAAGGCACGCCATCACCCATTAACGGGCTTTGACTACTTGTAGGCACACGGTTTCAGGATCTATTTCACTCCCCTTCCGGGGTGCTTTTCACCTTTCCCTCACGGTACTGGTTCACTATCGGTCACTAGGAAGTATTTAGCCTTGGGAGATGGTCCTCCCAGATTCCGACGGAATTTCACGTGTTCCGCCGTACTCAGGATCCACTCTGGAGGGATAGGGTTTTCGGCTACGGGGCTGTTACCCGCTGCGGCGGACCGTTCCAGGTCGCTTCGCCTAATCCTATCTTTTGTAACTCCGTATAGAGTGTCCTACAACCCCAAGAGGCAAGCCTCTTGGTTTGGGCTGATCCCGTTTCGCTCGCCGCTACTCAGGGAATCGCATTTGCTTTCTCTTCCTCCAGGTACTTAGATGTTTCAGTTCCCTGGGTCTGCCTTCTCATGTGCTATAGATTCACACATGGATACTACCCGATTAAAGGCAGTGGGTTCCCCCATTCGGAAATCTCCGGATCACAGCTCACTTACAGCTCCCCGAAGCATATCGGTGTTAGTGCCGTCCTTCTTCGGCTCCTAGTGCCAAGGCATCCACCGTGCGCCCTTTCTAACTTAACCAATGGTTAATTAAAAAGTTGTGACGAAATCGTCACGCGTACTTGAATTACTTGCATTTGTTTCAATGTCGTTTTATCCAGTTTTCAAAGAACAAAGTCATCATTTCTACTTGCAAAATGATTGGTGGAGCCTAGCGGGATCGAACCGCTGACCTCCTGCGTGCAAGGCAGGCGCTCTCCCAGCTGAGCTAAGGCCCCAAGAAGAATGGTGGGCCTAAATGGACTCGAACCATCGACCTCACGCTTATCAGGCGTGCGCTCTAACCAGCTGAGCTATAGGCCCTCTTGAGTATAATTGTAATACTGATAGAAGATCAATTCAATGTCGCCATTAAAAATGAACCTTCAAAACTGAACGCAAAACGTCAACCCCGAGCCAAGCTCGGTTCCGAATTTATCCTTAGAAAGGAGGTGATCCAGCCGCACCTTCCGATACGGCTACCTTGTTACGACTTCACCCCAATCATCTGTCCCACCTTCGGCGGCTGGCTCCACAAGGGTTACCTCACCGACTTCGGGTGTTACAAACTCTCGTGGTGTGACGGGCGGTGTGTACAAGGCCCGGGAACGTATTCACCGTGGCATGCTGATCCACGATTACTAGCGATTCCGGCTTCATGCAGGCGAGTTGCAGCCTGCAATCCGAACTGAGAACGGTTTTCTGGGATTGGCTTGCCCTCGCGGGGTTGCAGCCCTTTGTACCGTCCATTGTAGCACGTGTGTAGCCCAGGTCATAAGGGGCATGATGATTTGACGTCATCCCCACCTTCCTCCGGTTTGTCACCGGCAGTCACCTTAGAGTGCCCAACTGAATGCTGGCAACTAAGATCAAGGGTTGCGCTCGTTGCGGGACTTAACCCAACATCTCACGACACGAGCTGACGACAACCATGCACCACCTGTCACCACTGTCCCCGAAGGGAAAAGTGTATCTCTACACCGGTCAGTGGGATGTCAAGACCTGGTAAGGTTCTTCGCGTTGCTTCGAATTAAACCACATGCTCCACCGCTTGTGCGGGCCCCCGTCAATTCCTTTGAGTTTCAGCCTTGCGGCCGTACTCCCCAGGCGGAGTGCTTAATGCGTTAGCTGCAGCACTAAGGGGCGGAAACCCCCTAACACTTAGCACTCATCGTTTACGGCGTGGACTACCAGGGTATCTAATCCTGTTTGCTCCCCACGCTTTCGCGCCTCAGCGTCAGTTACAGACCAGAAAGTCGCCTTCGCCACTGGTGTTCCTCCACATCTCTACGCATTTCACCGCTACACATGGAATTCCACTTTCCTCTTCTGCACTCAAGTTCCCCAGTTTCCAATGACCCTCCACGGTTGAGCCGTGGGCTTTCACATCGGACTTAAGGAACCGCCTGCGCGCGCTTTACGCCCAATAATTCCGGACAACGCTTGCCACCTACGTATTACCGCGGCTGCTGGCACGTAGTTAGCCGTGGCTTTCTGGTGAGGTACCGTCAAGGTACCAGTAGTTACTTGGTACTTGTTCTTCCCTCACAACAGAGTTTTACGATCCGAAAACCTTCGTCACTCACGCGGCGTTGCTCCGTCAGACTTTCGTCCATTGCGGAAGATTCCCTACTGCTGCCTCCCGTAGGAGTCTGGGCCGTGTCTCAGTCCCAGTGTGGCCGATCACCCTCTCAGGTCGGCTACGCATCGTCGCCTTGGTAGGCCATTACCCCACCAACTAGCTAATGCGCCGCGGGCCCATCCTGCAGTGACAGCCGAAACCGTCTTTCCGTGCAGCCTCAGGAGAGGCCGCAAACTATTCGGTATTAGCACCGGTTTCCCGGAGTTATCCCGATCTGCAGGGCAGGTTGCCCACGTGTTACTCACCCGTCCGCCGCTAAACAATGGGAGCAAGCTCCCAAAGTTCCGCTCGACTTGCATGTATTAGGCACGCCGCCAGCGTTCGTCCTGAGCCAGGATCAAACTCTCCATTATAGAGTAGTGTTGATTGCTCAATACTGCTGGCGTATCGCCGTCCGAAGACGCACGATTCGCTTTGATCTGCGTGATGCTGATCAGTAAGTTGTCGTCACGAACACCGAGAAGGAAAACAACTTTGCTCTGATTGCCATAAGGCAAACTTCGCAAAAGCCGTTCTCGCACCGAAGTGCTCGTGACGTCTTTCGTTGACGTTTTGCTGTTCAGTTTTCAAGGTTCAAAGTTAAATAATTGGTGGAGCCTAGCGGGATCGAACCGCTGACCTCCTGCGTGCAAGGCAGGCGCTCTCCCAGCTGAGCTAAGGCCCCATTGTTTGGTCGGGAAGACAGGATTCGAACCTGCGACCCCTTGGTCCCAAACCAAGTGCTCTACCAAGCTGAGCTACTTCCCGAACTTGAGTTGCTGAGTATAAAAATATGGTGCGCCCGAGAGGACTCGAACCTCTAACCGCTTGATTCGTAGTCAAGTACTCTATCCAATTGAGCTACGGGCGCATATGATGCTATTCACTATTTCGTGAAAAGATGGTGCCGAGGACCGGAATCGAACCGGTACGGTAGTCACCTACCGCAGGATTTTAAGTCCTGTGCGTCTGCCAGTTCCGCCACCCCGGCTAAGGGTCGGTATCACGTGCAAATAAATATGGAGCGGAAGACGAGGTTCGAACTCGCGACCTCCACCTTGGCAAGGTGGCGTTCTACCACTGAACTACTTCCGCAAAAATGGTGCGGGTGAAGGGAGTCGAACCCCCACGCCCGAAGGCGCTAGATCCTAAGTCTAGTGCGTCTGCCAGTTCCGCCACACCCGCGTGGCAATATAAAATTAAAATGGTGAGCCATGAAGGATTCGAACCTTCGACCCTCTGATTAAAAGTCAGATGCTCTACCAGCTGAGCTAATGGCTCGAAAAAGTGGTGCCGGAGAAAGGAGTCGAACCCTCGACCTACTGATTACAAGTCAGTTGCTCTACCAACTGAGCTACTCCGGCAAAAGAAATAAATGGTGGAGGATGACGGGATCGAACCGCCGACCCTCTGCTTGTAAGGCAGATGCTCTCCCAGCTGAGCTAATCCTCCGATATATATTGCCCAGCGACGTCCTACTCTCACAGGGGGAAACCCCCAACTACCATCGGCGCAAAAGAGCTTAACTGCCGTGTTCGGGATGGGAACGGGTGTGGCCTCTTTGCCATCATCACTGGACTATTTGGTTTTGAAAGACAAGATTTATTATACCAGTAGTACTGGTTTTTTCAAGCTTTTTTTACAAAAACTTGGGCTTATTCTTTCAAAACTGGATAAACGACGGGTGAAACAAGCAAGTTTTTCGCATACAGTGTGTTGGTTAAGTCCTCGATCGATTAGTATTCGTCAGCTGCACGTATCGCTACGCTTCCACCTCGAACCTATCTACCTCATCGTCTTTGAGGGATCTTACTTGCTTGCGCAATGGGAAATCTCATCTTGAGGGGGGCTTCGTGCTTAGATGCTTTCAGCACTTATCCCGGCCACACATAGCTACCCAGCGATGCCCTTGGCAGAACAACTGGTACACCAGCGGTGTGTCCATCCCGGTCCTCTCGTACTAAGGACAGCTCCTCTCAAATTTCCTGCGCCCGCGACGGATAGGGACCGAACTGTCTCACGACGTTCTGAACCCAGCTCGCGTACCGCTTTAATGGGCGAACAGCCCAACCCTTGGGACCGACTACAGCCCCAGGATGCGATGAGCCGACATCGAGGTGCCAAACCTCCCCGTCGATGTGGACTCTTGGGGGAGATAAGCCTGTTATCCCCGGGGTAGCTTTTATCCGTTGAGCGATGGCCCTTCCATGCGGAACCACCGGATCACTAAGCCCGTCTTTCGACCCTGCTCGACCTGTACGTCTCGCAGTCAAGCTCCCTTCTGCCTTTACACTCTACGAATGATTTCCAACCATTCTGAGGGAACCTTTGGGCGCCTCCGTTACTCTTTAGGAGGCGACCGCCCCAGTCAAACTGCCCGCCTGACACTGTCTCCCAAGCCGATCAGGCTTGTGGGTTAGAATTTCAATACAACCAGGGTAGTATCCCACTGACGCCTCCTCCGAAGCTAGCGCTCCGGAATCTCAGGCTCCTACCTATCCTGTACAAGTTGCACCAAAATTCAATATCAGGCTACAGTAAAGCTCCACGGGGTCTTTCCGTCCTGTCGCGGGTAACCTGCATCTTCACAGGTACTATAATTTCACCGAGTCTCTCGTTGAGACAGTGCCCAGATCGTTACGCCTTTCGTGCGGGTCGGAACTTACCCGACAAGGAATTTCGCTACCTTAGGACCGTTATAGTTACGGCCGCCGTTTACTGGGGCTTCAATTCGCACCTTCGCTTGCGCTAAGCACTCCTCTTAACCTTCCAGCACCGGGCAGGCGTCAGCCCCTATACGTCACCTTACGGTTTTGCAGAGACCTGTGTTTTTGCTAAACAGTCGCCTGGGCCTATTCACTGCGGCTCTCTCGGGCTATTCACCCTACCAGAGCACCCCTTCTCCCGAAGTTACGGGGTCATTTTGCCGAGTTCCTTAACGAGAGTTCACTCGCTCACCTTAGAATTCTCTTCTCGCCTACCTGTGTCGGTTTGCGGTACGGGCACCTCCCGCCTCGCTAGAGGCTTTTCTTGGCAGTGTGAAATCAGGGACTCAAGGGTAAACCCTCTTGCCGTCACAGCTCAACGTATCAGAAATGGGATTTGCCTCATTTCACGCCTCACTGCTTGGACGTGCACAACCAACGGCACGCTCTCCTTATCCTTCTGCGTCCCCCCATTGCTCAAACGGCGGGGAGGTGGTACAGGAATATCAACCTGTTGTCCATCGTCTACGCCTATCGGCCTCGACTTAGGTCCCGACTAACCCTGAGCGGACGAGCCTTCCTCAGGAAACCTTAGGCATTCGGTGGACGGGATTCTCACCCGTCTTTCGTTACTCATACCGGCATTCTCACTTCTAAGCGCTCCACCAGTCCTTCCGGTCTGACTTCAACGCCCTTAGAACGCTCTCCTACCACGGATCTCTAACGAGATCCATCCACAGCTTCGGTAATCCGTTTAGCCCCGGTACATTTTCGGCGCAGTGTCACTCGACCAGTGAGCTATTACGCACTCTTTAAATGATGGCTGCTTCTAAGCCAACATCCTGGTTGTCTAAGCAACGCCACATCCTTTTCCACTTAACGGATATTTGGGGACCTTAGCTGGTGGTCTGGGCTGTTTCCCTCTTGACTACGGATCTTATCACTCGCAGTCTGACTCCCAAGCATAAATCACTGGCATTCGGAGTTTGTCTGAATTCGGTAACCCGGGATGGGCCCCTAGTCCAAACAGTGCTCTACCTCCAGGATTCTCAATCTTGAGGCTAGCCCTAAAGCTATTTCGGAGAGAACCAGCTATCTCCAGGTTCGATTGGAATTTCTCCGCTACCCACACCTCATCCCCGCACTTTTCAACGTGCGTGGGTTCGGGCCTCCAGTAAGTGTTACCTTACCTTCACCCTGGACATGGGTAGATCACCTGGTTTCGGGTCTACAACTGCATACTCTGTCGCCCTATTCAGACTCGCTTTCGCTGCGGCTCCGCCTTCTCAGCTTAACCTTGCATGCAATCGTAACTCGCCGGTTCATTCTACAAAAGGCACGCCATCACCCATTAACGGGCTTTGACTACTTGTAGGCACACGGTTTCAGGATCTATTTCACTCCCCTTCCGGGGTGCTTTTCACCTTTCCCTCACGGTACTGGTTCACTATCGGTCACTAGGAAGTATTTAGCCTTGGGAGATGGTCCTCCCAGATTCCGACGGAATTTCACGTGTTCCGCCGTACTCAGGATCCACTCTGGAGGGATAGGGTTTTCGGCTACGGGGCTGTTACCCGCTGCGGCGGACCGTTCCAGGTCGCTTCGCCTAATCCTATCTTTTGTAACTCCGTATAGAGTGTCCTACAACCCCAAGAGGCAAGCCTCTTGGTTTGGGCTGATCCCGTTTCGCTCGCCGCTACTCAGGGAATCGCATTTGCTTTCTCTTCCTCCAGGTACTTAGATGTTTCAGTTCCCTGGGTCTGCCTTCTCATGTGCTATAGATTCACACATGGATACTACCCGATTAAAGGCAGTGGGTTCCCCCATTCGGAAATCTCCGGATCACAGCTCACTTACAGCTCCCCGAAGCATATCGGTGTTAGTGCCGTCCTTCTTCGGCTCCTAGTGCCAAGGCATCCACCGTGCGCCCTTTCTAACTTAACCACTGGTTAATTAAAAAGTTGTGACGAAATCGTCACGCGTACTTGAATTACTTGCATTTGTTTCAATGTCGTTTTATCCAGTTTTCAAAGAACAAGAGTGAAAGTCACAAAAAAAGGCGTTGCCGCCTGAAGGTGAACCTTCAAAACTGAACGCAAAACGTCAACCCCGAGCCAAGCTCGGTTCCGAATTTATCCTTAGAAAGGAGGTGATCCAGCCGCACCTTCCGATACGGCTACCTTGTTACGACTTCACCCCAATCATCTGTCCCACCTTCGGCGGCTGGCTCCACAAGGGTTACCTCACCGACTTCGGGTGTTACAAACTCTCGTGGTGTGACGGGCGGTGTGTACAAGGCCCGGGAACGTATTCACCGTGGCATGCTGATCCACGATTACTAGCGATTCCGGCTTCATGCAGGCGAGTTGCAGCCTGCAATCCGAACTGAGAACGGTTTTCTGGGATTGGCTTGCCCTCGCGGGGTTGCAGCCCTTTGTACCGTCCATTGTAGCACGTGTGTAGCCCAGGTCATAAGGGGCATGATGATTTGACGTCATCCCCACCTTCCTCCGGTTTGTCACCGGCAGTCACCTTAGAGTGCCCAACTGAATGCTGGCAACTAAGATCAAGGGTTGCGCTCGTTGCGGGACTTAACCCAACATCTCACGACACGAGCTGACGACAACCATGCACCACCTGTCACCACTGTCCCCGAAGGGAAAAGTGTATCTCTACACCGGTCAGTGGGATGTCAAGACCTGGTAAGGTTCTTCGCGTTGCTTCGAATTAAACCACATGCTCCACCGCTTGTGCGGGCCCCCGTCAATTCCTTTGAGTTTCAGCCTTGCGGCCGTACTCCCCAGGCGGAGTGCTTAATGCGTTAGCTGCAGCACTAAGGGGCGGAAACCCCCTAACACTTAGCACTCATCGTTTACGGCGTGGACTACCAGGGTATCTAATCCTGTTTGCTCCCCACGCTTTCGCGCCTCAGCGTCAGTTACAGACCAGAAAGTCGCCTTCGCCACTGGTGTTCCTCCACATCTCTACGCATTTCACCGCTACACATGGAATTCCACTTTCCTCTTCTGCACTCAAGTTCCCCAGTTTCCAATGACCCTCCACGGTTGAGCCGTGGGCTTTCACATCGGACTTAAGGAACCGCCTGCGCGCGCTTTACGCCCAATAATTCCGGACAACGCTTGCCACCTACGTATTACCGCGGCTGCTGGCACGTAGTTAGCCGTGGCTTTCTGGTGAGGTACCGTCAAGGTACCAGTAGTTACTTGGTACTTGTTCTTCCCTCACAACAGAGTTTTACGATCCGAAAACCTTCGTCACTCACGCGGCGTTGCTCCGTCAGACTTTCGTCCATTGCGGAAGATTCCCTACTGCTGCCTCCCGTAGGAGTCTGGGCCGTGTCTCAGTCCCAGTGTGGCCGATCACCCTCTCAGGTCGGCTACGCATCGTCGCCTTGGTAGGCCATTACCCCACCAACTAGCTAATGCGCCGCGGGCCCATCCTGCAGTGACAGCCGAAACCGTCTTTCCGTACAGCCTCAGGAGAGGCCGCAAACTATTCGGTATTAGCACCGGTTTCCCGGAGTTATCCCGATCTGCAGGGCAGGTTGCCCACGTGTTACTCACCCGTCCGCCGCTAAACAATGGGAGCAAGCTCCCAAAGTTCCGCTCGACTTGCATGTATTAGGCACGCCGCCAGCGTTCGTCCTGAGCCAGGATCAAACTCTCCATTATAGAGTAGTGTTGATTGCTCAATACTGCTGGCGTATCGCCGTCCGAAGACGCACGATTCGCTTTGATCTGCGTGATGCTGATCAGTAAGTTTTGCGCGGGCCGTTTTGCGCGGCCGTTGCTATTTGTTGACGTTTTGCTGTTCAGTTTTCAAGGTTCAAGTTGTTCGCCGTTTCTGTAATGGCGACTTTTCAATATTACCAACTTCTCATTCAGAAGTCAACAACTTTTTTGTTAATGTTTTCTTCGCATCTTTTATTATGAAAAACGCGACAAGAAATAGTATAGCATCGTTTCGAAATAGATACAAGTACTTTTTTAAAAAATCACCGATTTAAAGGTTAAACCCCTTTAAACCGGTTTTTTTGAAACACTCTCTTATTCTTTAGGTCGCATTTGAGGGAATAATAACACGTCTCGAATAGATGAAGAATTCGTCAACAACATGATTAAACGGTCAATACCAATTCCCAATCCACCAGTTGGCGGCAATCCGTATTCTAGCGCCTCAATAAAATCCTCATCCATTTCATGAGCTTCATCGTTTCCTTCTGACTTCTCAATCAATTGCGCCTCAAAACGTTGACGTTGATCGATAGGATCATTCAATTCTGTGAAAGCATTCGCATGCTCACGTCGTACGATGAACAATTCAAAGCGATCAGTGAAACGTTCATCATCAGGATTCTTTTTAGCTAAAGGCGAAATTTCAACAGGATGTCCGTAAACAAAGGTTGGTTGAACCAATTGCTCTTCTACTTTTTGCTCAAAAAACTCATTTAAGATATGCCCTACTTCCATTGTAGGTTTAATATCAATGCTATGTTCTTTTGCTAAAGATTGAGCTTCTTCTTTCGTCATCTGTTTCCAGAAATCAACACCTGTGTATTCTTTCACTGCATCAGCCATGTGTAGTCGTTTCCAGCCCACCGCTAAGTCAATTTCATCTTCTCCATATTGTACCGTAGTTGTTCCAAGCACTTCTTGGGCAATATGCGCAACTAAATTTTCAGTAAGAGCCATAATGTCATTATAATCTGCATAAGCTTCATATAGTTCCAGCATCGTAAATTCCGGGTTATGACGAGTTGATATTCCTTCGTTACGGAAAACACGACCAATTTCATATACTTTCTCTAAACCACCAACAATTAATCGCTTTAGATGAAGTTCAATTGCAATGCGGATATACAATTCCATATCCAACGCATTGTGATGAGTTACGAATGGTTTTGCAGCCGCTCCTCCTGCGATTGAATGAAGCATAGGCGTTTCCACTTCTAAAAATCCTGCGTTATCTAAATAGCGGCGCATAGATTGAATGATGCGGCTACGAAGGATAAAGGTCTCTTTGCTAGATTCGCTTGTCAGCAAATCCAAATAACGTTGACGGTAACGTTGCTCTATATCTTTTAAGCCATGGAATTTTTCAGGTAAAGGACGTAATGCCTTTGTAAGGAATTCCACTTCTTTTGCTTTAATAGAGAGTTCTCCTACATTTGTTTTAAATACAATCCCTTTAATCCCTAGGATATCTCCTAGATCAACTGTATTGTAAAACTCGTAAGCTTCTTCGCCAATAGCATCTTTACGAACGTAAATTTGAATTTGGCCTTTTAAGTCTTGAATATGGGCAAATCCAGCTTTCCCTTTTCCACGCTTGGTCATAACTCGTCCGGCAATAACTACTTCGTACGATGCTTCTTCTAACTCTTCTTTAGAAAACTCTCCATATTGCTCAATGATTTCTTGCGACAAGTGCGTCCGTTCGAATCGTCCACCGAATGGATCCATTCCGTTGTCTCGGAAGTTCTGCATTTTTTGACGTCTAACTACCAATTGATCGTTTAATTCTTCTGACATGCCCTACACTCCTTTATCTGTTTAACACTAAATCTCATTCATGTATTTCTCTATTGTACACAATTTCTTACCATACTACATAAAAAAGCTGCCACGAATTTGTGGCAGCTTTTTTACTGTGTTGCGAAAAGCTTTTGAGTCCACCAATTCTTCCGAACGGAATTTCTGTTACAACTCCATTCGTACGTCTTGCAAAAACATTTCAATGTCTTTGTAGGACTTCCATAAACGAACACCGTCTACTTCGAAATTATCTTCCACTTTAAATTCCTGGTTTATTTCGAGTAGCGGCACGATAACGAAAGCCCGTTCATCCATTCGTGGATGCGGAACAATAAGTCTGTCATTTTTTATATTATCTTGATTATACAATAAAATATCAAGATCTATTGTCCGTGGCCCCCACCTAATAAGGCGCTTACGATTTAAATTTTGTTCAATCTTCTGGCAAACATCCAATAATTTGACTGCATTTAATTCCGTTTCGAGTTGGACAACCATATTTAAGAAAGGCTCTTGCTCTTTATATCCCACAGGATCCGTTTCATACAGAGAAGAAATGCGCGTAACTGTAATGGACGGGAATGTTGAAAGTTGCAAGACAGCTTGTCTTAACATTTCGAAACGGTCACCCATATTTGAGCCGAGTGATAAATAACTTTGGTTCATGCGAACTTTCCTCGCGTTAAGTCAATGGCCACGGATTTATAGTGACCGGGAATCGGTGGATCTGGTTTGATTAGTTGTACACGAACGCCTTGCACTAAAGGAAAATCTGTTAGAATTCGGCTAGCTACACTTTCCGCTACAGCTTCCACCAATTTCTTCGGCTCTCCTTCGACAATTGAACGGCAAGCTTCATAGACTTCTCCGTAATGCACTGTATGTTCTAGAGCGTCAGTCTCTCCAGCTTGCTGAAGGTCCACTGCCAATGAAACCGTCATACGAAATCGTTGACCTAATTTTGTTTCTTCAGGAAATACACCGTGGTAACCATAAAATTCCATATCGTTTACGTGAATAAAATCCATTATTTCTCCTCCTTATACGGGCGCTTGCCCGTTAACGCGTCCATCATTCGAACTGTGCGCACCGTTTCTTTTACATCGTGCACACGAACTACGTGACATCCGTGACTTATGCCACAACAAATCGTTGCGAGCGAACCTTCTAAGCGTTCTTCAACAGTGGTGTCTAGAATCTTTCCAATGAATGACTTTCTTGAGGTACCCAGAAGAATGGGATAACCCAATTCCACCATTTGCTCAACCAACTGAATCGCTTGGAGGTTTTGCGTTACTGTTTTAGCAAAACCAACACCGGGATCGAGCCAAATATGCTCTTTACGCACGCCGGCAGCTAAAGCAATTTCAATACTTTCACTTAAATCCTGCATCATGTCTTCTCGGAAATTCGAATAGGACGCATGATGTCGGTTGTGCATAAGAATCATAGGGACGTTCCATTTAGCAGCCACACTCGCAATTAACGGATCAAACTTCGCCCCCCAAATATCATTTATAATATGGGCTCCAGCAGCAATAGCCGCATCCGCTACACGCGATTTGTACGTATCGACAGAGATCAATACATCAAAATGTTCTCGTAAAGCTTTGATGACTGGCACAATCCGCTCAATTTCTTCTTGATCTGAAATCCGGACATGGCCCGGGCGTGTAGATTCACCCCCTACGTCAATAATATCCACACCCTCTTCTACCATCTGTTTAGCGTGACTCAATGCCTGTTCGACACCCGCGTACTTACCACCATCAGAAAAAGAATCTGGTGTGACATTTAATATACCCATGACGAGCGTTTTATTCGTAAAATTGATTTCCATAAACGTTCACGTCCAAACTTGGAATATGTATTGCTTCTTGAAAATGCAAGCACGCCTTCATTTTACCTCAATTGATCAGTTTTTTCCCATAAAAAAAGAGCAGCATAGGCCTGCTCTTTTTATCTTTTAATTTGATTCGTCAAATTGATACAGTGGTGTACTTAAGTAGCGTTCTCCATTAGACGGAATAATCGCCAATACTTTTTTGCCTTTACCCAATCGTTTAGCAACTTGAAGTGCAGCGTAGATGGCAGCACCGGAAGATACCCCTCCGAGAATGCCTTCTTCACGCGCTGCTTGACGAGCTGTTGCATATGATTGATCGTTGGTTACTTGGATAATTTCATCATAGACTTTGGTGTTTAGCACAGATGGTATGAAGCCAGCTCCAATACCTTGAATTTTATGTGGTCCTGGCTTACCACCTGACAAAACTGCAGAATCCGTAGGTTCTACTGCCACTATACTTATTTCAGGATATTTTTCTTTTAACACTTGGCCTGCGCCCGTAATCGTACCGCCTGTCCCAATCCCTGCAATGAAAGCATCCAATTGATCGCCCATCGTTTCAACGATTTCAGGACCTGTCGTTAACCGGTGCACTTCCGGGTTTGCTTCATTATTGAATTGTTGCGGCATATACCATCCGTGTTCAGCTGCATTTTTTTCAGCTGTTTTAATCGCACCATTTGGACCGTTCATACCATCTGGACCTGGTGTTAAAATCAAGTCTGCTCCATAGGCACGCAATAAATTACGGCGCTCCATACTCATTGTCTCCGGCATCACTAACACAGATTTATAACCTTTCGCTGCCGCGATCATCGCTAAGCCAATTCCGGTGTTGCCACTTGTCGGTTCAATGATGGTATCACCTTCTTTTAACTCACCGGACTTCTCAGCCGCTTCAATCATTGCAAGCGCTATACGATCTTTAACACTGCTACCAGGATTGAAGTATTCTAATTTCAAATAAACATCAGCATCTTCAGGACCCGTTAAGCGATTTAATTTTACGATTGGTGTTTGCCCAATCAAGTCGGTAATTGAATTTCCCACTCTCGCCATCTCCAACACTCCTAATCCCTAGTAAATTTGTCGACTTTAATAAAGTTAATGTTAGCAATACTGTAGACCCTTTGTCAAACTTCGTGAATTCATAAAAAAAGACGTTTCATCACGAAACGTCTAGTGAAAATCTATTCTCCGTAAAACCAAGTAGCATCAAACTCTTGCCAAAAAGCTTCTGGAGATACCGATTGCGGCAATTGCTCAAGCGCTAGCTCACGGCTAATGTGACCTGCCACATCCTCATAAGAAAACGTTTGGCCATCTACTTTTTCTGTAACAGAAATAATGGCTGTTTTGCCATTTTCAAGCGCCAGCGGAGATGACCATCCACCTACCTCTACTTTTGTAACCGCTTTGGCAATATTGGCATCTACCCCCGGTTCGCCATTAGAAATATAACCAATGTCGCCACCAAGGTTTCCAGTTGCACTGTCGATGGAACGTTCACGAGCAGTCGCTTCAAATGAAGAGCCTTTTTCGAGCTCTGCAATGGTTTCTTCCGCCTCTGCTGATGAATTTAAGACAATCATTTGCGTACGGTATGAATTTTTAACATCATAAAGTGATTGATTATCGTCGTAAAACGCCTTGATTTCATCATCTTCAATAACGACGTCTTTTGTCAGCACTTTTTCTAAAATCAATTGCGCTTTTATTTTTTCGCGTTGACGCGTTTCGTCTGCTGCATACAACGCTGTTTCCGTACCGTCTTGTGATGATCGAAGAAGCGCCAATTCCAAGTCAATTTCTTTATCACTTACTTCAATTCCATAATCCTTAGCTGCTGTTGCCATGACTTTTTCGTTGACCAACTCGAGTAACGCTTCGCGACCATGCTGTTCTTCCATAGAAGCCAGCCATTGCTCACGTGTAACGGCTTGTCCGTTAACTGAAGCGACTTCTTCTGCCTTTCCGGTACCATTTGGAATTAACCAAGCAATAAACCACAAAAAATTAGCTAATAGCAAGATCCCTATGATCATCAGTACCGGCTTCGTTTTTAAATGTCTTTTCGGCTTCGCTGTATCTGCCGGTGATACAGGTCGACGGTTATTATAATTGGAGCTCATTAATAAACGACTCAAGTTCCTCTTTGGAATAATGATACGTTTCTAAACAGAAATGGCATTGCGCTTCTGCCATTCCGTCTTCATCGATCATGTCTTGGATTTCCTTTTTCCCAAGCCCTAGAATAGCTGTTGCGAAACGATCTTTGGAACAATTGCAGTCGAAATGTACCGGCATTTTATCAAGAATTTGAACATTTCCTTCTCCAAGAACCGCTTCAAGAATTTCTTCTGGTGATAAGCCGCGCTGAATCATATGCGACACAGGCTCGATACCGGCCAGGTGTTCTTCGATTTGCGTGATTGTTTCATCGTCAACATTTGGCATCAATTGAATAACAAATCCACCCGCTGCCAAAATTGAGTTGTCTGTATCTACCAATACACCCAGCCCAACTGACGACGGTACTTGTTCAGATGTAGCAAAATAATAAGTGAAATCTTCTGCAATTTCTCCCGAAACAATTGGCGTTTGACCTGTAAAATTATCGCGCATTCCCAAATCTTTCACGACTGACATCATGCCGGTTGTACCAACTGCACGACTAACATCCAATTTCCCTTGTGCGTTTAAATCGAAATGAGTTTGCGGGTTAGAGACATATCCACGAACGCCACCTTTGGCATTGCTATCGACTAGCAACGCGCCAACTGGTCCGCCACCTTCAATTTTGATAGTTACTTTATCGTCACCTTTTAACATAGCTCCTAGCATAACGCCACCTGTCATGGCACGTCCTAATGCCGCTGACGCGGTTGGCCACATCATGTGACGACGCTGCGCTTCTCCTACTGTTTTCGTACTATCTACCGCAAATGCACGGACGCTCCCATTAAAACCGAGGCCGCGAACTAAATAATCTGACACATTTATCGTTCCTTTCTTTACGCTTGGTTGCGTTTGTAAATTAAATACAGTCCTCTTACTGTTAAAAAAGGATCTACATAGTCGATGACTGTTGTTTCGCTAGCAATTAAAGAAGCCATACCACCCGTCGCAATCACTATCGGCTTTTCTTTGCTGTGCTTTTTCATTCGCGTCACGATTCCTTCTACTTGACCTACGTAACCGTAGACAATACCAGCTTGCATAGCGGAAATGGTATTTCTGCCTACTACATGATCTGGAGTAGCGATTTCAATCCGCGGCAATTTAGAGGCACGAGCATATAGCGCCTCTGTTGAAATGTTAATGCCAGGCGCAATGGCACCTCCCATATACTGCTGCTTTTCATCAATATAACAGAAGGTGTTGGCCGTACCAAAGTCCACAACAATTAACGGACCACCGTATTCGTGAATGGCGGCTACCGCGTTGACAATCCGGTCGGCACCGACTTCACGAGGATTGTCATACTTAATATTGAGACCTGTTTTGACACCAGGTCCAACAATCATCGGCGTTACCCGAAAATATTTTCGACACATACGCTCTAACATAGACATAATCGGCGGCACAACAGAAGACATAATAATACCATTTATTGATGAAAACGTTAATCCTGCTTCATCTAGAAATGCTTTGATTTGCATTCCGTATTCATCTTCTGTTTTGTGGCGAAGAGTTGCCATACGCCAATGGTGCAATAGCTGATCCTGGTCGTAAACGCCCAGAACAATCGTTGTATTTCCAGCATCTAATACGAGTATCATCATTTACCCTCACTTGTTGACGAATTTCCAAAACATCATACCATAATTTAAAGAAAGCAAAAAGCTGATTGCCTGTCCCCTCAAAAGGGAATGGGCAACCAGCTTGTTGTTTTTGTTATTTACGTTCTTCTTGAATCGAATCTCTTACAGGAGCCGCTTCGCCTTCTGCAGATGGTAAATCTCCTGCTGAAGGGTCAGACGGAGCACCTACAGCTTCCGAAACGTCACTGTCTTTAGTCAAATCGGGTTTGCTGTCGTCTCCGAAATCACCGTTTAATGTTTCGTAATCACGTTCAGGAAGTGTACCGTGATCTTTCAAATGCAAAATCTGACCTGCATCTAAAGTTTCCACTTCAAGCAATGTAGTCGCAATCAATTCAAGAAGTTCTTTCTTCTCAGTCAGAATTTCTTTTGTGCGAATATATTGCTCCTTGATGATTCGTTGCATTTCCTGATCGATTTCAAAGGCAATGGCATCTGAATAGTTTTGTTCAGAGTTAAAGTCACGCCCTAAGAATACGTTACCGCCTTGTGCTGTACCGAATTGAACTGGACCAATCTTGTCACTCATTCCGTATTCCGTTACCATGCTGCGGGCAATTGCCGTCGCACGTTGGAAATCGTTATGAGCGCCGGTAGATACTTCACCGAACATGATGTCTTCAGCTACACGTCCGCCTAGTAAACCGGAAATCTTATCAAGCAGTTCAGGTTTCGTCATAAAGTAACGATCTTCTTTTGGTAGCATGACCGCATAGCCGCCAGCTTGCCCACGGGGAACAATGGTTACTTTATGGACTGTTTCAGCATCATCAAGCGTTAATCCGATGACTGTATGACCTGCTTCGTGGAACGCCACGATATTGCGTTCTTTTTTCGAAATGACACGATTTTTCTTAGCAGGACCCGCAATAACACGGTCAGATGCTTCGTCAAGATCGGACATATCAATTTTAAGTTTATTGCGACGAGCTGCAACGAGTGCTGCTTCGTTCAATAAATTCTCTAAATCCGCACCTGAGAATCCAGGAGTACGTTGAGCGATTGCTTTTAAATCAACGTTTTCTTCAAGCGGTTTGTTGCGCGCATGTACTTTAAGAACTTCTTCGCGACCTTTAACATCTGGACGACCTACAGTAATCTGACGGTCAAAACGACCTGGACGAAGTAGAGCCGGATCCAAAATGTCTGGACGGTTTGTTGCAGCAACAATGATGACGCCTTCGTTTACACCAAAGCCATCCATCTCTACCAATAACTGGTTCAATGTTTGTTCACGTTCATCATGTCCACCACCGAGGCCAGCGCCACGTTGGCGTCCAACTGCGTCAATTTCATCGATGAAAATAATACAAGGTGCATTTTTCTTCGCGTTTTCAAATAAATCACGAACTCGAGAAGCTCCGACACCAACGAACATCTCAACAAAATCTGAACCACTGATAGAGAAGAAAGGAACACCTGATTCTCCAGCAACAGCACGTGCCAACAAGGTTTTACCAGTACCCGGAGGTCCAACAAGCAAAATTCCTTTTGGAATGCGAGCGCCGATGTCAGCAAATCTACGCGGATCTTTCAAGAAGTCAACAACTTCGACAAGTTCTTGTTTTTCTTCATCTGCGCCTGCTACATCATTAAAACGAACTTTTTGTTTCTGATCATCATATAACTTCGCTTTGCTTTTACCAAAGTTCATCACACGGCCGCCTCCGCCACCTTGTGATTGGTTAAGTAAGAAGAAGAAAAGAATAAAGATGATAATGAACGGGATGATACCTGTGAAAAATGAAACCCAACCACTCGTTTGTGGAGCTTTCACATATTCAACTTCAACACCGTCTTGCGTTTTTGCAACTGCATCAATTTCAGCAGTCAACGCTTCATTTTCTAGCGGAATATTCGTAACAAACGACTGACCGTCTTTATATCCAGTCATTTTCCCTGTCACTTCATAGACCATTGCATCTGGCTGAATTTTGACTTCTTCAATTTTGCCATCTTCAAGTGCTTCTAAAAATTCGTTATATCCTATATTTTCAGTCGGCTGGTTGCTATTGTTGAAAGTACCCAGAATCCCGATAATAACTAGGAAAATCAGTAAATAAAATATGGTGTATCGAAATATCCGATTCATCCCGCGCCTCCTCATAAAGTTTCCCTAAAACTATACTAAATACTACCATAGGAACATTTCAGCATACAACGAAAAGCCCTTATTCTCGCCGTTAAATCCCCAGACTGTGAACGATCATTGTCTATTCTTCTTGTTCAGCGTAAATCGATGGCTTTAAAACACCGATGTAAGGCAGATTCCGGTATCTTTCTGCAAAATCCAGTCCATAACCTACAACAAATGCATCCGGCACTTCAAACCCAACGTAATCAGCTTTCAAATCTACTTTTCGTCCAGTTGGTTTATCCAACAAGGTAACGATTTTAATCGATTTTGCTTTGCGGTATTTGAATAGGTCCACTAAATAGCTAAGTGTTTTTCCACTATCGATGATGTCCTCAATAATTAGCAGATCGCGTCCTTCGACACTAGCGTTCAAATCTTTAACGATTTTAACTTCCCCAGAAGAAACAGTGGCATTCCCATAACTCGAGACGTCCATGAAATCCATTTCAACAAAACCATCAATGCGCTTCATCAAATCTCCCATGAACGGCATTGCACCTTTTAATACCCCAATAGCTAATGGATATTTATCTTTGTAATCCTCTGTTAACATAGCTCCCAGTTCACGTGCTTTGTCCTGTAGCTGTTCTTCGCTAATCAATATTTCTTTAATATCGTTCTGTAACATAGTGGACCTCCTAATATTCCTTGTTTTACATGCTATATAATTGTTCAATTAGTACCCAATTATCTCCACCGCGCTTATGCTGACTAATTACGGAAGATGACCGTAAGCCTGGCACTAATAACAGTTCATTTGTGTCCGTCGCAATGACAGGCCAATTTTCTCTCCTAGGCGTAGGGATTTTTTCATCAATCATTAAACGTGCCAGTTTTTTTGGCTGATCCATCCCAGCTAGCTGAATCCGATCACCCGGTTCTCTGCTCCGCAAAAAGAATGTAGAATCTTTTGGTGCTTGAAAATACCAAATTACGGCGTTTTCAACTTTTCCAAATTGCGCAGTAGGCATTATTTTGTAACGATATCCGCTGTAAACGGGTGTCCAGTCCGCTTCAATAGCAATAGGTGCGAGTGTATCCTGTTGCCTTAGCGATTGCTGTTTGAAGACAACTAAATCGTATTGACGTGTTGCTATATAATTTTGCGGCAAATGCAAAAAGACAGTGCCAGATGAACTTTGCATCATTTCCTGCAGTTGTTCGACCAGTTGTCTCGTCACAGGAACTCGCTTCGGATTATATAGATAGTTTAATAGTAGTAGAACCATTCTTTTTTGTAAAGCACGCGCTTCAACTCTGAAACTTTTGGCAGACAACATAATTGCTCCATCTCTTCTCTGAATCAACCGTTGCAGTTTGTCTTTAGTCAACTCCTGAAGAAATTGCTGATCTTGCTGCATGTCTTCAGCGAGTTCTACGAAATTCTGAGAGACTTCTTTATTCTCTTCTTTGAGAAGTGGTAAAATCCGCTTGCGCAAGCGATTCCGTGCATATGTTATTTCACTATTACTCGAATCTTCTCGGTACGGAATTTCATAAAAATTGGCGTAAGCTAAAATTCGCTCTTTATCTACCGCCAATTGAGGACGAATTAAAAAACCGTCTCCGAAAGGCCGGCTCGCTTGAATGCCAAAAGCACCATCTTGAAGACTGCCTCTCAACCCTGACATGAGGATTGTCTCAAGTTGATCGTCTGCATGATGCGCTGTAGCAAACTTATTGGCGCCCGTCTGCTTCATGATTTTCAAGAAGTAGGCATAGCGTTCGGATCGGCACAATTGCTGCTTATTGCCGCCTTGTTCTTCTAAAATTTTTAGAATCGGAATAGCTCGACTAAAGCATTCAACTCCCCACCGCATAGCTGTTGCTTGTGTAAACAGATGATCTTGATGCGATTCTTCGCCTCTTAGCATATGGTCTACATGAACTGCCACAACTGAAATACCCAGTTCCTCTTTTTGTGCATTCAAAAAATGAAGTAACACCATGGAATCGATTCCACCTGAACAACCGACAAGCACCTTGTCTCCTTCTTGAAATAACTTATGCTTTTTACTATAGTGCATCAGTAACTCTTGAAAGTTTTTCATTTCTTCATTTCACCTGCCTATCTCCACTTTTAATACATTTATTGAGAAAGTGGACTAAATTGTTTTGAATTAGTAATTGACAGACCGAACATTCAATAGTATGCTATTGAATGTTCGTTTAAACAAGGCGGCGTAGCTCAGCTGGCTAGAGCGTACGGTTCATACCCGTGAGGTCGGGGGTTCGATCCCCTCTGCCGCCATCATAGTTTACTTTAAAGCAGTACCCTTCAAGGGTGCTGCTTTTTTTGTTTCAAAAAATCAATACCCAGACATAAAAAAAACGCTCCCCATGGTGAGAAGCGTTTCAATATCAATTTCTAGCTGTGTTGAAGCATTTCCCTATACTATTAAAACAGCTAGCAAGTTAGCCTCTTTTTGCCCCTCTGCCGCCGCGCTTAGATTCAGTAGCGCGCTTCAAAGTCGTCATATTTTCTTCGCTGTCTTTCAAGAACTTTGCCATTTTCGTTTCAAAGTTCTCTTTTGGAGCGCGTTCAAATGAACGATTATTGCTTGGGCGTGGGCGTTGTGGTCGTTCTGTGCCGCCTGCTGGTTGTGGCTTCGCTTTACGAATGGAAAGGCCGATCTTACCGTCTGCTTCTACATTCATGACTTTCACTTCTACCATTTCGCCAACTTTAAGATGATCGTTAATATCTTTTACATAGTTGTCAGCGACTTCACTTATATGCACGAGGCCTGTTGCACCAGTTGGAAGCTGAACAAATGCTCCAAAGTTTGTAATACCTGTGACTTTACCTTCTAACTTGCTGCCTACTTCAATCGACATAAAAAAAATGCTCCTCCTTAAAAATTAAGGTGACTCCAAAATTCTAGGTCACGCTGTCATTTTGCGGGACTTGTCCCACTTTTTATTATAACCATCAAAAAAAGAGTGTCAACTGACTACTCTTTTTCTGCTGGTTTTTCTTCATCTTTATTTTCATCATGTGGCGTGGTAAAAATGATCTCTCCTTCTTCTGAAAGAAAGTAATCCTTACGTGCCAGCTTAGCTAAATACTCTTCGTCATTTAATAACAAAATCTGTTCTTGTAGCTGATCTTGCTGCTTTTCAACTTCTTTAAGTTCCATCAGTGCTTCCTCACGAAGTTGTGCTTTTTCAGAGATTGTTTGTGTTTGTGCATAAATAGTCGAACCAATCCAAATCGTAGCCACCAGAATCATTAATCCAAAAACTGACAGTCTTCTAAATAATCGTACTCTGTGAGCCGATTTGCGTGCTTCCTCTACTTCTACCGAACGGACATAGTCATTGCGAATTGAGGTGACTTCGCGCTTTTCCGCCTTGTTGTCTCTCTTCAAACTCATGACCCGCTCTCCTTCCATACTAACTTTGTCATTATTATACATGAAATCCCTTGATATGATAAGCTTTTTCAATAATTTTCCCTATTTTCACTTCTTTCCTCCATTAATCGGCGAAACACAATTTTTTGGTATCATAAAAATACAGTTGACTTAATTTTTATACAGACATATAATACTAATCATTATCTTTTTATCTATTCTAACGGATGATTTTTAGTTTAACTTTTAATTTTCATTTTATAAATATACATAATCAATGAATAAAATTTGGAGGGGAATAAATGACAGGTTTATTGACATTATCGAATGGGACAGCATTTAAAGGACATTGGTACGGTAAAGCTTCTGCTATTCAAGGAGAAATCGTCTTTTTCACAGGCATGACTGGCTATGAAGAAGTTTTAACAGATCCGTCTTATAAAGACCAAATCATTGTATTTTCCTTTCCACTTATTGGTCAATACGGAATTCAATCTCTGTATGCACAGTCTGACGTTATTCAAGTAGCTGGCATCATTGTTTCAGGATTGTACGAAGGACCACTCCCTGATGGGGCGATTTCACTTGCAGAGTTTGCTAGTAGTCATGAAGTTCCGATTTTCAGCGACGTCGATACACGTACCCTTATTCAACATGTTCGCGACTCCGGAACCATGCAGTCGCAATTAATTCACGATTCCTCGTCTGAGCTAGAGTGGCAAGCTATAAAAACCCACTTTTTTTCACCTATTGAAGAAACTGAAGAAATTCAAACGATCGGCTGTGGCTCTATCCATATAGGATTGATTGATTTTCATTACAAATCCTCCATTTTAAAAGAGCTGCTGAAATTGGATTGTAAAGTAACCATTGTGCCTTACGCAACGCCGACAGAAAAGCTTGATTCACTAGAGCTTGATGGCTTACTTTTCTCCAATGGTCCCGGAGACCCCGCCGCTCTTCAACAGTTGTTGCCTATCTATCGCGACTGGGCTGAGCGCTATCCAAGTCTCGGTATTTGCCTCGGTCATCAAGTACTTGCTTCGGCATTTGGCGCGAAAACAACTAAGCTTGTCTATGGTCATCGCGGAGCCAATCATCCGGTTATGAACATGCAGACAAAACGTGTCAGCATGAGTTCACAAAACCATAGCTATGTGGTCGAAAACGATAGTTTAACCACTATCCCTTTTTCTGTACTTTATAAGAACGTCAACGACGACAGCATTGAAGGGCTCATTCACGATACTTTGCCCATAACTACTGTTCAATTTCATCCAGAAGCAGCACCTGGTCCCACTGATCACCTTGAATTGTTCCAGCAATTTTTGGCGGTGATTCACCAGCAAGAAGGAGCGAAACTATATGCCTAAACAGCAACAAATCAAAAAAGTGTTAGTCATTGGGTCTGGTGCTATCGTTATCGGCCAGGCAGCAGAGTTCGATTATTCGGGTACACAGGCTTGTGTTGCTTTAAAAGAAGAAGGCATCTCTGTCATTTTAATCAACAATAATCCCGCAACGATTATGACCGACAAATCCATTTCCGATCGAGTCTACTTTGAGCCACTGACTTTGGATAGCATTACTGCCATTATTGAAAAAGAACGTCCCGATGGATTGCTTGCAACAGTTGGCGGTCAAACCGGTTTAAACTTGGCGATGACTTTATCTGATTCGGGCATCCTGACTCAATATGGCGTCACTTTGCTTGGCACTGACATGAAAGCCATCAAGCAAGCCGAAGACCGTGAGCAGTTTCGCTCGTTAATGAAGCAGTTAGGTGAACCTGTTCCAGACAGTGACATCATTTATTCAGTTGAAGGGGCATTAGCATTTGCGACTTCAGCCGGTTACCCTCTCATCGTGCGTCCTGCTTATACGCTCGGCGGCTTTGGTGGTGGAATTGCCGAAGATGAAAAAACCTACATCAAGCTGGTCAAGCAAGGATTAAGTGCCAGTCCTATTAAACAATGTTTAGTAGAAATCAGCATTGCCGGTTATAAAGAAATCGAATATGAAGTAATGCGCGACGTAGATGGCACATGCATCACTATCTGCAATATGGAAAATCTAGATCCTGTTGGTGTACATACCGGTGACTCAATTGTAGTAGCACCCAGTCAAACTTTGAACGACAAAGATTTCCATATGCTGCGTAGCGCGTCTATTCACATTATTGAAGCCCTCGGTATTATCGGCGCTTGCAATGTGCAGTTTGCGCTACACCCGGAAACTTCGGCTTATTATTTAATCGAAGTCAATCCGCGGGTCAGCCGTTCTTCTGCTCTCGCTTCAAAAGCAACCGGTTACCCAATCGCTCGAATCGCTGCGAAATTAGCAATTGGCTATACATTGGCCGAATTGAAAAACCCAGTAACCGGCACGACATTCGCCAGTTTCGAACCCGCATTGGATTATGTGGCGGTCAAAATCCCGCGCTGGCCTTTCGATCAATTTCCACAAGCGGATCGCGTACTCGGCACTCAAATGAAAGCGACTGGCGAAGTAATGGCAATCGAAAGGTCCATGGAAGCGGCCCTGCAAAAAGCGATTCGTTCACTTGAATTGCCAATTGATGGCTTTCGCCTGGTAGCACTTTCGGAATTTTCTACAGAATATTTATGCGAATTAGCAAATAAAGCCGATGATCGTCGTTTGTTCGTACTCTTCGAATTGCTACTACGCGGCAAGTCCACCGACTCGCTTCATAACCTTACAGGCATCACACCCTACTTCTTGTTTGTAATGGCTACTATCGTCACAGAATGGCAAGAGCTTCAGCAATTGGACTGGAACAGCATGACGCGCACTCGTCTTTTGAAGGCCAAAAAGCTCGGTTTCAGTGATCAGCAATTGGCTGACTTATGGACGATTCCTTGTTCAGAGATTTGGGGACAACGCCGACTTTGGCAAGTAACACCCGCTTATCGAATGATCGATACGTGTGCCGCTGAGTTCCAATCGGATACAAATTATTTTTATTCGACATGGCAAGGCGTTTCAGACGTTACACGGGCTCATCACAAGAAAAAAGTAGCAGTTGTGGGTTCTGGACCCATCCGAATCGGACAAGGCATTGAGTTTGACTATTGCTGTGTGCATAGTGTTCTGGCTGCACAAAAGCTAGGCTACGAAGCCATTATGATTAACAACAATCCGGAAACGGTTAGCACTGATTACGAAGTGGCAGACGCTCTTTATTTTGAGCCCATCACACCCGAAGATATTCTCAATGTCTTGGATTTTGAAGGCATTACTCAAGTAATTCTTCAATTCGGTGGGCAAACTTCACTAAACGTTGCGGCGGCCTTGCAAGAAGCAGGCATTACAGTTCTTGGATCGACAGTTGATTTGTTAGATCAAATGGAAGACCGTGATCGTTTTTATGCCTTCCTAGAATCGATCGACTTACCGACAATCCCTGGTAAAACAGCACTTGATGCTGCTGCTGTCATTCCAGCTGCTCGCGCCCTCGGCTTCCCAGTGCTACTGCGACCATCCTATGTTATCGGTGGACGCGGCATGATTGTTTTGCACAACGAAACCGAACTTACCAAATGGTTGCAACAAACAACGATGACATTCCCTGTACTAGTAGATCATTTTATTACCGGTAAAGAAGTCGAAGCCGACATCTTAACCGATGGCGAACATGTCTGGATTTCTGCCTTGTTTGAACATGTTGAAGGAACCGGCGTTCACTCGGGCGATAGCATCGCGATAACGCCACCTGTATCGTTATCGGAAAAGGCACTACAAGAACTTTCTGACACTGCGACGCATGTCGCTAGAAATATGGATTATACCGGCTTATTCAATATTCAATTCGTTTACGAAAACGAACAATTATTTGTCATGGAAATTAACCCACGGGCCTCTCGTACAGCTCCCATTAGCTCCAAAGTGACCGATGTGCCACTCGTTCAACACGCCACGGCTTTATTGCTCGGAGTGCCTTTTGAAAAACTAGCTATCGGAAAAACCTATAACGGACAGCCCGAGTATACGGTTAAAGCACCAGTCTTTTCTCATATTAAATTGCCGGGTCTCTCTCCTATCTTGTCACCTGAAATGATGTCGACAGGTGAAGTGATTGGAACAAGCCCAAATTTAGATACTGCCTTAGCAAAAGCCTTAAACGGCGCTTCCGTTCAATTGGCGGAGCTCTCTTCCGGTGGGACGATTTTTGTTGCAGAACAGTCAGTCGATTACGTAGATCTCGCTACCTGGCAAGCACTGGGCTTTCGTATTGTCACCGAGACCGTTATGCCTTTTGAGGACTGGTTGAAAACGGAATCGAAAAAAGCTTATATCGACTTTGCCCCTGACCCGGAAAGCACGAATGCGAAGCAAGCAGCCATTCACCGTCTCCACGTGTGGACACGTCCTGAAACAGTGGCTGCCTTTAACGGAACCTATTCATCCATTCTCTCACTATCAAAAGGAGTGCTTGCAAAATGACAATGACCACCCCATTTGCACCATCGATTATCCAGGAAAATTTCTTGTCTTTGAAAGATTACAGCACAGATGAAATTATGGATTTACTAAATCTCGCCATTGAATTAAAAAAACCTGAAAACAAATATTTACCGCTGTTACAAGGCAAAGTGCTGGGCATGATTTTCGAAAAATCTTCGACGCGTACGCGTGTTTCATTTGAAGCTGGTATGCTTCAACTTGGTGGCAACGCTATGTTCTTGAGTTCACAAGACACACAACTTGGACGTGGAGAAACCATTGCTGATACCGGACGTGTTTTGTCAGGTTATTTAGACGGGCTAATGATTCGTACGTTTCATCAATCTAGCGTTCAAGAACTAGCAGATTTTAGTTCAATTCCTGTCATTAACGGATTAACTGATGACTATCATCCGTGCCAAGTGATGGCTGATTTGATGACGATACTTGAGCATTTCGGTACCTTAAAAGGTAAAAAAATGGCCTATATCGGAGACGGCAATAATGTAGCTAACTCGTTAATGATCGGTGCCGCTAAAGTCGGCATGGATATAAGCATTGCTTCTCCAATCGCCTATGCTCCAAAACCAGAAATGATCGCTTTAGCAAAACAGATCGCACAATACACCGGTTCAACCATTGAAATTACAGACAACCCAGAACAAGCAGTTAGTGGAAGTGACGCCATTTATACGGATGTCTGGGCAAGTATGGGACAAGAGCAGGAAACCATTGAACGTTTCCAACATTTCCAAGGCTTTCAAGTAAACGAAAACCTCGTCAAACACGCTAAGACCGATTACATCTTCATGCATTGTTTGCCCGCTCACCGTGAGGAAGAAGTGACCACTGCTATTTTAGAAGGTCCGCACTCCGTCATTTTCCAGCAATCTGAAAATCGGTTGCATGCACAAAAAGCAATTCTCGTTGCATTGATGGCTGATAAATAAGCAGAAAAAAGCCTTAGGAATCATTGGATTCCTAAGGCTTTTTCTGTTTTTACGCTTCGTCATCAATAAATTCAGGCTCAACTTTTTCTAGCTTTTCTTCTTTTAAGATGGTGTACATCGTAACAGCTTCTTCTTTTTTCGCTATTTCTTTCAGCCGATCAATACGTACCGTTACGATTTTTTGACCAAAACGAATTTGCAGTTCATCATTTTCTTTAATAACTGAGCTGGCTTTCGCTTTATTGCCATTTACTAGTATGCGACCTTGGTCAGCTACTTGCTTGGCTAACGTACGGCGTTTAATCAACCGAGATACTTTTAGAAATTTATCTAATCTCATTTCAGTCTTCCTTTCTTGCCAATAATTTGGCTTGGTTCCAAAATGCAGCTAACTGCTCTAGCGAATAATCACTAAAATCACCGGTTCCTTGTGTTACTTGCTGTTCAACATAATGGAAACGACTTTTGAACTTCTGATTCGCTTGCATCATCGCTTCTTCCGGTGACAAATCAAAGAATCGTGCAAGATTCACTAAGGTAAACAGTAAATCACCCAATTCATCTAATTGACGAGCTTTGGAACCATTCGCTATTTCTTGCTGGAACTCCTTCAATTCTTCTTGAAATTTATCCCAAGCTGCTGCTGCATCCGGCCAACTGAATCCGATCTTCGCTGCTTTTTTTTGATAATTAAATGACGTTGTTAAAGAAGAACTAAATCGCTCTTGGCCTTCTAATACAGAATCTGCTGCCGGTTTTTCCTGTGCTTTGATTTCTTGCCAATTAGCGATAACTTGCTCGGAATCGTCAACCGAAACATCACCAAAAACGTGCGGGTGACGACGAATCATTTTCGCACTAACCGCTTCAAGTACATCTTCTAATTGGAAATAGCCGTTATCTTGACCGATTTGAGCATGCAAGAACACTTGCAGCAATACATCGCCCAATTCATCAGCAATCGCTTCATCATCACCTTCTTGAATTGCCTGAAGCAGCTCATGCGCTTCTTCGATCAAATATGGACTTAGGGACTCATGCGTCTGCTCGCGGTCCCACGGACAGCCTTCAGGGCTTCTCAGTTTCGCAACAATACTGCGGAAAGTTTGCCATTCTTTTAAGCGCTGCGTTTGTTGTGCAGCTGGCGGTACGTAGACAGTCGTCAAATTCGTCACTTCTGCTACGCGGTCTAATTCATGAAGCGGTACGGTCTGTAGCACTTCATCTTTAGAACCGGCAGCCGTCACAATCGTTACTGGATACTCATCCGGGTATTTTTCCATCAGCGTTAACTTTACTTCAGAGGCGCTAAAGCTGTCATATACTTGTGCGATCAATAAATGCTGCGTCATATTTACTTGGTCGCTGGTCATTTCGGTGCCATCCATCAATTGAAAACCTTCGATTGGGTCAATACGAAGCGCACCAAACAAAGAATCTAAGAAACTATGCCCGCCTTCAATAACCAATTGGCAACGTCCCGCTTTTTCTGCCTCAATCAAATTTTGCACTGTTTGCTCGGCAACCAATGGATGACCTGGCACTGCATAAATGACTGATTCTTTTTCAGACAAGTCGATCAAGGTTTCTGCAATTTCTGCATATACCGGACTAAAGCTATCGTGTTTTTCATAAACCGCATCGAAACTTGTGAACGCTACGCCTTCTTGGACAAGTTCTGTCAATACAGGGTGATCCTCGGTTCGTACATATAAGTCAACTGCCGCTTTTAATTTTTTATAGACACCGAGCGGCAATTGGTCTAAATCTCCTGCACCGAGGCCAATAATGTGAATTGTATTCATCGCTTTTCACCTTTTTTCTTTGAATTTATTGCTAATTGTAATTTGGCTAGTTTGCGGCCGAACGGAATAATGTACCATTCCTTTTCTGTGATGATTCGACTTTTTCCGATGATTGCCATAAAGATTAAAGCACCAAGTGGAATGGCTGTAGCCGTTGTTAGAAAAGCACCGAAACGACTAGATAAGTGATCAAACAAATAGTTATCAGCTAAAATTGACCAGCCGAATACTACGACAGACATTGCCAGCGCAGCACCGAAAAGCCAGCCATAATAGGAAAGTGGCGCAAATGTTATTGGCCATACCCGCTTAAAATAAAGCAATAAGCCCATTACTACGACCATCAAACCAATGTTTCCAGCAACAGCCGCGCCAGTTACTCCCCAGACAGGCAATAGTAACCAATTACCGATAACTTTCACAACCATTCCCGTCACTAGCAATAAAGCTGGAACTCTGACCTTACCGAGTCCGTGAAGCATCGCTGTCATAATGAGTAGGAGTGACATCCAGACGATTTGCCAACTGAAAATAATTAACGCTCCAGATCGTTCACGCGTTTGAAATAAGGTTTCATTAACGTATGGCATAACGAACGTCAGCCCAACTGCCGCTGCAAACGCAAATAAAAACGAGACACGAAAAGCTAAACGTGCGTACATTTCAGCTGGTCGACCACTGTCTTTTTTAGAAGTTCTTGCGACTAGGGGAACAATCGCTAACGTTAGTGAAGTAGCGATTAAAATACCGAATTGTACAAGCGGTTGCCCTCGATCGTAAATCCCTTTTTGCTCCATCGCAACAAACCGTCCCATGCCGCTTTCCTCGAGCAGACGAAAAACCGTAAACGAATCCACTAGCTGAAACAGTACCAAAATTAACGAGCTCATGCTGACGCTCAAACTCACTGCCGTCATTTCCTTAATAATGGGCCAAGCACGAACCGGTAACATCTGATTCTGCGTTTTTAAACCTCTGTTAAAGTAAACCAGTAGTAAAATAACTGCACCAAGTCCACCAATGGCCGCGCCAAGCATTGCCAGTTGTCCAGCAACGTATAAGGAAAACCCATTCGAGACAACCAGCCAAGCACCAGCCAAAATAACGGTGACACGGATTCCTTGTTCCAATACTTGAGCATATGCAACTGGCGCCATGTTGTTGGCGGACTGAAAATAACCTTTCAGCACTGCCAGTGGCGCCATCAATAGTACCGAAAACGCACCGACTTTTAGTAATGGATTTAACTGCAGATCCCCCATCCAACCTGCCAATAATTCGGCACCTGAAAACATGACAACGAAGATCACGACAGAAATGCCTGCTACATAAATGGCAGCGATGCGAAGAATCGCTCTGTGTGATTGCGAATTATAGTCTGCTAATAATTTGGAAATAGCAATGGCAAAACCGTAAGAAGTCCAAATGCCAAAAATCGCAACAAACGGATACACTTGTTGGTAAATGTAAAAGCCTTGGTCTCCTACAAGATTTTGAAAAGGTACTCGGTAAATTGCACTCAGCAACTTAACGATAAACCCTGCAATCGTCAGCAAGACCGCACCTTTCATAAATGTTTTCATTGTGCCTTCATTGTTCAAAGGACTCACTCACCTCTTACTGATATGAACTAACTCTAATTATTCGGCCGATAAGTCCGGTGACAATTGCCAAGTACGAAGCTATATGGTGGAATATCCGCTCTAAAATTCATTGCCTGAAGTTACAAAACCACTTTTTCTTCTCGAAGTGATTCTGGTAATAATTTCATCATGCCTTCTAACACATCAAATGGATGTTGTTTTTTCGTTTTATTTTCATCAATAGACATCATTAACTGTTGACCGGCCATACTAAAACCAACGGCGCGCCCATATACAGCAGATTCCTCTACGACTTTGCCGCCATTGATACTAGCGGTCCCTTTTTCACTAAGTCGAACTGTCACAATTTTACCCGTTTGTTTGATGGATTCGACACCTACTTGGCGCGCCCATACTTTCATGCGGGCAATGCGCAACAAGCTGTCCGTTTCATTCGGCATGTCCCCAAAACGGTCGATTAACTCATCCTGCAGCTCAGTCATTTCCTCTACCGTATCGACACCTTTGACACGTTTGTACATTTGGATTTTCTGGTAGCCATCACTGACATAGGAATCTGGAATGTACGCATCAATATCGAGTGAAATCTCGATTTCAGGCACTACTTCTTTTTTGATACCGGTCTGACGTTCATCAATTGCCTCTTGCAGCATTTGCGAATAAAGATCAAAACCGACAGAATCAATAAAGCCGTGCTGCTGTGAACCGAGCAGATTTCCTGCTCCGCGAATCGTCAAATCACGCATGGCAATTTTAAACCCCGATCCAAGTTCCGTAAATTCTTTTATTGCCATCAAGCGTTTTTCTGCAACGTCAGTTAACACTTTGTCACGCTGATACATAAAATAAGCATACGCGACACGACTCGAGCGTCCGACGCGTCCACGCAATTGATACAGCTGTGACAAGCCCATTCGGTCAGCATTGTAAACAATCAAGGTATTAACGTTTGGAATATCAATGCCGGTTTCGATAATAGTGGTCGTCACCAAGACATCGTAATCGCCATCTAGGAAACCTAAAATGACTGATTCCAGTTCGGTTTCACTCATTTGTCCATGAGCATAACCAACGCGAGCTTCTGGTACTAATTGTTGAATTTCTTCCACTTTTCGCGTCATATCATCGACACGGTTATACAAATAAAACACTTGCCCACCGCGCGCCATTTCGCGTTCGATCGCTTCGCGTACGAGACCGCCATTGTGCTCCATTACATAGCTTTGTACAGGAAAGCGGTTTGCTGGTGGTGTTTCGATAACAGATAAATCTCGAACGCCAATCATCGACATATGAAGCGTACGTGGGATTGGTGTCGCTGTCAGCGTTAAAACATCAACGTTTGTCTTCATTTGTTTGATTTTTTCTTTATGAGTAACACCAAAACGTTGTTCTTCGTCAATAATCAGTAAGCCCAGATCCTTGTATTGCATATCCTTCGACAAAATTCGGTGCGTGCCAACGACAACATCAATCGATCCATTTTTCAGTCCTTTAACGGTTTCCGTTTGCTGTTTTTTAGAACGGAAACGACTCATCAAGCCGACTGTAATTGGGTAATCTTTGAACCGCTCGCTCATCGTTTCAAAATGCTGTTGTGCCAATATCGTTGTCGGCACTAAAAACGCCACTTGCTTGCCATCGAGTACCGCCTTAAACGCGGCTCGGATTGCCACTTCCGTTTTACCATAACCTACGTCCCCGCAAATCAAACGGTCCATCGGTCGCTCGTTTTCCATGTCCCGTTTGACTTCATTGATTGAACGCAATTGATCGACAGTTTCTTCGTATGGAAACTCCGCCTCAAATTGACGCTGCATATCCTGCTCTTCAGAAAAGGCAAAGCCTCGTAACGCTTCTCTTTCTGCATAAAGCTTGATCAAATCATCCGCAATGTCTTGAACAGCAGCCGACACTTTTGTACGTGTCTTTTTCCATTCTGCGCCGCCCATTTTATGCAGCTTTGGTTCTTTTTCTTCAGAAGCCACGTATTTTTGAATCAAGTCAATTTTATCGACCGGTACAAATAATTTATCGTCGGCTTTGTAAACGATATGGAGGTAATCTTTATGAACCCCACCGGTTTCTAAAGTTTCAATACCGATAAAACGACCAATCCCGTGATGGATGTGAACAATATAATCACCCGGTTTGATTTCGGAATAACTCTTAATACGTTCTGCATTCGTCAGCTTTTGAGACCGCGTTTTCTTTTTCGGTTGTTGCTTAAATAATTCAGAATCCGTAATAACAGTTAATCGTTGCAGCGGCATTTCAAAACCAGTCGCTAGCTCTCCATCAACCAAATAAATGTTACCACCTTGGATTTCTGTCGAAGGAACTGCGATTTCAGCTTTCATATCGTAGTCGGCAAGGACCGAACGTACTTTCTCTAAACGCTCCTCGCCTTGCGCTACGATAAAAATCTGCGACTTCCCTAAAACCCAGCGCTCCATTTCCGCTTTTAGCAAATGCATCTGACCATGGAATGACTGCATCGGCTTACAAGAAAAGGCCAATGATTTTTTGACCGATACCATTGGAAATGTCCGAACGAATAAAGACAGAAACGTTACTTTCTGCTCCAATTTCGTCATCATTTCACGGAACGTATACGTTAAAGAAACATCGTGAAGAAACTTCCCTTCTTCAAGCAATGACACAATCCAGTCGCCTTCTTCGCGTTCTAATGTATCTGTCATTTCTTGAATTCGTCCGAGTTCGTCGAAAAAAACCAGTCCATTTCCCGGGAAATAATCGCCTAGAAAAGCTGATTGCGTATCAATCAAGGAAGCATATTTAGCTAGCTGTTCTGGTGTTTCGCCTTGTTTTAATTGATTGATATCATGCTGAATATGCTGGTGCATCAAAGCTTTCGTATCGTCAGCTTTTAATTTCTTTAAGCTAGCTGCAAGGTTCGTTTCCAATTTCCCAGCTAGTTGGACCCGTTGGTCTTTTGATAACACTAATTCGCTAGCAGGCAATATGCACAGTGAATGAACTTTTTCGAGTGAACGCTGGTCTTCTGCAGAGAATAGCCGTAGCGAATCCACTTCCGTATCAAATAGCTCGATACGCACCGGATGTTCAAAGTTCAGTGGATAAACATCCAGTATGCCTCCACGAAGCGCAAACTCGCCCGGGGTCGTTACCATTGGAGTACGAGAATAGCCCATCGCCACCAACTTTAACAGCCATTCGTCCGTATCGAGTTCTTCCCCTTCAGCAATCCGCAAGGTAGCATAATCCCATTGTTCTTTCGTTGGCAATAATTTACGCATTCCCGCAACTGGTGTAATGTAGATTCCTTTGCCTACACTCTTCATATGATCAAGCGTATCAATGCGATGAGCTCGCAGTTCAGGTCCTGAAAAAGACACCTCTGCTGCGATTAACTCTTCCGCTGGGTAAAGGTGGACTTGCTGTTCACCCATCAAACGAACCAAGTCATCATAGACGCGCTGTGCATGCAATAAATTAGGCGTCACAATCAATAGCGGTGTTTCCATTTCAGACCAAATGGTTTGGTAAAAAATAGGCCGCGCGCTACCAGACAAACCAGAAATCAACTGATGGTCCTGCCCTTTCTTCAAATCAGCGATAAATTTTTGTGTGTGGGTATCCTCCGAAAAAATCTGTAAAATATGGTTCATTCAACTTCCTCCTTTCAACAAAATACAAGAAACAGAAAAAAGCTCTGAACGCCGAATGCGTCAAAGCGGTTATGCTCCATTAAATTGATTCATGACTTCGAGATACGGTTTAGATAACCAGTTTTCACAAGCTGCCGCACTTTTTTTGATGGCGTCATCTACCTCAGGTCTTTCCTCTTTTGAAAAACGCTGCAGTACGTAATCTGGCACTTTCATCCCTGCTGGTGGGCGACTAATGCCAATACGCAAACGATTGAATTCTTGTGTTCCTAAATGCTGAATCAGTGATTTAATGCCGTTGTGGCCACCTGCACTCCCTTTTTGCCGCAATCGTAATTGACCTGCTGGCAAATCAAGGTCGTCGTATATAACAATAATGTCTTTTATATCAATATCGTAGTATTCCATCAGCGCACCTACACTCTCGCCAGATAAATTCATATAAGTCAGTGGCTTTAATAGCATCACTTTGCCTTCAGGTCGATGACTAATAGAATACATGCCTCTAAATTTAGACTGCGTCAAGGGTGTATTCCATTGACTTGCTAAATAATCGATTACCTTAAAACCAATATTATGGCGCGTATCTTCGTATGCTTTCCCCGGATTTCCCAGGCCAATAATCAATTTCATACCCATCTTCCTTTGCTTTTTCAGTGACTTCTATTTTACCATAATCATTTGATAAGAAGAACATAAGCGGTCTCCTTGATTTGATGGACAACCAATTTACAATTTAAAAACAAAAAAACAAGAGACTGTCTCTCGACAACCTCTTGCTCGTTCTTTGTATTTAACTTTATTTTTCTTCTTCTTTAGAATCTTCGCTGCCAACCACTTCTGGTTCTGCATCTTCATCAGATACAGTCTCCAGCTCATCCAACTCATCTTGAGTACGCGGAGCTGTTGCAGATACAAGGATAAAGTCGTCTTCATCTAAAATTTCATAAGATACCGTTCCGCGGATATCGCCGACTGTGATTGTTTCGCCAATCGCCAGTTCAGTAGTATCTACTTCTAGTGCATCAGGTATGTCAGAAGGTTTTACACGAACATTCACTTCACGGTTTGGCTGAGTGATGAATCCGCCTTCTTTTTCGCCTGCTGATTCGCCTGTCAAGTGAACTGCTACAGCCACTTCAAGCTCATCTGACATATTAATTGCTAAAAAGTCAACATGCTTAAAGCTACCTTTTAAAGCATCCATTTGATAATCACTTAACACAACATTTTTAGATGTGCCATCGATTTCAAGGCTGATTACACCGTTACGTCCAGATTCACGTAAAGTTTTAATCAATTCAATTTCAGATACAGTCACCGGTGTAGTTTCCGTTTTAAAGCCATAAACTACTCCTGGCACATCGCCTTTTGCACGAAGTTCAGTTAACGCCGAATTCTTATTGTTGCTTTCTCTTTTTTGTGCTGTCATTTTTACAGTCATTGCTTTCAGCCTCCAGTTATATTAAAGTACGTAGTCACGATAAGTACATAATATATATATACCCATGTCTTGTCTTAATGAAACCTAGAGCATGAAAAGTTGTTGCTGCTGATCAATCAAAAAGAGTGCTGACAGATTTTTGTTCGTGAACACGGACAATCGTCTCAGCCAATAGACGTGCTACAGACAATTGTTTGATTTTAGGAGATTTCTTTTCTTCAGGCAATGCAATCGAATTAGTGATAATCAATTCTTTGATTACTGAGTCGTTAATACGTTGTACAGCAGGACCTGAAAGAACAGGGTGTGTACAGCACGCGTAAACTTCTTTCGCGCCACTTTCAATCAACGCACTAGCAGCAATTGAAATTGTTCCAGCAGTATCAATGATGTCATCAATGATGATCGCCGTTTTCCCTTCTACATTACCGACGATATTCATAACTTCCGCTACGTTTGGACGCGGACGACGCTTATCGATGATGGCAATCGGTGCTTTCAAGCGATCTGCCATTTTACGTGCACGTGTAACCCCGCCGTGATCCGGCGAAACAATAATGACATTTTCAAGATCAATGCCACTTTCATTTAGGAAGTAGTCAGAAAGCAAAGGTACAGCTACTAAGTGATCAATCAAAATATCAAAGAATCCTTGGATTTGAGGAGCATGCAAATCGAGTACGATTACACGCGTTGCACCAGCAGTTTCCAATAAATTCGCTACTAATTTTGCTGTAATCGGCTCACGTGAACGAGCTTTGCGATCTTGACGCGCATAACCGTAATAAGGCATTACGACGTTAACTGTACGAGCAGAAGCACGTTTAACTGCATCAATCATGATCAATAACTCCATCAAGTTCTCATTTACTGGCTGGGAAGTCGATTGGACGATAAACACATCATAGCCACGAATACTTTCTTCAATATTAATTTGGATTTCACCATCACTAAAATGTGTCACCGAACTTTTTCCAAGCGGAATACCCGCGTGTTCTGAAATTTCCTCAGCTAGCTCTTGGTTCGAATTCAATGAAAAGATTTTCAATTTCGAGTTTGCATTTTGATAGCCCATTAGGTGTGAACCCTCCTATTTTCTTCCGTTTAATCTACTTGCATAGCCTTCTTTATTTTCCTGGCGCGCGCGTGCGATTGCCAATGAATCCTCAGGTACATTTTTTGAAATAGTAGATCCTGCAGCGATGTAAGATCCTTTTCCTACAGTGACAGGTGCAATCAGATTTGAATTGCAGCCGATAAACGTATCATCTTCAATGACAGTCTGGAATTTGTTTTTGCCATCATAGTTCACGGTGATGGTACCGCAACCGATATTAACACCTGTGCCGACGTGAGCATCGCCAATATAGCTCAAATGAGAAACCTTGCTATCGTTGCCGATTTCTGCTTTTTTCACTTCAACAAAGTTGCCGATTTTCACATCGTTGCCTAAAACGGTTTGAGGACGAATGTGCGCAAACGGTCCTACAGCTGTATCCGTTCCAATGCTGCTGTCATGAATTTCTGAACTGCGAATTGTTGTACGATCTCCAATGGTGCTATTGACGATATGGCTGTTCGAAGAAATAATGCAATCTTCCCCAATTTGTGTTAAACCATCAATTGTCACGTTCGGGTGAATAATCGTATCCGCTCCGATTCGGGCTTGTGCACTAATATAAGCAGTAGCAGGATCGATAATCGAAACGCCAGCTCTCATATGTTTTTCAGCAATTCGCTTGCGCATAATGTTTTCGGCCTGGCTCAATGCCACACGGTCGTTTACACCAAGCGTTTCGTCAAAGCTATCTGTTGCATAGGCAGCTACAATTTCGCCTTGCTTTTGCAGAATTTCAATCACATCAGGCAAATAATATTCACCTTGAACGTTATCATTTGAAACTAATTTCAACGCCTCAAATAACGCTTCGTTATCAAAGCAATAAGTACCGGTATTGATTTCCTTTACTTGTTGCTCTTCTAAAGACGCGTCTTTTTGCTCGACAATCTTTTCGACGATGCCCGCATCGTTGCGGAGAATCCGTCCATAACCTGTCGGATTATCAGCGATTGCCGTCAAGATCGTCGCTTTTGCACCAGTTTCGGCATGCTGATCAAGCAATGACTGCATGGTTTCTGGTCGAATCAGTGGCGTGTCTCCACAAACCACCAAAGTCGTTCCTTTAAGACCTTCAATCAATGACGCTGTTTGTTGCACGGCGTGAGCTGTTCCAAGTTGTTCTGCCTGCAAGGCATATTCACTTTTGTCACCTAGTTGCTGCTGAACTTTTTCAGCACCATGACCAACGACAGTAACGATTTTTTCAACTCCGAGTTGCTCGACATTGCCCGTTACATGTTCAACCATTGGCATGCCACAGACTGGATGAAGCACTTTGTACAATTTTGACTTCATCCGTGTGCCTTGTCCTGCTGCTAAAATTACTGCGTATGTATTTGCCACTTCTTATCCCTCCACTCTTGATTTGATAAGAACTCTTGTTACTGGTTCTATCCATTCATTTATTCTATCAATTGATAGACCCAGTCTCACACTGGCTATGTCAATTAAAAATTTGCTTTTCCTTATTGACTATAGCGGAAAAACCTTGATTTTTCAAGGTTCCAAAGCATGACAATACCATGACAAAAAAAAGCCAAATAAAAAAAGAGCCATTTCAATGTAGAAGGCTCTTGATTCAGCTCCGTTAAACGTTGGCATTTTCCAATACCGATTCACTTTCGCTTTGTTTATATGCAGTTAAGACAGCTTCTTGAAGCTTAGTGCGTGCGCTTGAGTTGATGGGATGTGCAATATCACGAAACTCTCCATCAGGTGTTCTTTTACTTGGCATTGCGACGAATAAGCCATCATTTCCATCGATTACTCGAATATCATGAATAACAAACTCATCGTCCAGCGTGATGGAAGCGATTGCTCTCATTCGGCCATCGGTTTGTACGCGTCGTAGTCTTACATCTGTTACTTCCATTCTCTCGTCCCCCTCCTCTCAGCCGCAGTATTTCAACCCTAATTATGGGTATTCGCTAAAAGGGACTATTATCCTTCATAAATTGCAAAACTTATTAGAAAATTTACTTAATGGAACTAATGACCGAAACGACATACACTTCACGCTTGAACATATTTTTTTATTCTCTCTATGAAAAAATGCAGATCGCCTCGTATTTAACGAGGCGACCTGCATTGCTATAACTCATTCTAGTTTACTGGTTAACTTTTGCGATCACTTCGATTTCTACTTTTACGTCTTTTGGCAACCGCGCTACTTCAACAGTTGAACGCGCTGGTTTATGATCGCCAAAATAAGTTGCATAAATCTCGTTTAGTTCTGCAAAGTCATTCATGTCTTTGATAAAAACAGTTGTTTTAATGACATCTCCAAAAGAAGAACCGGCTTCTGCAAGAACCGCTTTCAAGTTTGAAAATACTTGATGCGCCTGCTCAGAGATTGTGCCTTCAACCAATTCGCCTGCTGCTGTTAAAGGTATTTGACCTGAACTGTAAAGAATTCCACCCGAGACCACACCTTGTGAGTATGGTCCAATTGCGGCTGCCGCTTTATCTGTCGCTACGTAATTCATTCAAATTCCCCCATTTTCAAAGTAATTGCCTTCTTCTAATGCAATCGTACGTTCTTTTTCGCTAACTTCATGCAATTTAACAAGAGATAAATACTTTTCTACGAGCCGTTCATCCGAATGTTCCGATTCTACTAATACAGCAACACCTGCTAATGTGCATTCAAATTCTTCCAGTAGATTTTTCATACCATTCATCGTGCCGCCGACTTTCATAAAGTCATCCGTAATTAGTACGCGTTGACCGCTTTTCATACTACGCTTTGACAAGACCATCGTTTGAATTCGACGAGAAGAACCCGAGACATAATTGATGCTAACTGTAGATCCTTCAGTAACTTTACTGTCTCTACGGACAATTACCACGGGCACATTTAAGTGGCGCGCAATGGCATGGGCAATCGGAATGCCTTTTGTAGCTACCGTCATGATGACATCAATTTTTTCTTTAGCAAATGCTGTAGCAAACACTTTACCGACACGATTCATCATTTCCGGATTACCTAGCACGTCGGTCATGTACAAATAGCCACCCGGCAATAGCCGGTCTGAGTGACTTAGCTCTTCCATCAAATCAGCCATTACTGCTCTGATTTCACGTTCTTGAAGCTTAGGTACATATTTCACGCCACCTGCTGCTCCAGGAACTGTCATCAACAAGCCAATTCCTTTTTCTTCAAATGTCTCTTTAACAATCCCCAAATCCTCACTAATAGACGATTTGGCCGATTGGTACAGATCCGAAAAATAAGTTAGTGGAATCAATTTATGCGGATGTTCCAATAAAAAATGCGTCATATCAACAAGCCGTTCACTGCGCTTCCACTTCAAAACTACCCTCTCCTAAACACGAATGATTTATAGAAAACTTACCATAAATGTCCGTATTTAGGCAAGTGGCTCCCGTTCGCCAATCAAGCGCACAGCGTATACTTCTGAGCAAAAGCCACGCAAGCCATTGTATATACGTGGAATACGCGCTTCTTGGTGCACCAAACCAAACACTGTTGGTCCACTCCCACTCATAAGTACAGCGTCCGCTCCAAATTTCTTCATCTGCTCTTTAATTTGTTCAACTTCGGGATATAACTTTAACGTAACGCTTTCAAGTGCATTACCAAGGTTAGCGCACATAGCGTCGTAGTCACCGTCGTTAAGTGCTTGAATCATGGCACCTGTATTTGGATGTTGAGCGGTTTGAACATCGAATGCGCCATAAACATCGGCTGTAGAAACGCCAAGTGTAGGTTTTGCTAAAATGACCCAGCAATTCGGTGGCGTCGGTAATTGTTGAATGATTTCTCCACGACCTTTGGCTAATGCTGTACCGCCATAAACGCAGAAAGAAACATCTGAACCAATTTTAGCACCCAGTTCCGCCAGTTCATCGAGTGACAGATTAAGCTGCCAAAGTTTGTTTAATCCTTTTAATGTCGCTGCAGCGTCACTGCTGCCTCCAGCTAAGCCTGCAGCGACCGGGATTTTTTTATCCAGTGAAATGATAACTCCAGTTTTGATATTAAAGGTATCTTTAATCAATTGCGCCGCCTGGTAAGCGAGGTTGCGGGAATCGTCTGGCACGAACCGGTCTGCTGATTGAATATGTATGCCTTTGGCTGTGCCCATCAGTCCAATACGATCCGACAAATCCACAGTGGTCATAATCATTTCAATTTCATGGTAATTATCTGGACGTTTGTGCAAAACATCTAATGTTAAATTGATCTTGGCAGGCGCTTTTACGTAGAGCATCCCACTGCCTCCTTTTTATATTCTAATGAACACTATTTTAACATACCGCAAGATAATGGAAAGTAAAGTATCGATAGAAACAAAAAAACTCGCCTTCCGCTTAGATCAGCAGTAGCAAGTTTTGGAGTAACTTATAAATATAATTCAATTATTTCACAACAAGTGCATCTTCAGTTCCTTCGTACACAGTAATTTCTACTGCTTCAGTTAAGATGTCTGCGTAGCTGTAAGACACGCGTTCAAATGCATGCTCTTCTTGATCTAGCTCAATCACGAACACGGAGTGATAGGTCTCGCGTAGGATTCCGGCACGTTCTACCGTTTTCTTACGACCTCCGTTTGCCTTCAAAAGCAATCGTTTTCCTAAATGTAGGTCTAACGATTTTTTAATATCCGCCAAAGTTTTGGGCATTTTGTCTACACCTCACTATGGATATAATTCTACCATAATTTGATGGAATTGTCAAGCAAATTTATAATTTTATCAACCAACCTTAGTCGCTGTCAATATTTATTTATTCGAAATTTCTTTAACCCGAAAGAAGTTGTGCCGATTTTGTAACAGAATAACCATTTCATCCGAAATATGCATACAATTTATCTGCCAACAGTCCAAACTCCTTAATCGTTAACGTTTCTCCACGTCTTGTTGGATCAATTTCTGCTTCTGCTAATGCTGTTAAAATCAACTCTTTTTTCTCTTTACCTAAAGGCATAGCAACTTGAAGATTGTTCAAAATGGTTTTTCTGCGTTGTACGAACGACCCTCTCGTAACGGTAAAGAAGAAGTCTTCATCAATTACCACGACTTCTGGCACGTCGCGTTTGGTCATGCGGATAACAGCCGAATCAACATTGGGTTGCGGCAAAAATACAGACTTAGGAACAGTCAATGCCATTTCAGCCTGTGTGTAGTACTGGATAGCGATAGAAAGTGATCCATAAGCTTTTGTACCTGGTTTAGCTGTAATGCGCTCAGCGACCTCTTTTTGCAACATAACGACCATGCCGCGAATTGGCAGCTTTTCGAGTAATAACTTTAAAATAATCGGTGTCGTTACGTAATAGGGCAAGTTGGCCACGACCACGATGTCATCGTACCCTTCCAGTTCACGATCAATCGCTGCTTGGACATCTGCTTTTAAAATATCCGAATGAATAATGGCAATGTTATCATAAGGCGATAAAGTATCCTCGAGCACCGGTAATAATCGTTGATCAATTTCAAAAGCTAATACTTTTCCGGCTTCTCTTGCCAAATGTTCTGTTAAAGCACCAATTCCTGGACCGATTTCAATTGCTGCAGACTTCTTGGTCAATTTCGCTTGCCCAACAATTTTACGCAAAATATTCGGATCGATTAAAAAGTTTTGTCCTAAGCTTTTCTTTACTTTCAACCCATATTTCGCCATAATTTCTTGCGTTCGAATAGGTGTGGCAATATCTTTAGTCATTAGTTTTCCTCCTGAGTTAACGCTTGTACCGCTTTAATAAACTGAGCTTTGGATATACCGAACATATAGAGCCGTTTTTGAAGCTGCTTGCCGTTCGTATAGCCAATCTGCAAGTCATTGCCCATTTGAATACGGCGCTGCTTTGCTTTTGGATGAGCCACAAGACCTGCATCAATTAAATCTTCCATCGTAATTTCTACTGCACGCTCTTCCTGTAGCGGCGTATAAACTGCGTGCAAAGCTTCACGAATATCTTCATCGCAGGCATGTTCGATTCCTAGGCCTTTGCCGTTTTTAGCAATGGTTTTTTCTTTCGCCAAAAATGCGTGTTTAGCCAGTGGCACATGTTCTTCAATAATAGCACGTATGCGTCTTCCAGGATAATCCGGATCCGTAAAAACGATGACGCCTCTTTTCTGCTGTGCATGAGCGATTCGTACGAGTGTTTCTGCTGTAATGGCTGAACCATTTGTTTCAATCGTATCTGCATCAACCGCACGTTTGATTGCTACCGTATCATCTTTTCCTTCAACTACTATAATCTCATTTATCTTCATTTATAATTTTCCTCTTTTCAAGCTTCTTGTTTATTCTACACGTTTGCCTATAAACATGTAAAAAGCTTTCCCGGGAAATATCCCAAGAAAGCTTGCAGTTAAACTAACAATCGATTAGTTCAGAATTCTAACCTTTACTTGCTTGCGTCCGAATGACAAAGCATCAGATTTATTAGCCATAAATAAATCAATTTTATTTCCTTTGATTGCTCCGCCTGTATCGCCTGCAATCGCATTACCGTATCCTTCAACCCATACTTTAGAACCTAATGGAATCACACTAGGATCTACTGCAATTACTTTTAGGCCTGGATTCGTTTTTAAGTTTATGCCTGTAGCAGTAATTCCTGAACATCCTGTGCAGCTAGCTGTGTAGGCTGTCGCAGATACATAAAATTCTTTTCCGCCAGCTGGCTCTGCTTGAACAGGTGTTGCTTTTTCAGCTACTGTTTTAGTAGGCGCTGCTTTTTCTGTTGAAGCTGTTTTAGCCACCGCTTTTTGAGGCGTTACTTGTTGTTTTTGCTGTACAGGTGTTGTTTTTTGTTGAGTACCACGTGAAACGCTAGCAACCATCGTTTTTGTTCCAACAGCTGTTACTTGTTTCGTTGGCTCTGTAACAACTTTTTCTGTTTTAAGGTCGCGCTTTACTTCTTTGCCATTTTCTTTTACTACTTCATACGTTTTTTTGACTACGCCATTTTTACCTTTTTGAACGATTTTTTCACTGCCTTTAAGAAGTGTTTCGTCTTTTTTAGTTTCGACTGCATATTTTACAGAACCTTCGACTACGTCAGTTAGCTTTTCAACACGAACTACTTTGACTTCAGAATTCGGTAAAACCAATTCGTCCATTTCGCTTTCAACACGATCTAGTTTACCTAAAGTAACTTGATTTTCTTTTAAGAGATTAGCCACTGTTGTTGAAGTTGACCATACTTTCTTTTCTTCAACACCGTCTTGAATCGTAACTTCATATGCTTTTTCAACTGAGATTTTTGTATCCTCATTTACTTGTTCATCTAACGCTGGTGTTACTTTATCGTGTTTAGTTAGTTCAATTTTAGCTGTTTCCAAAATTTCTGATACCGTGTTTTTAGTCGTCCAAGCTGAGGTTGATTTCCCATCAACTGTCACAGCATATTGTTCTGCTGCATCCCATTCAACAGCCATGTCTTTGTTAATAACTGTTTCCGCTGAATGACTAACGAAATCATGTTCTCCAGTTTTGATGTCTTGTTCTTTTAAAAAGGCACCTACTGTTTCTGCATGTGTTCTTACTTCTTCTTTTTCACCGTTTGCTGTTACCGTTACTGTATTTTTTGTTCCTTCGTATATAGCAAAAGTTAAAACCGCCGCGAACAACAACACAGTTGCAATTGTTACCGCCAATGATTTACCTTTGAATAATTTTGTTGAATAGGTATTACTTGTTTTGTTTGACAAAAATAACTCCTCCTTCTTCACCTGAGTGATTATATAGATTCACGTTTAAGCTATCAACAGATACTAATTTCATCATTTATCTTTTTTTAAGAAAATTTGTAGAACCTTTTAGCGTTCTCAGTTGTAGCTTTTGCTACTTCTTCTATTGAAATTCCTTTTAATCGTGCAATTTCTCCTGCCACTAGCGGCACATAAGAAGGTTCATTTCGTTTTCCACGATGTGGATGTGGCGCCAAATACGGGGCGTCTGTTTCAATCATTAAATGATCAAGTGAAATTAATTCAGCGACTTCTTTTGGTTTTTTAGCATTTTTGAATGTTACTGGTCCTCCAAGAGAAATCATAAAGTTCATTTCTATACTTTCACGGGCTGTTTCTACACTGCCACTAAAACAATGCATGACACCGCCAATTTCTTTTGCATTTTCTTCTCTGAGAATTCTCAAAACGTCTTCAGTTGCTTCTCGGTTATGAATAATAATCGGTAGCTCTACTTTTTTAGCCAACCGAATCTGCTTACGAAAAACTTCCTGTTGTACTTCTTTCGGTGATTTATCCCAGTAGTAATCCAATCCGGTTTCCCCGATTCCCACTACTTTCGGGTGAGCTGCAAGCTCTTCAATCCATTCCAAGTCTTCCTCAGTACAGTCGATGGCATCAACGGGGTGCCAACCAACTACTGCGAAGATGAATTCATAGGTTTCGGCCAATTCTATGGCTCGTTCGATCGTTTTTCGGTCGAAGCCGATGACTACCATTTTCTCCACATGGTTTTCTTGTGCGCGCTCAATGACTTGTACCAGGTCCTCATCATATTGATCTGCATTTAAATGTACATGGGTATCGATAAACATCAATCATTCTCCTCACATTAAGCTTTATTCTAATGGTTCTTCCCGTGTCTTTCTTCACAACAACATTACAATTGAGTAACAAAACATGTTAGTTTAGTGTCAAAATCATTTATTTCTCTGTAATATTAGGTAAAAAACACTACAAAACCAAAAAAAGACCCACCGGTGAAAGTGGGTCAAAACAGGTCTTTTTTAGTAGTCTTATTTGATTTTTGAGCCGTTTGGAAGCTGCTCTGCAACCGATGCCAAAGTTAAATATCCATCTTTCTCACCAGCAAGAATCATTCCTTGGGACAGTTCACCACGTAATTTTACAGGTTTTAAGTTTGCTACGACGACCACTTTTTTTCCGATTAAATCTGTTGGTTTATAGTGCTCTGCAATTCCTGAAACCACTTGTCGCTGCTCGTAACCCATATCTAGCTGCAACTTTAATAACTTAGAAGTTTTTGGTACAGCTTCACAATTTGTAACAGTCGCTACACGTAAATCGACTTTTGCAAAATCCTCAATCGCAATTTCTGGTACATCTGGAACTTCCACGATTGCCGGCTCTTCTGCAACAGGTACTACTGAACCGCGCATTTGTTCACGAATATAAGCTACTTCTGGTTCTACTTCAAGACGGGGAAAGATTGGCGTTCCTTTTGACACTACTTGAATGCCAGCTGGAATTTTACCAAAGCCTTGTAAGCTATCCCACGTCAAATAGTCTTCCGTTAAGCCTAACTGTTCAATAATTTGTTTAGGTGCATTTGGCAAGAACGGCTGTAACATAACCGCAGTCATGCGAAGACTTTCTGCTAAATGAGCCATAACTGAATCCAATTGTTCTTTTGCGCTTTCATCTTTTGCCAATACCCACGGCTGTGTTTCATCAATATACTTATTGGTTCTCGAAATCAATGTCCATACTTCGCTCAACACAATACTAAACTGCATTCTTTCCATATGTTGCTCATAGACTTTTACCGTCTGTTCAGCTACTTGTTGTAACGGTGCATCAAATTCCGTCTGCAAACCATTGATTTGTGGCACAGCACCATCGCAGTATTTATTGATCATGGATACGGTACGATTCAATAAATTCCCGAGGTCATTCGCCAAATCATAATTGGTTCGTTCAATAAAGGATTCTGGTGAAAAGACACCATCAGAACCGAATGGCAATTCACGTAAAAGGAAATAACGTGTGGCGTCTAATCCATAGCGCTCAACAAGCATTTCTGGATAGACGACATTGCCTTTGGATTTCGACATTTTACCGTCTTTCATCATAATAAAACCGTGTGCGAAAACTTTTTTCGGCAATGGCAAATCTAAAGCCATTAAGAAAATCGGCCAATAAATCGTGTGGAAACGAACAATATCTTTCCCTACTACATGAACATCAGCTGGCCAATACTTATTAAATAAGCTATCGTCTTTTGAACCGTAGCCAAGCGACGTAATGTAATTCGACAAAGCATCGACCCACACATAAATAATGTGCTTCGGATCCCCAGGAACCGGAATGCCCCAGTCAAAAGAAGTTCGTGAAACCGATAAATCTTCTAATCCCGGTTTGATGAAGTTATTGATCATTTCGTTTTTACGCGATTCTGGTTCAATAAATTCAACATTGTTTTCGTAGTAGTCAAGAAGACGTGCAGCGTATTTTTTCATATTAAAGAAATACGATTCTTCTTTTACTTTGTGAACCGGACGTCCACAGTCTGGACAATTGCCGTTTTCTAACTGATTTTCCGTGAAGAACGATTCACAAGGTGTACAATACCAGCCTTCATACTGACCTTTATAAATATCGCCGTTGTCGAGGAATGTTTTAAAAATTCGTTCCACGCCTTCTTTATGGCGATTTTCTGTCGTGCGAATAAAATCATCGTATGTGATATCCATAACCGACCAAACGTGTTTCGCAGCTTCTGCCATCTCATCCACAAACTCTTGTGGTGCTTTTCCTGCTTCTATCGCTTTTTCTTCGATTTTTTGACCATGCTCATCCATTCCAGTTAAAAATCGAACATCAAATCCACGCAATCGCTTATAGCGAGCCATGGCATCAGAAGCGACTGTCGTATACGCCGTTCCAATGTGAAATTTTCCGCTTGGGTAATAAATCGGTGTAGTCAAATAAAATGTGTTGTTAGCAGTCACGAAAAATTCCTCCAGTTTTTTTGTATAGTTCTTATTTTAACCAAGTCCCTAATTTTGTACAATCTTTCAATTCGACAAAGTCATTTTTAAGTAAAGTTTTCATGTTACTAAACATGTCTATAATGGAATTTTTTACTTTTGGGGCTACTTTGTCTAATTAATAGCGTTTTTTCAACTAATCTAGATGAAATTAATACTAAATATAAATTTTTATTATCTTTTCGATAGTTTTTTATTGACCTAATTGACAGTAGTTGGTATGATTTATTACAAGAAGTGGAAAATGTCGAATTTTGACGAATCTAACTGACAAACTAAAAGGAGGACTATTATTATGAAATCAACAGGTATTGTTCGTAAAGTAGATGAGTTAGGACGTGTGGTAATTCCAATCGAATTGCGTCGTACTCTAGGAATCGCTGAGAAAGACGCATTGGAAATATATGTAGATGACGACAAGATTATCTTGAAAAAGTATTTACCCAACATGACGTGTGCAGTGACAGGCGAAGTATCAGACGAAAACATGAAATTAGTTGGCGGTAAATTGATCTTAAGCTCTGAAGGCGCTGAAATGTTAGTAAAAGAAATTCAAAACAACTTAAACAAGTAATATTCAAAAAAACCGGATGCCCGCGCATCCGGTTTTTTATTTGCTAAATAGAAAGTATTTGCACTTCGCCAGACTGGCTTACGCCCCGCAGAGCTACATGGGTGCTTGCGCTTTTCTTTGTCCAGACTCCAGCACCCAGCTCTTTGGGTCGTAAGCCATTCTGACTGTGCGGCTGAAAATACGCCACTTCGCCAGACTGGCTTACGCCCGGCAGAGCTACATGGGTGCTTGCGCTTTTCTAAGTATGATAGGCCTGGTATACTTCTCTTTTTGATAATTGGCGCTCGATGGCTGCTTCTTTGATTGCTTCTTTCGATGTCAGGCTTTTGGTTTCCATCAACTGATCAACATGTTCTTCAATGGACAAGTTTTCCCACCATTTGACGTTTTCTACAGGATCCGGGTCGGCATTCCCTTCAAGGACTAAACAAAATTCACCACGAATTTCGTTTTCTTCTGCCCATGTAATAGCTTCTCCAACTGTGCCTCTTATAAACTCTTCGAATTTCTTGGTTACTTCTCGTGCCAAGACAATTTTTCGTTCGTTACCTACTGCTTTTTGCATGCTTTTCAAGCTTTCTTTTAATCGGTGCGGCGCTTCGTAAAAAATAAGCGTTTCTTCTTTTTGGCTTAGTACTTCCAGCTCAGTTAGCCGATCCTTTTTATTGCGTGACAAGAACCCGTAAAATAAAAACGGCTGTGGTGAAATTCCAGAAGCGATTAACGCACTGAGTGCTGCATTGGCTCCTGGGATTGGCACTACAGGGAAGCCATCTGCAACTGCTCGTTTCACAATATCTTCGCCTGGGTCCGATATACAGGGCATACCTGCATCACTAACTAACGCCACAGATTTGCCTTGTTCTAAATAAGACAATATTTTAAAACCGCCACTTTCTTGATTATGCTCGTGGTAACTAACTAATTTTGTTTGGATATCAAAGTAATTGCAGAGGTTTTTGGTGTTACGCGTATCTTCTGCTGCAATAATGTCGACTTCTTTTAAAATACGTAATGCGCGCATCGTCATGTCTTCTAGATTGCCAATAGGCGTTGCTACTAGATACAGTGTTGCTTCTTTGTGCTGAAAACTTTTTTGAGATTTCATTTGCCGCTCTCCTTCTCTTCAGCAATATAACGAATTTTTTTACCTTTAGTTAATTGCTTAAAGGCATATTCTGCTTTCATTGCCTCTTGTTTTGTCTCAAAGCATTCATGATAAATCAGCTTCGACGGTCCTTTAGCACGTGTGTACTTTGCACCTTTTCCAGCATTGTGTGCAGCTAGTCGCTTTTCAAGATCATTAGTATAACCTGCATAGTACGATTGATCTGCACATTCTAAAACGTAAAAAAAATGCTTATTTGTCGCCATACAATAACTCACGCACTTCTTCAGTGTATTCCCCGTCTTCTCCGTAAACAATAAGCGGTGGCAAGATTTTCAAATCCGGCTTGCCATCTTTGATTCCTTCAATTAAGAGGGTATTGGCTTCTTTGCCGGCTTTTGGATAGACCAGTCGAATCCGTTTTGGTTCTAAGCGATTTGCCCGCATTGCCGAAATCAAATCAATCAATCTGCCTGAACGGTGAACAAATGCTGCTTTTCCGCCTTGCTTGAGCAATTGGCTCGCTGATAAAATGGCTTCATCTAATGTTAGATATAGTTCGTGCCGTGCAATTGCCATATGCTCACTGATGTTTTTATCACTCATTTCGTGTGCTGGAAAATAAGGAGGGTTACACGTCACGACATCGTATTTTTCAAACCCTAATTGTTTTGGCATATCTTTAACGTCGCCTTCAATAATATCAATCTGACTTTCTAACTCGTTGTAAGCGACACTGCGGCGTGCCATATGAACGAGGCGCTCTTGCAGTTCCACACCAATAATCCGAGATTCTGTACGGGCGCTCAGAAACAAAGGAATTGCCCCATTGCCTGTACACAAATCTACAATTGTGCCTCGTTTTAACGGAACATAAGCAAATCGTGCCAATAAAACAGCGTCTAACGAAAACGAAAACACCGATGGACTTTGAATAATCCGTAAGTCTTCCGCTAATAAATAATCAAGTCGTTCATCATCCACTAACATTTATTCAACTCCTAGCATAACAAAAGGCTGCCGCCACACGGAGTGTCGGAAGCCTTTCTCTTTAAAATTTGGATAATACGTTCTTTTTAGTTTTGCTTGTTCAAGAATGACAAACAAAACAGGCAATCGTCACCTTTTCGGGAACTGCCGAAATGTACATTACAGACATGATAGCCTTCATGATACAAACGCGCTAAGTTATCGTAACCTTCACCGATGTCCATAACAGCTTTTTTTAATTTTACAGGATCTACAGCTGCTACTTCAGGTACTGCTTTATGAAATTCATCTAAGCGTGAACGCAAATGATGATTTTCCAATTGCAGCGCATGATGTTCTTCCATCGTCCGAGCTACGACTGCTTTTAATTCGCTGAATTGCTCTTGCATGGATTGAAGTTGTTGTTCAAACTCCATAACCGTATCCAAAAAATTCTTTTCCTTCACTTAAACCACCTCACGCTCTCGTTCCTTGGCCCATTATCTCATCTAATGTATATTCAAGTGTTTGTTCCTGCTCAGTTAAACGAACTTTTAACACTCGTTCTAAAATATTCATGCCAACAACACGACCATCGCCATCTGGTGTGGTTACTCGTGTACCAACGTCTGGCATTTCTTTTTTCGCTGTTTCGTATTCATCGTTCTCATATTTTAAGCAGCACATCAAACGGCCACATAAGCCTGAGATCTTTGAAGGATTTAACGATAAATTTTGATCTTTCGCCATTTTAATGGATACGGGTTCAAAATCACCTAAAAACGTTGAACAGCATAACATACGACCACAAGGTCCTATGCCACCGAGCATTTTTGCTTCATCTCGAACACCGATTTGGCGAAGTTCGATGCGTGTACGGAAAATGGAAGCCAAGTCTTTGACCAAGTTCCGGAAATCCACACGACCTTCTGCTGTAAAGTAAAAAATCACTTTGTTGCGGTCAAACGTGTATTCAACATCAACTAGCTTCATATCCAATTGATGTTCTTCAATTTTTTCAGTGCCCATTTCAAAGGCACGACTTGCTTCTAATCGGTTTTCCTCTACTTGTTGGCGATCGCGTTCAGTTGCTATGCGCACCACTTGTTTTAAAGGCAAAACAACATCGTTTTCTCCAACTGTTTTTGTTGGCACGACTACTTTCCCATACTCTACGCCTCTTGCTGTTTCCACAATGACGTAATCGTCTTTTTCGATTCCTAATTCAGCTGGATCGAAATAATATATTTTACCCGCTTTCTTAAAGCGGACACCTATCACATTATACAATTGCTACCCCTCCTGCAGATTCAGCATTAACTGCTCCATCAACAGCGTCCGGTTCATATTGCGCGGCAATTGTTGTTTGGCTTGTAATATAGCCTGCAACTGCTTGGACAATACCGTAAAGGAGCGTTGGAGAGCCATCTGCTTCCAAGTTTCTTCCATGTCTGGATATGTTCGTGCAGTCTCAAGACCTGCTTTTACCGAAGCGATGTCCCGATATGCAAATAATAACATGTCTAGGCCTCTTTCGGCATCTTCTTTTTCTTTAAATAATGGCAACCAGTCAGACTGAAGCATTAAAAGAGCTTCATGAACGTTGATACTAGCGACTTCTACTAGTTTCAACACTGTTTTTCTAGCTTGTGCAAATTGTTCATCCTGACTTAAAGTAAATGCTTCTTCTTCGCTTTGTGTTAGCATGCTGACAGTTGCAGCCATCGATTCAGTCATTCCTTCAGCCATTAACTTCTCCATTAACTTTGGTCGCGACAACGGACGAAACGAGACTAACTGACACCGAGAACGGATTGTACTCATCAGTGCATTCAGTCGCTCCGTCAACAAAATTGCCGTGACGTTAAACTCTGGTTCTTCCAAGAATTTCAGCAAAGCATTGGCAGAAGAATTATTCATCCGATCTGCCTGCTCGATTACGTATATTTTACGGCCTGTATTCAAGCCCGTTTTATTCAACTTGAAAATCAACTCACGGATTTGGTCGATTTTAATGTTTTGACCATCCGGTTCGATGAATATAACATTTGTATGATTGCCTGAATTATAAAGTTGGCAACTTCGACATGTTTCACATGGAACATTTTGAATAGGTATTTCGCATAACAGCAGCTTAACGAAAAAATGAGTAATCTCTTTTTTACCTGAACCTGCAGGCCCTTCGAATAGATAAGCATGTGCTAGACGTTCTTTTGAATAAGCACCTTGTAGTCGTTTCATAACTACCGGTTGCATTTCCAAAAATTCATCGGTTGTTTTTTGCATCAATTTCACCTTCAGACTTTGTAAAAAATCCCGTGTTCCGATTGGAGCACGGGTATTATTTATGGTGCTAGGAAATTCACGTGTCTTTTATCGATTAAAAATGATGGAATTGTTCGATCGGCAAGACAAAAATAGTTGCGCCTCCGACTTCAACTTCCACTGGATAAGGAATATATGAGTCAGCATTTCCGCCCATTGGTGACACTGGTGCTACCATCTGTTCGCGTGATCGGCAATTTTCACGAATCAAGTCTAATAACTTCGGTATGAGATCATCTTCTACACCGATTAAAAAGGTCGTGTTCCCTGAGCGCAAAAACCCTCCTGTACTGGCAAGCTTTGTAGCCCGGAAATCATTTTTTGTTAACGCATTGGATAATCGGTTACTGTCTTGATCCTGTACAACTGCTACTACGAGTTTCATCAGTATCCACTCCTTTTTATCTTTCTTCTATATAAGTATAACATGAACAAAGCTACGCGCTGTACATCTTTACAGCTGTTTGACAAAAAAACAGCTGCTCCTCAAGAAGGATCAACTGCCGTTTGCCGTTCTTCTATAAATCGTATAGCTGTTTCTAATGCATCTGAAAAAACGTTCTCTAGCTCATTTTCCGCATTGATCAAGCGAATACGCTCTGGATTTTGACTCAATAGCAAAAGGTAACCTTCTCTTACTTTATAATGGAACTTCATCGACTCTACATCTAGTCGATTTATTTCCCGGTGTGCATCCTTTTCAATACGGGCCATCCCTACTTTCGGATTAACGTCAAAGTAAAGAGTTAAATCTGGCATGTACGCATCAATGGCGAATTTGTTGATAGCAAAAATTTCTTCCATCCCGATTCCTCGTGCATAGCCTTGGTACGCGAGACTTGAATCGATGTAACGATCACATAAAACGATGCTTCCTGCTTCAAGTGCGGGAATAATTTTTTCAACTAAATGCTGTCTTCTCGCTGCAGCATATAGCAAAGCTTCTGTTCGCGCATCCATCGCAGTGTTTTGTCGATTTAAAATGACCTCACGGATTTGTTCGGCAATATCAATGCCTCCTGGTTCTCTTGTGCAGACAACGGAAAATCCTTTTTCTATTAGTGCATCTGCTAGCATTTTTAAGACCGTCGACTTGCCTGATCCCTCTCCGCCTTCCAGATTGATCAAATAACTCATTTCCTATTCACCTTATTTCATGAAATTAATCTTCAGTTGCTGTTTTGAGCTCTTTATACTATACACGAAAAAGTACTCCTTTTATAGTGACCAGTAATGACGATATAACTAAACAACAGCTTTATTCTTCATCTTCTGCCACTTGATAAGCTCTTCGGAATAACTCTTTTTGGCTATCTATTGCCGGCTCATCATTTTTTCGTGATACGTAATGATATACACCAGTCGCATCCTGCCTTCTCGCTTTAACATTGTCCGCAAGTCCCAATTCAAGTATGGTTTTAACTTGTTTTTTAATCGTTTCATCAACTATTGGAAACAAAATTTCGATACGGTTGTTCAAATTCCGCGTCATCATATCAGCTGAGGATAAAAACGTCTTTTCTTTGCCGTTATGATTGAAAAAATAGATGCGGCTATGTTCCAATAAGCTCCCTACAATGCTTCGTACTTGAATATTTTCGCTGACATCTGAAATACCTGGTCGTAAACAGCAAATTCCTCTGACGATTAACTCGACCTTCACTCCAGCATTCGATGCTTCATACAGTTTCATAATAATGAGTTTGTCTGTCAATGAGTTCATCTTCGCTATAATCCGACCGGTTCCATGCTTTTTTTGAAAGCGGATTTCAGCATCAATCAAGTCAATAATGTCTGTACGAATTGTAAAAGGCGCTACCGATAAATAATGGAACTCAGGTTTTTCCGTATAGCCGCTCAAATAGTTGAAAAAATTAGTCGCATCAATTCCGAACTGTCTTTTCGACGTGAACAAACTCATATCAGTATAGATTTTAGCCGTTTGGTCATTGTAATTCCCCGTACCTAAATGAACAAAGCGTTCAATTTTATCTTCTTTTTTTCGGACTACTAGCGTGATTTTACTGTGGGTTTTCAAGTGAGTCATGCCGTAAATAACATGACATCCTGCTTTCTCCAGCTCTTTTGCCCATTGCACATTGTTTTCCTCATCAAAACGCGCTTTTAATTCTACTAGCACCGTTACTTGCTTGCCATTTTCTGCCGCTCTTTTTAATGCCTTGATAACTGGTGAATCTCCGCTAACACGGTATAAAGTTTGTTTGATCGCCAGTACGTTCGGATCATCTGCAGCTTCTGAAATAAATTGAACGACGGGCTCAAAGGATTCGTATGGGTGATGAAGAAAAACGTCTTGCTCGCTAATTTTTTGAAAAATTTGTTTGCCAGTTTCCATTCCTACCGGCAGCTGCGATACCTTTCCTTCAAAAACCAACTGCTCCCAAGTAGGGGCCATCTGTTTATAAAAGTTGAAAAAAACCGTTACATCTAAAAAACCTTCAATGAAGTAGACATCTTTTTTATCGACCTCTAACTCGTCTGTCAAGTAGTCTAAAATAACGTCATCAAATCCAGGTTGTTGAATTTCCAGACGGACAGCCGCTCCCCATTTTCGTTTACGGAGTTCCTCTTCAATTTCCTTCAGCAAGTCGCGCGCGCCTTCTTCGTGAATGGTCATATCGGCATTACGGGTAATCCGAAACACCGATACCGATACTACTTTAAAGCCATGAAAAAGCTTGCGAATAAAGAAACTAATAACGTCTTCTAACAAAACAAATTTTAAACTGCCTTTCTCTGACTGTAAACGGACAAATCGTTCTAATACAGCAGGAACTTGAACGATGGCAATTTTCTGTCCTTCTTCGTCTCTTTTTTCCTCGTCTTCCAACCTCACCGCTAAGTTGATGCTTTTGTTCAACAGCATTGGAAAAGTTCGATAAGCATCGATGGCCATAGGCGTCAGTACTGGAAAAATATATTCTTCAAAGTATCGTTCTAATTCGTCCAACTGATTGGTGTCTAAGTCTGCTGTTTTCACAAATTCCACATGCTCTTTTTGAAGCTTTGGCAATAACGTGTTTTGTAAAGCTTCATATTGTAACTCGACAAGCTGATGAGTCTTTTTTGCGATTTCATTTAGTTGTTGCTTAGGGGTCATTCCAGCTTTATTTTCAGGCTTCGTAAATCCAACTTTCACTTGATCCTGCAAACCTGCTACACGAACCATAAAAAATTCATCTAAATTAGAGCTGAAAATCGCCAAAAATTTAAGCCGTTCAAGTAAAGGATTTTTTTTATCGAATGCTTCTTGTAGAACACGTTCATTAAAAGCAAGCCAGCTCAACTCACGATTATTATAATAAGCCGGATTTTTGAGTTCGACGTTCTTTTTTTTCTGCGTCTCCAATTTTGAATCTCCTTTTTACTTATATTTTATTCAGACTATCCCTTGTACTAAAATGAGATTCACCTTTAAACGATTGATTAGCTATCAAATTTAAATTCTACTGATTTTTTCAGTTGTTTTTCCACATGCTTTTTCTGTTTTTCTACTTGGTATTGCTCCGGTTTCCAGTCTTCACGACAGTGAACAGAAAAAACAAGCACGTCATCTTTTTCTTCTACTGCGATCGTCTCCACAATGTCTCGTTTCGTCGCATTTAAACTATAAGCCACTTTAATAATAGCTCCGAGCAGCGTGTATTTGGCTAATTCATCTTTGGTAAACCACTCTTCGTAAAGAGCCACATTGCGCTTAAAGACATTTCGATTTTTAAACGAAGCCATCAATGCGATAATGACTCGTTCTTTATGAAGCAAGCCATCAATGGTCCTGTTACTCAATAGATAAAATGTATGCTGGTGACTCGATTCTGAATCGATGTAACTGCCCAAATTATATAAGGCGCTGCTTAACTTTAAGCGTTTGTCATCCTGCTCGTCCAACGATAACAAGCCCAATTTCTCTAGCTCTTTTGAAATTAGCATTGCACTCGTGCTGACATGAAATGCATGTGTTAAATTAATGTCATAATCGACAGCCAGCTCATGGAAACTTTCTTCCACGACATTTGGGAATACGGATAAATCGAAGCCCTTGGTCGTCTCTTCATAGAAAACACCATCTCGCAACCCTTTTCTACTAAGAGCAAACTGCTTTGTATCAATCAATTCCATTAAGTAACGAAATACTTCTACAGCTGGAATGATAATATCCGCACGATCCTTTGATAATCCCTCTAGTCGCTGCAATTCCGAAAACTCAAGAGAATTGAACAACTCGTTAATGTCCTCAACATCGTCTTTACTCATGACATATTGATGAACGCCAGAAAATGGGTATTCAATGTGCTCCTGATGGATTTGTGCTAAATTTCGAGCACTTCCTCCAATTCCAATCAGCGGTAAGCGTTTGTCATTTAGCCATTCTAACTGATCAAACTGTTCTTTTAAAAACGATCGTAACTCACGCAATTCCTCTTTTGTCGGCATATCCCCTTCAATAAATTGCTCTTTCAAGGACAACACACCAAATGGAAAACTATAAAAGTAAATCAGCTGGCGATTCTTAAAGTACGTAATCTCTGTACTACCTCCACCGATATCTACCGTGATGCCACTAGTAAATGGTGTCGAGTTGACGACTGCTAGGTATCCATAATTCGCTTCTTCAAATTCAGAAAGGATACGGATTGAAAAGTCGGTTTCGCTCTGTACTGCCTTTATAATGTCATCTTGATTTACTGCTTGACGAACTGCTGCTGTAGCCACACATTTGATAGCTTCAAGTTGATGATGGCGCGTAACTCCTTGAAAACTTTTCAGGGTCTTGATTAGTATATCGATTCCTTCTTGTTCTAAAATATTTTCTTCGTTCAAGTAGCTGCGGAGACGAGCCACGGCCTTCACGTTCTCACTTTCAGTAAAACGACCACTTTTGTCTCGTGTATAGATAACAAGTCGGATGGTATTTGAACCAATATCAATAATTGCGTATTTTTCTTGAGCCATGAAAATCCCCCTCATCCTACTCTATTTAAAATGATAGTACAGTATACCCTCTATCCCTTACTTATTACTGGATCTCCTTGTTGAAGTACCGATAATTGCTTAGACTCTAAACGATGATCTCCTTGAATTTGCGCATTTGAAGCCAGATGATTCATCAACTCTTCCACTTTGGCCAATGTCCACTTTTCACCAGCGACTATGAGTGGAATTCCGGGTGGATATGGAATCACCATACCTGCAGCAATTCGACCAATCACTTGTGTATACGAAACCCACTCTTGGTCCGCCACATCAATTTCTTCAAAAGACAATTCCGGAACCGTTACATCGACGAATTTTGTTAGTCCTAATTTTGTTTCTTGCCTTTCTTCATCTTCAAGCATTGATATAGCTTCTTTTAAACGACTACGAATTTCTGCAAACGGGTAAGTATGCCACTGCTTTAACAATGGTAAAATTAGGAGCACTTGAAAAAGATCAGCCAATTCCACTTCGATTCCAACTTGCTCTAGTTTTTGTTTTAATTGATAGCCACTATGATGATCTACTCGCATCATAATTTTCAATGGGTCACCGGACTCCACCACTGTTAGATGTGGAATCATACGCAAGCTGCTAAGAAAGCGATCGCGCTTTTCATTAAACATTCGGATATCCGGTTGCGAATAGTTTTGAAGATATGAGCGTGCATCATCCAAAGAAGCCAGGATCAAATAAGACGGACTGCTTGATTGATACATTCGCAAATATTTTTGAATTTTTTTTACATTTATGCGGTCACTACCCATATGCAAAAATGATCCCATTGTCATCGCTGGCAAGGTTTTATGCGCTGACTGGACTACTACATCTGCACCTAATTCTAAAGCTGAAGTCGGGAACGGTAATCCTACTTGAAAATGAGCACCGTGCGCTTCGTCTACTAAAACCGCAATGTTTTTCTCGTGGCACAGAGAAATAATAGCAGCAAGCTCTCGGGATACAATTCCGTAGTAATTGGGATAGGTCAGCACGACTGCCTTTGCTTCCGGATATTCCTCTAGCGCTGATTCTATTGCGTTAAGAGAGACCGCAGCGGCCGTCATAGACTCTTCGTCCCATTGTGGTGAAACGTAAACTGGACGCACGCATGCAAGCTCCAGTGCATGAAAAATGGACTTATGCGAATTGCGCTGAACAATAACGACATCCCCTTCTTCACACGCTGCATGAACCATGGCCAAATTTCCTACAGTCGAGCCGTTTACCAACAAGAAGCTCCTTTTCGCTCCATAAGCCTCCGCCAATAAAAGCTGCGCTTCTTGAATGATGCCTTGTGGATAATGCAGATCATCCAAATCTGACAGTTCCGTCACGTCGTAGGACAGTGCTGATTGGATTTCTTCTGGTAATCCTGATAAAATCCCATGCTTATGGCCGGGTACATGAAAAGAAACAGGCTGTCTTTTTTGAAATTGGATTAATGCATCTACGATTGGGCGTCGTTGCGTCATAAATTTTCATCCTCACATTGATTAATTACTTTCATTATAGCAACTCCAGCCAAGAACGGTGAGTCGGAGCCTGAATAGCCTAACTATGTTATTAATTTTTTCCATACAAAAAAGCCGCTACCGGAATCGGTAACGACTTTTTTCATGTGCCCAGCGACGTCTTACTCTCACAGGGGGAAACCCCCAACTACCATCAGCGCAAAAGAGCTTAACTGCCGTGTTCGGGATGGGAACGGGTGTGGCCTCTTTGCCATCATCACTGGACTATTTGGTTGAGTGTTTGTTCACTCAAAACTGGATAAACGACAGGTGAAACAAGCAAGTTTTTCGCATACAATGTGTTGGTTAAGTCCTCGATCGATTAGTATTCGTCAGCTGCACGTATCGCTACGCTTCCACCTCGAACCTATCTACCTCATCGTCTTTGAGGGATCTTACTTGCTTGCGCAATGGGAAATCTCATCTTGAGGGGGGCTTCGTGCTTAGATGCTTTCAGCACTTATCCCGGCCACACATAGCTACCCAGCGATGCCCTTGGCAGAACAACTGGTACACCAGCGGTGTGTCCATCCCGGTCCTCTCGTACTAAGGACAGCTCCTCTCAAATTTCCTGCGCCCGCGACGGATAGGGACCGAACTGTCTCACGACGTTCTGAACCCAGCTCGCGTACCGCTTTAATGGGCGAACAGCCCAACCCTTGGGACCGACTACAGCCCCAGGATGCGATGAGCCGACATCGAGGTGCCAAACCTCCCCGTCGATGTGGACTCTTGGGGGAGATAAGCCTGTTATCCCCGGGGTAGCTTTTATCCGTTGAGCGATGGCCCTTCCATGCGGAACCACCGGATCACTAAGCCCGTCTTTCGACCCTGCTCGACCTGTACGTCTCGCAGTCAAGCTCCCTTCTGCCTTTACACTCTACGAATGATTTCCAACCATTCTGAGGGAACCTTTGGGCGCCTCCGTTACTCTTTAGGAGGCGACCGCCCCAGTCAAACTGCCCGCCTGACACTGTCTCCCAAGCCGATCAGGCTTGTGGGTTAGAATTTCAATACAACCAGGGTAGTATCCCACTGACGCCTCCTCCGAAGCTAGCGCTCCGGAATCTCAGGCTCCTACCTATCCTGTACAAGTTGCACCAAAATTCAATATCAGGCTACAGTAAAGCTCCACGGGGTCTTTCCGTCCTGTCGCGGGTAACCTGCATCTTCACAGGTACTATAATTTCACCGAGTCTCTCGTTGAGACAGTGCCCAGATCGTTACGCCTTTCGTGCGGGTCGGAACTTACCCGACAAGGAATTTCGCTACCTTAGGACCGTTATAGTTACGGCCGCCGTTTACTGGGGCTTCAATTCGCACCTTCGCTTGCGCTAAGCACTCCTCTTAACCTTCCAGCACCGGGCAGGCGTCAGCCCCTATACGTCACCTTACGGTTTTGCAGAGACCTGTGTTTTTGCTAAACAGTCGCCTGGGCCTATTCACTGCGGCTCTCTCGGGCTATTCACCCTACCAGAGCACCCCTTCTCCCGAAGTTACGGGGTCATTTTGCCGAGTTCCTTAACGAGAGTTCACTCGCTCACCTTAGAATTCTCTTCTCGCCTACCTGTGTCGGTTTGCGGTACGGGCACCTCCCGCCTCGCTAGAGGCTTTTCTTGGCAGTGTGAAATCAGGGACTCAAGGGTAAACCCTCTTGCCGTCACAGCTCAACGTATTAGAAATGGGATTTGCCTCATTTCACGCCTCACTGCTTGGACGTGCACAACCAACGGCACGCTCTCCTTATCCTTCTGCGTCCCCCCATTGCTCAAACGGCGGGGAGGTGGTACAGGAATATCAACCTGTTGTCCATCGTCTACGCCTATCGGCCTCGACTTAGGTCCCGACTAACCCTGAGCGGACGAGCCTTCCTCAGGAAACCTTAGGCATTCGGTGGACGGGATTCTCACCCGTCTTTCGTTACTCATACCGGCATTCTCACTTCTAAGCGCTCCACCAGTCCTTCCGGTCTGACTTCAACGCCCTTAGAACGCTCTCCTACCACGGATCTCTAACGAGATCCATCCACAGCTTCGGTAATCCGTTTAGCCCCGGTACATTTTCGGCGCAGTGTCACTCGACCAGTGAGCTATTACGCACTCTTTAAATGATGGCTGCTTCTAAGCCAACATCCTGGTTGTCTAAGCAACGCCACATCCTTTTCCACTTAACGGATATTTGGGGACCTTAGCTGGTGGTCTGGGCTGTTTCCCTCTTGACTACGGATCTTATCACTCGCAGTCTGACTCCCAAGCATAAATCACTGGCATTCGGAGTTTGTCTGAATTCGGTAACCCGGGATGGGCCCCTAGTCCAAACAGTGCTCTACCTCCAGGATTCTCAATCTTGAGGCTAGCCCTAAAGCTATTTCGGAGAGAACCAGCTATCTCCAGGTTCGATTGGAATTTCTCCGCTACCCACACCTCATCCCCGCACTTTTCAACGTGCGTGGGTTCGGGCCTCCAGTAAGTGTTACCTTACCTTCACCCTGGACATGGGTAGATCACCTGGTTTCGGGTCTACAACTGCATACTCTGTCGCCCTATTCAGACTCGCTTTCGCTGCGGCTCCGCCTTCTCAGCTTAACCTTGCATGCAATCGTAACTCGCCGGTTCATTCTACAAAAGGCACGCCATCACCCATTAACGGGCTTTGACTACTTGTAGGCACACGGTTTCAGGATCTATTTCACTCCCCTTCCGGGGTGCTTTTCACCTTTCCCTCACGGTACTGGTTCACTATCGGTCACTAGGAAGTATTTAGCCTTGGGAGATGGTCCTCCCAGATTCCGACGGAATTTCACGTGTTCCGCCGTACTCAGGATCCACTCTGGAGGGATAGGGTTTTCGGCTACGGGGCTGTTACCCGCTGCGGCGGACCGTTCCAGGTCGCTTCGCCTAATCCTATCTTTTGTAACTCCGTATAGAGTGTCCTACAACCCCAAGAGGCAAGCCTCTTGGTTTGGGCTGATCCCGTTTCGCTCGCCGCTACTCAGGGAATCGCATTTGCTTTCTCTTCCTCCAGGTACTTAGATGTTTCAGTTCCCTGGGTCTGCCTTCTCATGTGCTATAGATTCACACATGGATACTACCCGATTAAAGGCAGTGGGTTCCCCCATTCGGAAATCTCCGGATCACAGCTCACTTACAGCTCCCCGAAGCATATCGGTGTTAGTGCCGTCCTTCTTCGGCTCCTAGTGCCAAGGCATCCACCGTGCGCCCTTTCTAACTTAACCACTGGTTAATTAAAAAGTTGTGACGAAATCGTCACGCGTACTTGAATTACTTGCATTTGTTTCAATGTCGTTTTATCCAGTTTTCAAAGAACAAGAGTGAAAGTCACAAAAAAAGGCGTTGCCGCCTGAAGGTGAACCTTCAAAACTGAACGCAAAACGTCAACCCCGAGCCAAGCTCGGTTCCGAATTTATCCTTAGAAAGGAGGTGATCCAGCCGCACCTTCCGATACGGCTACCTTGTTACGACTTCACCCCAATCATCTGTCCCACCTTCGGCGGCTGGCTCCACAAGGGTTACCTCACCGACTTCGGGTGTTACAAACTCTCGTGGTGTGACGGGCGGTGTGTACAAGGCCCGGGAACGTATTCACCGTGGCATGCTGATCCACGATTACTAGCGATTCCGGCTTCATGCAGGCGAGTTGCAGCCTGCAATCCGAACTGAGAACGGTTTTCTGGGATTGGCTTGCCCTCGCGGGGTTGCAGCCCTTTGTACCGTCCATTGTAGCACGTGTGTAGCCCAGGTCATAAGGGGCATGATGATTTGACGTCATCCCCACCTTCCTCCGGTTTGTCACCGGCAGTCACCTTAGAGTGCCCAACTGAATGCTGGCAACTAAGATCAAGGGTTGCGCTCGTTGCGGGACTTAACCCAACATCTCACGACACGAGCTGACGACAACCATGCACCACCTGTCACCACTGTCCCCGAAGGGAAAAGCGTATCTCTACACCGGTCAGTGGGATGTCAAGACCTGGTAAGGTTCTTCGCGTTGCTTCGAATTAAACCACATGCTCCACCGCTTGTGCGGGCCCCCGTCAATTCCTTTGAGTTTCAGCCTTGCGGCCGTACTCCCCAGGCGGAGTGCTTAATGCGTTAGCTGCAGCACTAAGGGGCGGAAACCCCCTAACACTTAGCACTCATCGTTTACGGCGTGGACTACCAGGGTATCTAATCCTGTTTGCTCCCCACGCTTTCGCGCCTCAGCGTCAGTTACAGACCAGAAAGTCGCCTTCGCCACTGGTGTTCCTCCACATCTCTACGCATTTCACCGCTACACATGGAATTCCACTTTCCTCTTCTGCACTCAAGTTCCCCAGTTTCCAATGACCCTCCACGGTTGAGCCGTGGGCTTTCACATCGGACTTAAGGAACCGCCTGCGCGCGCTTTACGCCCAATAATTCCGGACAACGCTTGCCACCTACGTATTACCGCGGCTGCTGGCACGTAGTTAGCCGTGGCTTTCTGGTGAGGTACCGTCAAGGTACCAGTAGTTACTTGGTACTTGTTCTTCCCTCACAACAGAGTTTTACGATCCGAAAACCTTCGTCACTCACGCGGCGTTGCTCCGTCAGACTTTCGTCCATTGCGGAAGATTCCCTACTGCTGCCTCCCGTAGGAGTCTGGGCCGTGTCTCAGTCCCAGTGTGGCCGATCACCCTCTCAGGTCGGCTACGCATCGTCGCCTTGGTAGGCCATTACCCCACCAACTAGCTAATGCGCCGCGGGCCCATCCTGCAGTGACAGCCGAAACCGTCTTTCCGTACAGCCTCAGGAGAGGCCGCAAACTATTCGGTATTAGCACCGGTTTCCCGGAGTTATCCCGATCTGCAGGGCAGGTTGCCCACGTGTTACTCACCCGTCCGCCGCTAAACAATGGGAGCAAGCTCCCAAAGTTCCGCTCGACTTGCATGTATTAGGCACGCCGCCAGCGTTCGTCCTGAGCCAGGATCAAACTCTCCATTATAGAGTAGTGTTGATTGCTCAATACTGCTGGCGTATCGCCGTCCGAAGACGCACGATTCGCTTTGATCTGCGTGATGCTGATCAGTAAGTTGTAGTCACGAACACCGAGAAGGAAAACAACTTCACTCTGATTGCCATAAGGCAAACTTCGCAAAAGCCGTTCTCGCACCGAAGTGCTCGTGACGTCTTTCGTTGACGTTTTGCTGTTCAGTTTTCAAGGTTCAAGTTGTTGTATTGTTTGTGTTATTGTTGTCGTTCTTTACGACTCCTATGATACTAAAGCATAAACTTCAGACTGTCAACACTTTTGGCAAATAAAATTATATTTATAAAACATTCTTCTTTGAATTATCTTTTCCTTCTATAGAAGAGCATAAAAAAAGAAATCGAAAAACTAGCTATCAAAAGCCATTCTACTCGACTTCTTTCTTTTGCTTCTCTATTACCAACAAGCTTTCTTTTCTCAATAATTATATGAAGAACATAATAAATCAGAATATTTTCCATTTTTTCAGAAGCGAAAACTGGCAGTTCCTGATAGCTGTTGCTGTATTAGAGCTCACGTCGCCCTTCTAACGCTTTCGATAAAGTCACTTCATCAGCGTATTCCAAATCGCCACCTACTGGCAGTCCATGTGCAATCCGAGTCGTTTTGATTCCTGATGGTCTTACGAGTCGAGAGATATACATCGCTGTCGCTTCTCCCTCAATTGTCGGGTTTGTCGCTAATATCAATTCTTCTACTTCTTCATCTTGAAGACGTTTCAGCAAAGACGGCACGTTAATATCTTCCGGACCAATACCATCCATCGGAGAAATTGCCCCTTGTAAAACATGATACAAACCTTTGTAATCACGCATTTTCTCCATCGCAATGACATCTTTCGGATCTTGTACTACGCAAATCGTCGTGCGGTCACGTTGCTGATCTTGGCAAATATGACATGGATCTACATCCGTAATATGGCCGCACACCGAGCAAAAGCTTAAGTTCCGTTTCGCATCCACCAAGGCTTTAGCAAAATCAAGCACTGTGTCCTCTTTCATTCCGAGCACAAAAAACGCCAGACGGGCCGCTGTTTTCGGCCCAATCCCTGGCAGTTTCATAAAACTCTCCATTAATTTCGAAATAGGTTCTGGATAATGCATCGTTATTGCCTCCTAGAACATTCCTGGCATGTTCAAGCCCTTCGTGAATTTCCCCATTGTGGAATTCGCGTGATCGTCCGCTTTTTTAAATGCGTCATTTGTTGCTACAACCAGTAAGTCCTGCAGCATTTCAATATCTTCTGGATCTACTACTGTAGGATCAAGTACGATATCCAACACTTCTTTATGACCGGACACAGTAGCTTTAACCATGCCACCACCTGCTGTTCCTTCAAACTTTAAAGTTCCAAGTTCTTCTTGGGCAACTGCCATCTCTTTTTGCATTTTCTGCATTTGTTTCATCATACCTTGCATATTTCCTCCACCGCGCATAATTAGTTCCTCCTTAGAATTTTCATTTTAGTCGTCATGAACTTCGACAAAGTCTTTTCCGAAAAGCCGTTCAGCTTCTGAAACAAACGGATCTTCTTCCGCTACTGCTCCTTCACCCGAAAACGGATTTTCTTCTTCAGACTCTGACTGTTTTTCTTCAGTGCCCGCCTTCAATCCACTTTTCTTAATAAACTCTTCACGGATTTTCAGCCAACTGACGTCCGGAACAAAAACCGGCGTATACGCTTTGCCTGCGTACTGCTCCAGCAATTGACTAAATGTAGCAGCAAAGGTCTGATTGTCAGAAGCCATCTGGCAATGAATATCATACTTGAATTTTAACACAAATGCATCCGCTGAGGCTGCTACTGGCTCCGCATCATTCAATAAAGCTGAATGCGATCGCTGCAATTGGCTCATGACTGTTGCCCAATTGGTTTTAATCGCTTGTATATCCACTTTAGTGGCATTTTTCAAGACGTCTTGAATACGTCCTGTCGGTATTTTAAAGCTACTTTGAACGCGCTGACGTTTTTTCTGCTCAGCCGGTGCTGCTTGCGCACCATTAGCTACGCCATTTTTAACCTGTTGTTGTAGCTCGCGTACTAAATTTTCCAACTGGATCACTTTTGCTTCTAGCTCGGGCGATACTGCAGAAGCCCCGCTTTGAACCGGTACATCTGCTTGAGCCATTTTCAATAAAGCTGTTTCCATATAGATTTTGGTATGATTTGAAAAACGCATTTCTTGTTGCGTTTTAGATAAAATATCAATCCACGTGTACAATGTTGCCGGTTCAAATCGATTGGCCAACTCTTCAAATCGCGGTTCATGCGTGACCAACTCCAACATATCATGAAGATCTGGAGCCGTTTGGATCAACAGCAAATCACGATAAAAGGTAATAAAATCTTCAACCAAGCGAACAGGATCTTTGCCATCGCGTACCAATTGTTCTAACAATGTTAACGATTTTCCGACATCCTTAGCGAGTAATGCTTCGGCAATGCCATAAAATACATCCTGACTAACAGAACCTGTAACTAACAAAGCATCTTCAATCGTCATTTCATCGCCACTAAACGATACCACTTGATCTAATAGACTCAATGCATCACGCATTCCACCTGCAGCCGCTTGTGCAATAAGTTTAAGCACTTGCTCATTGTACGGAATTTCAGCATCTGTTAAGACTTCGACCATACGTGCCACAATATCAATTTGTGTATGTGATTTGAAATCAAAGCGCTGGCAACGAGAAATAATAGTCAGTGGCAATTTATGCGGTTCAGTCGTCGCCAAAATGAAAACTACATGTTCTGGTGGTTCTTCTAATGTTTTTAATAACGCATTAAAGGCACTGTTTGATAACATATGCACTTCATCAATGATGTAAATTTTAAACCGCGAATTTGCTGGTGAAAAACGAACCTTTTCAATGATTTCTCGCATTTCTTCTACACGTGAATTAGACGCTGCATCAAATTCAATAACATCCGTATTCGATCCCTCGTTAATACTCTTGCAAGAAGCACACTCGTTGCACGGTTCCGAAGCAGGAGCTTGTTCGCAGTTTAATGCTTTGGCAAATATTTTAGCGGCACTGGTCTTCCCTGTCCCCCTTGGCCCTGAGAACAAATAAGCATGTGTTGTCTTATTGTAAAGGAGAGCATTTTGGAGGGTTTGTTTGACATGCGTTTGACCTGTCATTTCAGAAAAGGACTGCGGTCTGTAAACACGGTAAAAAGCTTGATACGCCAACTTATTCTCTCCTTTTAACTAATCTGTTTTTCATCCTATCATTATAGCATAAAAGCTCGTTTTTTCTGAACGTTTCCCTGCTTCATATACACGGATTTTACGAACAGAACAATAAAAAACCTGTCCGCTGCAAGAGCGGACAGGTTTGAATTTACGATTATTGCCGTGCACCTTTCTTCGACTGCTGTACATAAGCGTTACCCTTGTCGCTGGCTCGATCTAGGCGATCCCGCGGCACATGGAATATTCCACTTAATGCTGCTTCCTTCCGGACCTGACATGGTTCATGGGATCCCATTGCGCAGGACCCAGATGTCAACACTACGTGCAAGAGGCAGACCTTACATACAAACAGCCTCAGAAAGGAATTCAGTCCTGCTAAAGCGGATTGCAGGTTACAGGACACCGCTATCTTCCCACCTAGCACGGCATTTACTAGTATACAAATGAATCACAAAAAAATCAATCCGTAACCTTCCTTTGACGATAATTTCTTTTGAACTCAATTGATGTAGAAATACGATATGAGCCAAACCAAAGATACCAGCGTCTATCCAACGCTTGCAACAAAGCGTGTTGTTCAGGGCACCACGATCACGATTCCTTGGATTTTTCTCATATAATTAAGTTACCTCTACTGCGTAAATACTTAGGAATCTGAAGAGGTAAAACACGAAATAACGATTAATCCTTACCCGTACTACTACTCATATCTCACATTTTTAGATGAATAAATTAAAAAGAACTGAAAAACGGTTGACAGCTATTGTTCATCCATGATAAATTAGTTCTTGTCTGATACGGAGGAATACCCAAGTTTGGCTGAAGGGATCGGTCTTGAAAACCGACAGGGGAGTCAAATCCCGCGGGGGTTCGAATCCCTCTTCCTCCTCCATTTTTTAATCCAACTAATTTATAACTTCGATATAGCAAACCGGAAAGCTTAGGCTTTCCGGTTTTTTTGTATCTTTCGTATTTCCCGGGAAATACGAAAAATCCCTTAAGCCTGAGCTCAAGGGATTTGTTTATTTGCGAAGAATTGAAGCTTGTTGCATAAAACCACCAATGCGTTCAACAATTTGTTCCGAACACTCCGGATTTGTCAGAAGATCGTAGTCATTGATATTTAAACGCAGTACGGGGCACCCATTAAAGGAATTGATCCAACTCTCATAGCGCTGGTGCATCTCTAGCCAGTAATCTACTGGTGTCTGTTGCTCCATAGCACGTCCACGCTCTTGAATACGTGAAAGGATATCCTCAATCGATCCTTCCAAGTAAATCAATAAATCTGGATGCGGGAAATAAGGCGTCATGACCATCGCTTCAAACAGATTTGTGTAGGTTTCGTAATCTACATTGTTCATCGTGCCTTTATCCCAATGCATTTTCGCAAAAATCCCGGTATCTTCATAAATCGAACGGTCTTGAATAAAACCTCCGCCATATTCAAACATCCGCTTTTGTTCTTTAAAACGCTCTGCCAGGAAATAGATTTGCAAATGGAAACTCCATTTCTCAAAATCATTGTAAAACAAATCTAAATACGGGTTGGTATCAACATTTTCAAAAGACGTTCGGAATTGCAATGCATCCGCTAAAGCTTTAGTCATCGTTGACTTCCCGACACCTACTGTACCCGCTATTGTAATTACCGCATTCTGTGGAATGCCATATTTTTCACGTAAATTCATAAAGTCAAACTCCTTTTTTGTAAAGTTCCATCCACTTTATCCAAAATAAGCTGCAAATCGTCATCGTTTTGAACAAAATCGATTTCATCTCCATTAAAGCGCAATACAGGAATTTCCGGATGCTCGCGTTCAAAACGTTCGATAAATTCGTGATAGTCAGCTGCTAGCTGTTGCATGTATTCCGGCGTAATCATCTGTTCAAATTCTCTACCTCGTAACTTGATACGCTTCATTAAGGTATCCAAGCTAGCATGTAAATAAATGACCATGTTCGGTTTTGGCATATCCACCGTCAGAATTTTATAGATGGCTTCGTATTTAGCATATTCTGCCGCTGGCAATGTACGCTTAGCAAAGATGAGGTTTTTGAAAATGTGATAATCTGCTACGACTGGTTCCCGCTTTGAAATAAATTTCTTCTGGATGTCCGCCAACTGTTTATAGCGATTACATAAGAAGAACATCTCTGTTTGGAAGCTCCACTCTTCTATATCTTCGTAGAATTTATTTAAAAATGGGTTTTCGTCAACAATTTCTTTTAACAACTGAAATTGATTTTGATCGGCGAGCGCTTTCGTCAGCGACGTTTTGCCTACACCAATCGGACCTTCTACCGTGATGAATGGTACCGGCATGCGAAGTCCTCCTTTTTGGTTTCAAGTAAATTGCAATGCCATTTATTTTAACACACCACTCAAGCGAAAAGTAGAGCAGAAAATCGAAGGCTTTATTAATGAATCGGTTTTTTAAAGGTTGCCCCGTGAACTTCTTGAGTGTCCATAATCGTTAAAAAGGCTTTCGAATCAACATCTGTGACAATTTGTTTGAGCTTGGTTAGTTCCAGACGAGTAACTACCACATAAATAACATCTTTAGGAGTATTCAAATAGCCTCCTTGACCATGCAGCTTAGTAAAGCTTCGACCAAGACGATCATTAATCGCTGAACCAATTTCTTCGTATTCTTCTGATACAATTAGTACGGCTTTTGTATCTTCAAGACCTTGAATGACCACATCAATCGTTTTAGAAGCAATATAGTACGTCAAAACCGAATACATCGCTTGCTCCAGTCCAAGAACAAAAGCAGCCCATCCAAAGATAAAGACATTGAAAAACATAACAAACTCACCAATGGAAAACGGTAATTTTTTCGTCAATAAAATCCCGAGAATCTCGGTTCCATCAAGTGCGCCACCGTTCCGAATGACCAGTCCAACCCCCACACCAAGAAGTAACCCGCCAAATATTGTAGCAAGAAGTGGATCTCCCACAAAAGGTTCGATTTTATGCATCGGAATTGCTATTAACGCTAGGGTCACAATAGCAAAAATAGAAGAGACAAAAAAGTTACGACCAATATGCTTATAACCAAAATAAAGGAACGGCAAATTGATTGCGACCATCAATACGCCAAAAGGAACAACCGTTAAATAGTTCAAGATTAAAGAAACGCCAATAATACCACCATCAATAATCGAATTCGGAACTAAAAATAATTCAATAGCTGCCGCCGCCAACGTAGCTCCAATAAAAATAAAAACAAATCGTAGAGTAAAATGAAGAGGTTTTTCTTTTTTATGTTGTTTCATTCTTCGAACACCCCTCACTGTTTAGTAGCTAATTTCTTTAGTTTACGCTGTTCAATGATTTTTGTCTGCTCGACTTTTTTAATTGGTAGAAAATGATACACTAGATTTAAGGAGCGATGCATCATGAACGGGATGGAAAAAGATCATTATTACATGAATATGGCGATTGACGAAGCCAATAAAGCAGGAGCAAAAGGAGAAGTACCCATTGGTGCTGTTATTGTTTACAAAGACCAAGTTATTGCGCGTGCACACAACTTACGTGAAACGACACAAAACGCTGTAACACACGCCGAACTACTAGCTATACAAGAAGCTTGTCTGCATCTCGGCAACTGGCGACTCGAAGACACAAAGATTTACGTTACGTTAGAGCCTTGCCCCATGTGTGCAGGTGCCATTTTGCAGTCTCGGATTCCCCACGTTGTTTATGGCGCGCGCGATGCGAAAGCGGGCAGTGTAGATTCCTTGTACCGTTTGCTGAATGATGAGCGCTTTAATCATCAATGCCAAGTAACCGAAAACGTTCTTGCTGAAGAATGTGGACAGCTGCTAACGCAGTTTTTCCGAAATCTTCGAGAAGCCAAGAAGCAAAAGCGGAAAACCCAGTTATAGGGTCTTCCGCTTTTATTCGTTAATGAATTGAACAATCAAGTGATTAACAATCTCCGGTTGCTCGTGTTGAATCCAATGCGTTGCTTCTCCGACAAAGGCCAAATTGACTTCTTCGCAAAAAGACATGCTTTCCTTTGCCAGCATAGGTGACAGAAACTGATCGCCCACTCCCCAAATAATGCGGACTGGTACTTTGATTTTCGTATCCGGCACTTGCCTAAAGCTGCCTCTCCGGATTGCCCGGTACCAATTGAGCATCGCTGTTAATGCATCAGACTGTGACCACGCTGCTTTGTATAGTTCAAGTTCGTCTTTTGAAAAAGCAGTCGGCTTGCTAGACTGTTCAATTCCTTGCTGCATAGCTTTAAATTCCCTCATGCCAAGAGCCTTCTCAGGCAGGTTAGGTAACTGAAAAAACGCAATGTAGGCACTCTTCATCCATTGTAGTGGATTTTTTTTGAGTACTTTTGGCATGGCTTTGGGATGTGGGATGTTCAAGACAATCAATTTTTCCACATACTCGGGTCGCGTGGCTGCCAAATGCCAAGCTACTGCTCCGCCCCAGTCATGTCCGATAATAATAGCTGTCTTTTTTTGAAAGTGCTCAATGATGCCAATCACATCATCACGTAAATAATCCACGGTGTAATTATCGATTCCTTTTGGCTTATCGCTCAAATTATAGCCGCGCTGGTCAGGCGCCACGACCCGGTACCCTTTTTCTGCTAAAGGTTGAATTTGATTTTTCCAACCAAACCAAAATTCCGGAAAGCCATGCAACAAGATAACTAACGGTCCATTTGCTGGTCCCGCTACAGCTATATGAAGATGGATACCGTTTGTTTCTATAATTTGAAAGCTTAGGTTTTCCATAAAAACAACTCCTTCGCTCAGATTCCTTAACTTCTCTTTACCCTTTTTCTCTAAAAAAAGACTCAAAAGCAAAATTGCTTTTGAGTCTTTTTATTAAATCGCTCCACTGCTTAAAAGCCGTGAAGAAAAAATGAAAGCTACTTTATCCAATAGTCTTTTTGCCACCCATATAAGGCTGCAATACTTCTGGAATGTTGATTGAACCGTCTTGTTGCTGATAATTTTCAAGCAAGGCTGCTACTGTACGACCAATGGCTAGTCCGCTGCCGTTCAATGTATGAACAAATTCTGGCTTGCCTGTCGCTTCACGACGGAATTTAATATTTGCACGTCTTGCTTGGAAATCTTCAAAATTACTACAAGAAGAAATTTCACGATATGTTTCTTGGCTTGGAATCCATACTTCAATATCGTATTTCTTGGCAGCTGTAAATCCTAAATCGGCGGTACACATCTTCAATACGCGGTACGGCAACCCTAAAAGCTGAAGTACTTTTTCCGCATGTCCGGTCAATTTCTCTAGTTCATCATAAGAATCCTCTGGCTTTACAAAGCGTACGAGCTCCACTTTATTGAATTGGTGCTGTCTGATTAACCCACGTGTGTCACGCCCTGCAGAACCCGCTTCAGAGCGGAAATTCGCGCTATAAGACGCAAAGGCTTGTGGCAACATATCTGCCGTTAAAATTTCATCACGGTAAAAGTTAGTTACCGGTACTTCAGAAGTCGGAATGAGGAAATAATCCTCTTTCTCAATCAAGAATGCATCTTCTTCAAACTTCGGCAATTGGCCAGTGCCTGTCAAGCTTTCGCGGTTAACCATATAAGGAGGCAACATTTCTTCATAGCCATGCTCTTCTTGGTGGAGGTCCATCATAAAGTTGATCAATGCGCGTTCTAAGCGAGCACCAAGTCCACGGTAAAAGACAAACCGGCTGCCCGTTACTTTCGCTGCGCGTTCAAAATCAATGATGTTTAAATCCGTTCCTAAATCCCAGTGTGGCTTAACGTCAAAGTCAAATGCAGGCTTGTCGCCCCATGTGCGGATTTCTTCATTATCATCTTCAGAATCGCCAAACGGCACGCTATCGTGCGGAATATTTGGAACACGCATCATAATATAGTGCAAGCTTTCTTCAACTGCTTTTAACTCTTCATCAATCACTTTGATTTGATCGCCAACTTCACGCATTTTTGTAATGGCTTCGTCTGCATTTTCTTTTGCACGTTTCATCGCTGCGATATTTTGAGACGCTTCGTTGCGCTCTGCTTTTAACTTTTCAGTTTGCGCAATCAATTCGCGACGTTTTACATCTAACCCTTCAAAATCATCAAGCACGGAAATATCTTCTCCACGCTTCGCAAGCTTTGTTTTTACTTCTTCAAAATTGGCACGTACAAAACGAATATCTAACATACCGTTTCCTCCTCAAGTTTTAATAACAAAAAAAGACAACAAAAATAGCCCCCATCCCTTGGTAAAGGGACGAGAGCTACCCGCGTTGCCACCCTGATTGATCGGCAAAAGCCAATCCTCTTCATCACATAACGGCATTAAAACCGGCAATGGCTTTTTTCGCCATGCAACTCCGGGGTGGATTCAAATGTGTTTTTCACCGGTTCGCACCAACCACCGGCTCTCTTTGGAAAAACAGTCATTTTACTAATTCCCATCAACGTTTCGTCTTTTAAATTAATCATACTTTACTATAAGTTGATGGGTTTGGCAAGAGAAGGTCTGACTTGTCTTGAATCATGCTTAAAAAATAAGCGGTAATGCGGTGATCGTCGGTCAATTCGGGATGGAACGAACATCCGAGAAATTGGCCATCTCTCGCCATCACAATTTTGCCATTATGCACGCATAACACTTCGGTTTCTTCTCCGACACTAACAATATGGGGCGCTCGGATAAAGACGGCTTCAAAAGGTCCATCAATACCTTTAATCGCAAGCGGTGCTTCAAAACTATCCACTTGTCGACCAAACGAATTTCGTTCCACTGTAACGTCCATCACACCTAAATGCGCATCGTCGCTACCAACGACTGTTTCAGCAAGCAAAATCAACCCAGCACATGTACCAAACATCGGTTTTCCTGTTTGCGCAAACTCTCTTAACGGTTCCATCAAGCCATAACGATCGATTAAACGGCGCATCGTCGTACTTTCTCCGCCCGGTAAGATTAAGCCATCCAAATTTTCAAGATCTTTCGGCCATTTAACAGCAATCGCTTCCGCTCCGCACGCTTGAACCGACTTGATATGCTCACGAACAGCTCCTTGCAACGCAAGAACTCCCACTCGTTTCATGTTACCACCCTCGCTCTTGCATACGTTCACCGGCAGCAATGGTTGAAATTTCAATGCCCTTCATTGCAATGCCCAGGTCTTTTGACAGTTCAGCGATTAATTTGTAATCTTGGTAATGTGTCGTCGCTTCCACAATCGCACGTGCAAATCGTTCAGGGTTGTCTGATTTGAAAATACCTGATCCAACAAACACACCGTCTGCTCCTAATTCCATCATTAACGCAGCATCTGCAGGTGTGGCAATTCCGCCAGCTGCAAAATTAACTACCGGCAAACGCCCTAAACTTTTAACTTCTTTTAAAAACTCATAAGAAGCTCCTAAATTACGCGCTTCTGTCATTAATTCATCTTCGCTCATCGCAACCACTTTACGGATTTCTGCATTTACTTGTCGCAAATGACGGACCGCTTCGACGATATTTCCTGTGCCCGGTTCGCCTTTTGTCCGTAGCATCGAAGCGCCTTCACCAATTCTGCGTGCCGCTTCACCTAAATTGCGACACCCGCAAACAAAAGGAACCGTGTATTGGTTTTTTAATAAATGAAATTCTTCATCGGCTGGCGTCAGCACTTCACTTTCATCGATATAATCGACACCCATCGCTTCTAAAATACGCGCTTCCACAATATGACCAATACGCGCTTTTGCCATCACTGGAATCGATACAGCTTTCATCACTTCTTCTGTGATACGTGGGTCCGCCATACGTGCAACTCCACCGTCTCTACGAATATCAGAAGGCACTCGCTCAAGTGCCATGACAGCCGTTGCGCCTGCAGCTTCTGCAATACGTGCTTGTTCTGCATTAACCACATCCATGATCACGCCACCTTTTTGCATTTCAGCCATTCCTCTTTTTACACGATTTGTTCCATGTTGAGTCATTTACTAATTCCCCCTATTCATTAATAAATTCAGTATAATAGAGATTGACCATATAAAAAGACTCAGTTACAATCATTTCAATCAGGTCAGTTGGAGGAATTCACATGGATATGCTAATGTTTCAACTGCAAAAACAGTCACAAACCCCGTTATACAAACAGTTGTATCAAGAAATAAAAGAAGCCATTATAAACGGCACAATCGGCATAGAGGCAAAATTACCAAGCAAACGCAAATTAGCAGATTATCTGCAAATTAGTCAAACGACCGTCGAACTGGCGTATTCTCAACTTGTCGCTGAAGGATTTATTGAATCTAGACCACGTAAAGGATTTTATGCTCAACCCGTCGAAGAACTGGCGTACTTGGATATTCCGCATGACGAGCCTATCGTCAAAGAAACGACTGCTTACAAAATAGATTTCAACTCGGCCAGTATTGATACACGTTCTTTTCCATTTTTAACGTGGCGCAAACTGACACGTGACATTTTAGATGACTCTAATCATCACTTATTACTATCTGGGCATCCTCAAGGAGACGACGCCTTGCGCCAAGAAATTGCCCGTTATTTGTACCAGTCTCGCGGAGTTGTTTGTGATGCAGAACAAATCGTGATTGGCTCTGGTACAGAACAATTAATGCCCTTACTCATTCGTCTACTTAATAAAAAACTGGTTTACGGCTATGAAAATCCTGGCTATGCATTGACCCATAGCATTTTCAGTCATCACGACCGCCAGTCTATTCCGATTGAACTCGAACAAGACGGCATCAACGTTAGTCAGTTAGAAGAATCTAACGTAGATGTAGCTTACGTCACACCATCACACCAATTTCCATCAGGTTCGGTCTTGAGTGCCACCAAACGTGCGCAATTACTGAACTGGGCTGTCGCTAAGCCTGAACGTTATATTATTGAAGACGATTACGACAGTGAATTTCGATACACTAGCCGCCCCATTCCCGCGCTACAAAGCATGGACTTAAGCGACCGTGTTATTTACATTAGTACTTTTTCTAAATCGCTCATGCCTTCTTTGCGTCTCGCTTATATGGTTTTGCCTAAACAACTGCTACGGGCTTATCAGCAAACGTTTCTTCATTACTCTTCATCGGTACCCAGACATGATCAACAACTAGTCGCCAAATTCATGAAAGATGGTCATTTTTCGCGCCACTTGAACCGCATGCGCAAGCTCTATCAGAAGAAAATCAAACAACTGAGTCAGTCGCTCGCTTTATTCTCTCCGGTCGTCACGGTTTCCGGTGAACAAGCAGGTATGCATATCGTGCTAACCATCCAAACCTCGTCAAGCGAAGAAGAACTGGTACAACGCGCTAAACAAGCGGGCATTCGTGTCACAGGTCTACACTCTTATGATGTCCACAAAAAATCTGGAATTTACCCAAAAATTGTGCTCGGGTTCGGTGGTCTATCCGAAGAAGAAATTCATTTAGGAATTATTGAATTGATGGCTTGTTGGAAAATACAATAAAAAAAGCCGTTCATCTATTTGGATGAACAGCTTTTTTATTATTAAAATAACCCTCTTACAAAACTACCTGCATCATCCCACAAAGAAGACAAGAACTCTCCTGTACTGCGCATCGATAAAGACAACCAGTTAGCACGTTCTACAGCTTCAGTAGTCACGATTTCAACTTTTTCCGTACTGCCGCTCAAATAGCCATATTCCGTGCCATCTGTTTTCTTAAGCTGTAGCGTTCCTACAACTAAATCTTTTTCCACACCTGCTTCTAGTTTGCCGTTCTTAACTACTGAATCGTCTAACAGTAATTCCGGTCGATACAATTCTTTATCCGCTATCGGAATCATCATCTTTACTGGCTCTTTGACCGCAATCGCTACTTTTTCTTCTAATCCCTTTTCAACAGCAAGCGTTTTCTGACCTTCAAATTGATAGCCTGCAGGAATAACCTCTTCTGTTGTAAATTCACCAAAACCATAATCGAATAAAGTACGGGTCGCATCAAAGCGAGCTTTATACGAACCGGCCCCTTTATTATCTACTGCTCCCATAACCACAGCAATCAACCGGGTATCGTCACGCTTTGCTGTCCCTGCAAACGCATAACCAGCAAAATCTGTGCTGCCGGTTTTTAATCCGTCCATACCTTCGTATTCGTAAATTAGCCCAGGAAGCATCGAATTCCAATTTTCCATACGCGTTTCGTCTGCCGTTCCTTCACGAAATAATTTTACCGGAATTTTAGTCGTTTCTAACACTTCTGGATAATCATCCAATAAGCGTTTCGTTAGTTTGGCAACTGAACGCGCCGGCATAATGTTTTCATCTGTTTCTTTCGTGCCCTCTGGATGCATGCCCATCAAGCTTGAATTACTAAGGCCCGTTGAATTGACAAAAGTCGTTTCTTCTAAGCCCATTTCTTTTGCTTTATCGTTCATTAGGTCAACAAATTTACTTTCTGTCCCTGCAATCGTCTCGGCAATACCGATTGTTGCTGCGTTAGCTGAGAAAATAGCCATCGCTTCATACATTTCTTTAATGGTGTAAGAGCCGTCTTCACGAAATGGCACATTGCTTAAACGCATGTCCTGAGAAATTTTGTACGTGTAATCCGTCACTTCATACTCTTGATCCCACGTAACCTTACCATTTTCAATCGCTTCAAATAATAAATACTCTGTCATCATTTTGGTCATGCTAGCTACCCCTAAAGGCGCTTCCGCATTTTTTTCATAAAGAATCTTGCCACTTTCAGCGTCTACCAAAATAGCGGCTTCGGCCATTATAGTTAATGCGTCTTCCGCATAGGCTTGCTGCGGAACAATTGCTAGCACAGTAAGTATGACGAGTAATGCTATAAGTAGTCCTTTAGTTAAAAAATTCTTCACGTATTTGAACACCTCCATCTATAAGATTCCACATGCTATTTTATCACATTCATTATGCTTAAAAACGAAAACATAAAAAGGCATCTTGCTCTTCGATTAAATGAAGAGCAAGATGTCTTATAAACTTAAATGGAGTAGTTTGGAGATTCTTTAGTAATTTGAACATCATGCGGATGACTTTCGCGTAATCCTGCTCCAGTCATACGAATAAATTGTGCTTCTTCACGTAACACCTGTAAATCTTTAGTTCCGCAATAACCCATTCCTGCACGGATACCACCTAGTAATTGATGAATTGTATCAGAAAGTGGTCCTTTGTATGGCAAGCGACCTTCGATTCCTTCTGGCACTAATTTTTTTGCATCATCTTGGAAATAGCGGTCTTTCGAGCCTTTTTCCATAGAAGCGATTGATCCCATACCACGATAGGTTTTAAAGCGACGACCTTGGAAGATTTCAGTATCTCCTGGACTTTCAGTCGTCCCCGCCAACAAACTACCAAGCATTACAACATGTCCGCCCGCTGCTAAGGCTTTGATGATGTCTCCAGAATACTTGATTCCACCATCAGCAATAATGGCTTTGCCATGCTTACGTGCCTCTGTTGCGCAGTCATATACCGCTGTAATCTGAGGAACCCCAACACCTGCGACAACACGAGTTGTACAGATCGAACCAGGACCGATTCCAACTTTAACTACATCTGCACCCGCTTCAATCAATGCTTTTGTTCCAGCAGCAGTGGCTACGTTTCCAGCAATAATCGTTAATTCTGGATAAGTTGCCCGGATCTGCTTTACCATTCCTAAAACGCCTTCTGAATGACCATGAGCTGTATCCAGTACAATGACATCAACAGAAGCCTTCACCAAATGCTCAACGCGCTTCATTGTGTCTGAAGTAACGCCTACAGCAGCGCCTGCTAACAAACGACCGTGCTGGTCTTTCGCAGCATTAGGAAATTCAATTACTTTTTCAATATCTTTTATCGTAATTAACCCTTTTAACACGCCTTGGTTATCAACAATTGGTAACTTTTCAATCTTGTATTGCTGAAGAATCTTTTCAGCATCTTCTAAGGTAGTTCCAATAGGAGCAGTTACTAATTGCTCTTTTGTCATTACATCATTAATTTTCAAAGAATAATCTTGGATAAACCGTAAATCGCGGTTTGTGATAATTCCAACAAGTTTTAATTCACTTTCGTTGTTAACAATAGGTACACCTGAAATTCGGTATTTTCCCATTAAATGCTCTGCATCGTAAACTTGGTGCTCAGGAGTTAAGAAGAAAGGATCGGTGATCACGCCATTTTCTGAACGCTTTACAGTAACGACTTGTTCAGCCTGTTCTTCAATACTCATGTTTTTATGGATAATTCCCAATCCGCCTTGGCGAGCCATAGCAATAGCCATTTTAGCTTCCGTTACTGTATCCATACCTGCACTGATCACTGGAATTTTTAACTTAAGGGTTGGTGTCAATTCAACTGATAAATCAATGTCTTTTGGTAAAACTTCCGAATGGGCTGGTACAAGCAATACATCATCAAACGTTAAGCCTTCTTTTACAAATTTTGATTCCCACATAAGTAGACGCGCCTCCTGCTTCCTTTAAATATTATTGTAAGGTTATCAGCGTAGATATGGTGTGTCAAGAAACTGTTAAAAGAAAAATTATTTAGAATAGTAAAATATAATTTTTTTGTAGATTATCATAGTAAGTCAGAAGGCTAGAAAACAAAAACAGCTCAAGTGGGTACACCGTAGTTAACGCGAATCAACTAAAGGAGTATCCCCAAATGAGCGATGCTCAAATGATATCACGGGAACGTGTGCGAATCGAGTGTTATTGCCTGAAAGAAAAATCACTGTCCTATATAGCGAAACAGCTAGAACGAAGCAAAAGCACCATCCACTATGAAGTGAAACGCTGTAAGCTTTGCGACGCTCTGTTGGCACAGGCTGATTACGAGGCCAGACCTGAACTAGACGATTATATCCTATCCAAACTAAAGCTCGACTGGTCACCAGAATGCCTCGTGACGGTACTGGAAAATGCATCAAAAAACTTTTCCCATCCGTGTTTCGAGCGTTACCGGTACGCGGCTCTCGGCTTGTTCAACCTGTCCCAAAAGCTACTGATCCGCAAAAAAGTTAAAGAATAACGAGGTGAAACACGAGGCAAGCTGCTTTGTCTGAAAAAAATCCATGCACGTTTGGCGCCTCGAAGCCAAGTGGGACATTGGGAAATCGATAGCGTCATCGGCAAGTCGCACAAGAGCCTGATTCTCACATTGACGGAACGTACCACCCGTTTTGAGAGGAGCTATAAGTTAGCTGCGAAAACGACAAGTGAAACCGCACAGGCCATCATCCATGTGTTGAAAAACCTGCCAAAAAAAGTGGTGAAATCCATTACCGCCGACCGAGGCACGGAATTTCACGGCTGGATCGAAGTGGAGATAGCGTTGGAGATCCCGTTTTACTTTTCGGATCCGGGTGTTTCTGGTCAGCGTGTCACGAATGAGAACAGTAACGGTCGTATTCGGCGCACGTATCCAAAAGGAACTGACTTCAGCCGCATGATACAGAAAGAGACCCTATACTTTCTCTTGATCGTCATTCATTTAGTATGTCCTGATTTTTCCATACAAAAAAGCCGTTACCGGAATCGGTAACGACTTTTTTTCATGTGCCCAGCGACGTCTTACTCTCACAGGGGGAAACCCCCAACTACCATCAGCGCAAAAGAGCTTAACTGCCGTGTTCGGGATGGGAACGGGTGTGGCCTCTTTGCCATCATCACTGGACTATTTGGTTTTGAAAGACAAGATTTATTATACCAGTAGTACTGATGTTTTTCAAGCTTTTTTTACAAAAACTTGGGCTTATTCTTTCAAAACTGGATAAACGACGGGTGAAACAAGCAAGTTTTTCGCATACAGTGTGTTGGTTAAGTCCTCGATCGATTAGTATTCGTCAGCTGCACGTATCGCTACGCTTCCACCTCGAACCTATCTACCTCATCGTCTTTGAGGGATCTTACTTGCTTGCGCAATGGGAAATCTCATCTTGAGGGGGGCTTCGTGCTTAGATGCTTTCAGCACTTATCCCGGCCACACATAGCTACCCAGCGATGCCCTTGGCAGAACAACTGGTACACCAGCGGTGTGTCCATCCCGGTCCTCTCGTACTAAGGACAGCTCCTCTCAAATTTCCTGCGCCCGCGACGGATAGGGACCGAACTGTCTCACGACGTTCTGAACCCAGCTCGCGTACCGCTTTAATGGGCGAACAGCCCAACCCTTGGGACCGACTACAGCCCCAGGATGCGATGAGCCGACATCGAGGTGCCAAACCTCCCCGTCGATGTGGACTCTTGGGGGAGATAAGCCTGTTATCCCCGGGGTAGCTTTTATCCGTTGAGCGATGGCCCTTCCATGCGGAACCACCGGATCACTAAGCCCGTCTTTCGACCCTGCTCGACCTGTACGTCTCGCAGTCAAGCTCCCTTCTGCCTTTACACTCTACGAATGATTTCCAACCATTCTGAGGGAACCTTTGGGCGCCTCCGTTACTCTTTAGGAGGCGACCGCCCCAGTCAAACTGCCCGCCTGACACTGTCTCCCAAGCCGATCAGGCTTGTGGGTTAGAATTTCAATACAACCAGGGTAGTATCCCACTGACGCCTCCTCCGAAGCTAGCGCTCCGGAATCTCAGGCTCCTACCTATCCTGTACAAGTTGCACCAAAATTCAATATCAGGCTACAGTAAAGCTCCACGGGGTCTTTCCGTCCTGTCGCGGGTAACCTGCATCTTCACAGGTACTATAATTTCACCGAGTCTCTCGTTGAGACAGTGCCCAGATCGTTACGCCTTTCGTGCGGGTCGGAACTTACCCGACAAGGAATTTCGCTACCTTAGGACCGTTATAGTTACGGCCGCCGTTTACTGGGGCTTCAATTCGCACCTTCGCTTGCGCTAAGCACTCCTCTTAACCTTCCAGCACCGGGCAGGCGTCAGCCCCTATACGTCACCTTACGGTTTTGCAGAGACCTGTGTTTTTGCTAAACAGTCGCCTGGGCCTATTCACTGCGGCTCTCTCGGGCTATTCACCCTACCAGAGCACCCCTTCTCCCGAAGTTACGGGGTCATTTTGCCGAGTTCCTTAACGAGAGTTCACTCGCTCACCTTAGAATTCTCTTCTCGCCTACCTGTGTCGGTTTGCGGTACGGGCACCTCCCGCCTCGCTAGAGGCTTTTCTTGGCAGTGTGAAATCAGGGACTCAAGGGTAAACCCTCTTGCCGTCACAGCTCAACGTATTAGAAATGGGATTTGCCTCATTTCACGCCTCACTGCTTGGACGTGCACAACCAACGGCACGCTCTCCTTATCCTTCTGCGTCCCCCCATTGCTCAAACGGCGGGGAGGTGGTACAGGAATATCAACCTGTTGTCCATCGTCTACGCCTATCGGCCTCGACTTAGGTCCCGACTAACCCTGAGCGGACGAGCCTTCCTCAGGAAACCTTAGGCATTCGGTGGACGGGATTCTCACCCGTCTTTCGTTACTCATACCGGCATTCTCACTTCTAAGCGCTCCACCAGTCCTTCCGGTCTGACTTCAACGCCCTTAGAACGCTCTCCTACCACGGATCTCTAACGAGATCCATCCACAGCTTCGGTAATCCGTTTAGCCCCGGTACATTTTCGGCGCAGTGTCACTCGACCAGTGAGCTATTACGCACTCTTTAAATGATGGCTGCTTCTAAGCCAACATCCTGGTTGTCTAAGCAACGCCACATCCTTTTCCACTTAACGGATATTTGGGGACCTTAGCTGGTGGTCTGGGCTGTTTCCCTCTTGACTACGGATCTTATCACTCGCAGTCTGACTCCCAAGCATAAATCACTGGCATTCGGAGTTTGTCTGAATTCGGTAACCCGGGATGGGCCCCTAGTCCAAACAGTGCTCTACCTCCAGGATTCTCAATCTTGAGGCTAGCCCTAAAGCTATTTCGGAGAGAACCAGCTATCTCCAGGTTCGATTGGAATTTCTCCGCTACCCACACCTCATCCCCGCACTTTTCAACGTGCGTGGGTTCGGGCCTCCAGTAAGTGTTACCTTACCTTCACCCTGGACATGGGTAGATCACCTGGTTTCGGGTCTACAACTGCATACTCTGTCGCCCTATTCAGACTCGCTTTCGCTGCGGCTCCGCCTTCTCAGCTTAACCTTGCATGCAATCGTAACTCGCCGGTTCATTCTACAAAAGGCACGCCATCACCCATTAACGGGCTTTGACTACTTGTAGGCACACGGTTTCAGGATCTATTTCACTCCCCTTCCGGGGTGCTTTTCACCTTTCCCTCACGGTACTGGTTCACTATCGGTCACTAGGAAGTATTTAGCCTTGGGAGATGGTCCTCCCAGATTCCGACGGAATTTCACGTGTTCCGCCGTACTCAGGATCCACTCTGGAGGGATAGGGTTTTCGGCTACGGGGCTGTTACCCGCTGCGGCGGACCGTTCCAGGTCGCTTCGCCTAATCCTATCTTTTGTAACTCCGTATAGAGTGTCCTACAACCCCAAGAGGCAAGCCTCTTGGTTTGGGCTGATCCCGTTTCGCTCGCCGCTACTCAGGGAATCGCATTTGCTTTCTCTTCCTCCAGGTACTTAGATGTTTCAGTTCCCTGGGTCTGCCTTCTCATGTGCTATAGATTCACACATGGATACTACCCGATTAAAGGCAGTGGGTTCCCCCATTCGGAAATCTCCGGATCACAGCTCACTTACAGCTCCCCGAAGCATATCGGTGTTAGTGCCGTCCTTCTTCGGCTCCTAGTGCCAAGGCATCCACCGTGCGCCCTTTCTAACTTAACCACTGGTTAATTAAAAAGTTGTGACGAAATCGTCACGCGTACTTGAATTACTTGCATTTGTTTCAATGTCGTTTTATCCAGTTTTCAAAGAACAAGAGTGAAAGTCACAAAAAAAGGCGTTGCCGCCTGAAGGTGAACCTTCAAAACTGAACGCAAAACGTCAACCCCGAGCCAAGCTCGGTTCCGAATTTATCCTTAGAAAGGAGGTGATCCAGCCGCACCTTCCGATACGGCTACCTTGTTACGACTTCACCCCAATCATCTGTCCCACCTTCGGCGGCTGGCTCCACAAGGGTTACCTCACCGACTTCGGGTGTTACAAACTCTCGTGGTGTGACGGGCGGTGTGTACAAGGCCCGGGAACGTATTCACCGTGGCATGCTGATCCACGATTACTAGCGATTCCGGCTTCATGCAGGCGAGTTGCAGCCTGCAATCCGAACTGAGAACGGTTTTCTGGGATTGGCTTGCCCTCGCGGGGTTGCAGCCCTTTGTACCGTCCATTGTAGCACGTGTGTAGCCCAGGTCATAAGGGGCATGATGATTTGACGTCATCCCCACCTTCCTCCGGTTTGTCACCGGCAGTCACCTTAGAGTGCCCAACTGAATGCTGGCAACTAAGATCAAGGGTTGCGCTCGTTGCGGGACTTAACCCAACATCTCACGACACGAGCTGACGACAACCATGCACCACCTGTCACCACTGTCCCCGAAGGGAAAAGCGTATCTCTACACCGGTCAGTGGGATGTCAAGACCTGGTAAGGTTCTTCGCGTTGCTTCGAATTAAACCACATGCTCCACCGCTTGTGCGGGCCCCCGTCAATTCCTTTGAGTTTCAGCCTTGCGGCCGTACTCCCCAGGCGGAGTGCTTAATGCGTTAGCTGCAGCACTAAGGGGCGGAAACCCCCTAACACTTAGCACTCATCGTTTACGGCGTGGACTACCAGGGTATCTAATCCTGTTTGCTCCCCACGCTTTCGCGCCTCAGCGTCAGTTACAGACCAGAAAGTCGCCTTCGCCACTGGTGTTCCTCCACATCTCTACGCATTTCACCGCTACACATGGAATTCCACTTTCCTCTTCTGCACTCAAGTTCCCCAGTTTCCAATGACCCTCCACGGTTGAGCCGTGGGCTTTCACATCGGACTTAAGGAACCGCCTGCGCGCGCTTTACGCCCAATAATTCCGGACAACGCTTGCCACCTACGTATTACCGCGGCTGCTGGCACGTAGTTAGCCGTGGCTTTCTGGTGAGGTACCGTCAAGGTACCAGTAGTTACTTGGTACTTGTTCTTCCCTCACAACAGAGTTTTACGATCCGAAAACCTTCGTCACTCACGCGGCGTTGCTCCGTCAGACTTTCGTCCATTGCGGAAGATTCCCTACTGCTGCCTCCCGTAGGAGTCTGGGCCGTGTCTCAGTCCCAGTGTGGCCGATCACCCTCTCAGGTCGGCTACGCATCGTCGCCTTGGTAGGCCATTACCCCACCAACTAGCTAATGCGCCGCGGGCCCATCCTGCAGTGACAGCCGAAACCGTCTTTCCGTACAGCCTCAGGAGAGGCCGCAAACTATTCGGTATTAGCACCGGTTTCCCGGAGTTATCCCGATCTGCAGGGCAGGTTGCCCACGTGTTACTCACCCGTCCGCCGCTAAACAATGGGAGCAAGCTCCCAAAGTTCCGCTCGACTTGCATGTATTAGGCACGCCGCCAGCGTTCGTCCTGAGCCAGGATCAAACTCTCCATTATAGAGTAGTGTTGATTGCTCAATACTGCTGGCGTATCGCCGTCCGAAGACGCACGATTCGCTTTGATCTGCGTGATGCTGATCAGTAAGTTGTCGTCACGAACACCGAGAAGGAAAACAACTTTGCTCTGATTGCCATAAGGCAAACTTCGCAAAAGCCGTTCTCGCACCGAAGTGCTCGTGACGTCTTTCGTTGACGTTTTGCTGTTCAGTTTTCAAGGTTCAAGTTGTTGTGTTTTTGTTTGCCGCGCTCATTGGCGACTCAACTAATATACCATGCTGTTATATAAGAGTCAACAGTTTATGCAAAAAAACTTTAACTTTATGAAATACACTACTTTGAAACGTTTGAAACGAAATCCTTGTCCCAATTTTTCTAATCTAAAAGAGCAACTTTTGCTTACCATGTTGTTGTATTCTAGCTGTAATAGGTTTTGTTTTGTTTTGTTTTGTTTTGTTTTGTTTTGTTTTGTTTTGTTTTGTTTTGTTTTGTTTTGTTTTGTTTTGTTTTGTTTTGTTTTGTTTTGTTTTGTTTTGTTTTGTTTTGTTATACATCTGGTTTATTTCTTTAGGTAATGAAAAGCTCTTCCAACTAGTCACACCCTGTTATATGAAGAGAACGCCCTAGTAATGGGTTCACTTCCAGATATAACATAGCTTCACACCTCCGGAATCACCACCTTGCATCACTAGAAAAATAATCCTCTCTTTAAGTTAGGACAATGCTTGAAAATTCTATCCAAACAAAAAATCAGAGATGCTATTTTGAGTTACTTAAACAAGATTTCTACCATCTATTTCGTCAAATAGAATTTTAGATATTGTTTTGAAACTGTTGAAACAATAATATTAAAATGAATAACCAGCAGCGTTAACATTTCCAAAAAATATTGAAAGCGTTGTGGTTCACTCACTGCTCCAACTTCAGCAAGCTCCAGAAAGATTCTCTAAATCAGAATGAACTGGACGCATATTAGTTATCCGTTGAAAATCTAGCAAACTTTCATGCAGTCTGTTGCTTTGTAAAATTTCCTCGCCACTTCGGGCAGCTTCAATAGTAGTACGTCTTAAATCTTCGCACAAAAAAACCCGCTGAATTTGATCAGCGAGCTTTTTATTACTTCTTATCCTTCGTCTTCTTCTGGAGTTTCTTCTATAACATCAATCTTTTCATCAGCAACGACATCGTCTGCTTCATAGACATCTGCTTCAGCACTTTCTTCGATCAAGGTTTCATCAACATCTCCATTGATTTCTTCCAGATCTTCAGGTAACTCAATATCTTTTTTAACTTTAGCTACAGTAGCAACAATTTCATCTTCGCCCAATCGAATCAAACGGACGCCTTGCGTACTTCTACCTGTAGTCGAAATATCTTCAACATCCATACGGATCAAAACACCGTTAACAGTGATTAACATAATGTCTTCTGTGCCATTAACAGTTCGCACCGCAACAAGTGGCCCATTTTTATCTGTAATCTGGCACGTCTTGATGCCCATACCACCACGAGATTGGACGCGGTACTCAGATTCTTTTGTCTGTTTCCCGTATCCTTTCTCCGTGATAACCAATACATTGTCGTTAGGATCCAAAATCTCCATGCCGACCACTGCATCGCCTTCACGAAGACGAATGCCACGAACTCCACTAGCTGTTCGACCCATGCTGCGGATATCTGTTTCTGGGAATCGAATCAAAGCACCGTTTCGAGTACCGATGATTATTTCTTTCGTACCATCTGTCAATTTCACAGAAATTAACTCATCTTCTTCACGAAGACTAATAGCAATCAAGCCGTTTTGTCGAATATTAGCGTAATTCGTGACAGGTGTCCGTTTACTAACACCTTCACGTGTTGTAAAGAAGAAGAACGCATCTTCTTTGAATTCATCGACGCGTATAACAGCTGTTACTTTTTCTTCCTTGCTAATTTCAAGAAGGTTGACTAAAGGTAAGCCTTTGGCAGTTCTGCCGTATTCAGGAATCTGGTACCCTTTTTTACGATAAACTTTGCCTTTGTTTGTAAAGAACAGAATCGTATCGTGTGTCGACGTATACAGTAAATGTTCCACAAAATCATCTTCATTCGTGCCCATTCCTTGTACGCCGCGCCCACCACGTTTTTGGCTGCGGTACGTGTTAGCAGGCAAACGTTTGATATAGCCGTTATGAGTCAGTGTCAACACTGTTGCTTCCACTGGAATCAAATCTTCATCTTCAAACATTTCTGCTCCGCCAGTTGTGATTTCCGTTCTACGCTTATCACTAAAGCGTTCTTTAATTTCAAGCATTTCTTCCTTAATAATTTCAAGAATACGATAATCATTCGCAAGAATATCTCTCAATTCTTCGATTAGTTTCACCAATGCTTGATACTCTTCTTCGATTTTATCTCTTTCCAACCCAGTTAAACGTTGCAAACGCATATCTAAAATCGCTTGAGATTGACGCTCAGTTAAATTGAAATCAGTCATTAAGCCGTTGCGTGCTTGTTCTGCTGTTTGTGAGCCACGAATCAATGCAATAATCGCATCAATATGATCTAACGCAATGCGCAAACCTTCTAGAATATGAGCGCGATCTTCTGCTTTTGTCAATTCGAATTGCGTACGACGACGAATGATTACTTTCTGGTGCTCAAGGTAATGGAAAAGAATTTCTTTTAAGCTAAGAACTTTTGGGTGACCGTCCACAAGTGCTAGCATATTAAGACCGAAGCTGGTTTGCATCGCTGTTTGTTTGTACAAATTATTCAAGAGAACACTGGCGCTAGCATCTCGACGTACTTCAATCACGATGCGCATACCGTTACGGTCAGATTCGTCTCGGAGATCCGTAATTCCATCGATTTTTTTATCACGGACAAGTTCCGCGATTTTTTCAATCAATCGCGCTTTGTTTACTTGGAAAGGAATTTCGTTGACAATGATAACTTCTTTGCCATTCGCTTTTGTTTCGATATCAACAACCGAACGAATTAACACAGAACCTTTGCCTGTTTCATAGGCGCGACGAATTCCGCTCCGACCAAGGATAATACCACCAGTCGGGAAATCAGGTCCTTCAATATGCTCCATTAATTCTTCGGTTGTAATTGCAGGATTATCAGCGAGTGCTAAAACAGCATCGATTGTTTCACCCAAATGGTGCGGTGGAATATTGGTAGCCATACCAACCGCAATCCCTGACGTACCGTTTACTAAAAGGTTTGGAAAACGACTTGGCAACACAATTGGTTCTTTTTCTTGTCCATCATAGTTATCGCGGTAATCAACCGTATTTTTATTTAAATCGCGTAATAATTCCATCGAAATCTTCGACATTTTGGATTCTGTATAACGCATTGCCGCAGCTGAGTCCCCATCGACAGACCCGAAGTTTCCGTGCCCGTCTACAAGCATATAGCGGTAACTAAAATCTTGCGCCATACGAACCATGGTTTCATAAACAGCTGAGTCACCGTGCGGATGGTATTTACCAATAACATCCCCAACGATACGCGCTGATTTTTTATATCCTTTATCTGCCGTAATCCCCAAATCATGCATTGCATAAAGAATACGGCGATGGACAGGCTTTAATCCATCACGCACATCAGGTAAGGCACGCGACACAATAACGCTCATCGCATAATCTAAAAATGAAGTCCGCATTTCCGTACTTATATTTATTTCTTCAACACCACTGCTCGGCCGTTCAGCCATATCCGCAGCCTCCTCTCAACTCTATACCTGTTAAACGTCTAAGTTTCTAACGTATTTCGCATTTTCTTCGATAAAGTTACGGCGTGGTTCAACGTCGTCTCCCATCAAAATATGAAAAGTTTCGTCTGCTACCATGGCATCGTTTAATGTAACCTGCAGCAAAGTCCGCACATCCGGATCCATTGTTGTGTCCCACAGCTGTGTCGCATTCATCTCTCCTAATCCTTTATACCGCTGAATATTCGGTTTTGGCGTTGGAGACAATTTTTCAAGTGCTAATTTTAATTGCTCATCTGAGTAAACATAATCCACATGCTTGCCTTGTTTGATTTGGAACAACGGCGGCTGGGCAATGTAAATGTAACCAGCTTCAAGCAATGGACGCATGTAACGGAAAAGGAAAGTTAATAACAGCGTACGAATATGAGCGCCGTCAACATCCGCATCGGTCATAATAACAACTTTATGATAACGTGCTTTTTCAAGATTAAACTCTTCACCAATACCGGTACCTAGTGCTGTAATAATATTGCGAATTTCCTCGTTCGTGAGAATTCGGTCAAGACGAGCTTTCTCAACGTTCAAGATCTTTCCGCGCAATGGCAAAATCGCTTGAAAATGACGATCTCGGCCTGATTTTGCAGATCCACCAGCTGAATCGCCCTCAACGATATAAATTTCACTAATTTTAGGATCACGAGATGAACAATCGGCCAGTTTACCTGGCAGACTTGATACTTCAAGAACTGATTTACGACGCGTAAACTCACGAGCTTTTTTAGCCGCCATACGTGCATGGGAAGCCATAATCCCTTTTTCAACAATTTTCTTTGCAACGGTAGGATTCTCTAACAAGAATCGATCAAACCCGCCAGAAAATAAATTATTAACGATAGTACTGACTTCCGTATTGCCAAGTTTAGTTTTTGTTTGGCCTTCAAACTGTGGATCTGGGTGTTTGATGGAAATGATTGCAGTCAATCCTTCGCGCACGTCATCTCCGGTTAAATTTAGATCTTGTTCTTTCAACATGCTCTTTTTACGAGCATAGTCATTAACTACGCGTGTCAAAGCAGTTTTAAAGCCGGATTCGTGTGTTCCGCCTTCATGGGTATTGATATTGTTAGCAAAAGAGAAAATATTGGCTGCGTAGCCAGCATTGTATTGCATCGCTACTTCAACAGTAATGCCTTCTTTTTCAGCCTCAACAAAAATAGCCTCGTCGTGGAGTGGATCTTTGGATTTATTTAAATGTTCGACATACGACTTAATGCCGCCTTCAAAATGATAAACTTTCTCTTTTTCTTCGCCTTCGCGCTCATCTTTCATGACAATTCTTAAGCCACGATTCAAATAAGCTAGTTCACGTAAGCGATGATCTAGAAGATCGAATTCATATACAGTCGTTTCTGTAAAAATTTCTGGATCCGCTTTAAAACGGATTGTCGTGCCTGTGTGCTCTGAATCTCCAATTACTTTTAGTTCTTCTGTTACCGCACCACGTTCAAATTTAATATAATGTCTTTTTTCATCGCGATTAACGAATACTTCTGTCGTTTCTGACAAAGCATTTACTACAGAAGCACCTACGCCGTGAAGACCACCAGATACTTTGTAACCTCCGCCGCCAAATTTACCTCCTGCGTGCAAAACAGTCATAATAACTTCTACTGCTGGACGTCCCATTTTTTTCTGCATACCAACAGGAATTCCACGTCCGTTATCTTCTACGCGAATCCAATTATCGGGTTCAATGGAAACTTTAATTTCGGTACAATGACCCGCTAGTGCCTCATCAATACTATTATCTACGATTTCCCAAACTAAATGGTGTAGACCTCTTGAACCTGTAGAACCAATATACATACCTGGTCTTTTACGAACAGCTTCTAATCCTTCTAATACCTGAATTTGACTCGCTTCATATGATTCTTGCAAACCTTTTTCTTCCATAGCCATTCCATTCACCTGCTCTTTCTTACGCATTTCATAATCCGGAATTCCATTTATCAACATAACCTGTGGACGATATTTCACAATAATTTAGACATTCACAGGTGTAAGTACCTAAAAACCTATAATTTTCAGCTGTAAAAATACCAATAACATTATGCTTTAACTTTTCCATTGGAAACTTCGAAAAGACGTGCACTTTGGATGGTTTCATGTTGGATTCCTTCAACACTTGTCGTCGTAACAAAAGTTTGAACAGACCCTTTAATTGTATTCAGTAAGTGAGATTGTCTGTAATCATCCAATTCAGAGAGCACATCATCAAGTAATAACACAGGCGCTTCTCCAACTTCCTGTTTAATCAGTTCGATTTCAGCGAGTTTTAACGATAAAGCTGTGGTGCGCTGTTGCCCCTGCGAACCGTAAGTTTGAACATCGTAGCCATTAACAAAAAATTGAAGTTCGTCACGGTGAGGACCGACAAGCGTCACTCCCCGTTCAATTTCTCGTTTTCGCACTTCTATCAGTTTCTGCTCTAAAAAAGACGCCATTTCTTCCGGCGTCCATTCAGGCTTTAAACCGCTGATCGGTTGATAGCGGATTTGAAGTTGTTCCAATCCACGAGAAATACCGTGATGGATTGGTTCAGCCCATTTTTGCAAAAGCTCCATGAACTGATATCGCTTACGAATGATTTTGACAGCCGCTTCTATGAATTGTTCTGTATAGACATCGAACATAACGTCATTAATTGTTTGTTTTCCGTAATGCTGTTTCAATATATGATTTCTTTGTTTGAGGAGTTTTTGGTAAGTTACTAAATCATGCAAATAAACTGGAGAAATTTGTCCGATTTCCATGTCAATGAAACGCCTGCGCACTTGTGGACTTCCTTTTACAAGGTGTAAGTCTTCTGGAGCAAACATAACAACATTTAATTGGCCAATATAATCACTCAGTCTACGTTGTTCTAAATGATTGACTTTTGCTTTCTTACCTTTTTTTGACAAGGTGATTTCGAGGGGCAGTTTACCATATTTACGGTAAACATCAGCTTTAATTTTACCATATTCGGCTTCCCAGCGTATCAGTTCCTTGTCATTTGACGTGCGATGCGATTTAGCCATGGATAAAACGTAAAGTGATTCCATGATATTCGTTTTGCCTTGTGCATTTTCTCCTATAAAGACGTTAATCTCTGGAGAAAAATTTAGTTCTAGTGATTCGTAGTTTCGATAATTGACAAGCTCGAGGCGGTCAATCCGCATCGAAGCTCATGCCTTCAGCAGTCACGATACGAAATTCTCCAAACCCTGGAATATTGATAAGGTCACTCGGACGTAACTTACGTCCTCTACGGCTTTCAGCTTCACCGTTTACAAAAACTTCGTGTTCCCCTAAAAACCATTTAGCCATTCCACCTGAACTTATTGTATCCGTCATTTTCAATAATTGTCCCAGTGTTATATATTCAGTCTCAATCCCGATTTCTCTCAAAATGCACTCATCCTTCGATTCATAGTCTATCCCTCTATTTTACCCTATTTTAGCTAAAAAGTAAAAAGGATAGCCTATATGGCTATCCTGAGGGTGTGATTTAATTTTAATATGTTCGGACAGGAAGAATTAGCTGCAAAATCGAATCATCTAAAGCTGATTTTAAAATGAAAGGACGCATTGCCCCAGTAAACTGAATAATAACATCTTGTCCATCAATTGCTTTTAGCGCATCCATCATAAATTTCGCGCTGAAAGAGATTTTTAATTCTTCTCCTTCGATGCTTTGTGCTTGTAGCTGTTCTTCTACTTTACCTACTTCTGGTGAATTAGAAGAAACTTCTACTTCATTTCCTGCTTTCGCAGAGAAACGCACGACATTATTGCGTTCTTCTCTTGCTAACAAAGACGCACGATCGATTGCTTGTAAAAGGGAACGTCCGTTAACAGTTACAGTCGTTTTGTATTCTGCTGGGATTAAGCGAGTAGTGTCAGGATAATTTCCTTCTAATAGACGAGAGAAGAAAAGAATGTGTTTTGATTTAAATAAAACTTGTTGATTTGTCATGACGATTTCTACTGCTTCAGAAGTGTCATCAAGAATTTTATTTAATTCAGTCAAACTTTTTCCAGGGATAACAACGCTATACTCCCCTTCTGGTAGTGTTTCTAACTTTGTTTTTCGACGTGCCAGACGATGGCTGTCGGTTGCCACACAAATAAGTTCGCCATCTTTTACTTCCCAATGAACACCTGTGAGTACAGGTCGTGTTTCTGAACTTGATACAGCAAAGACTGTTTCACGGTTGATTGTTTTTAGTAAATCGGCTGGAATTGTAAACAAACGATCGTCTTGAATGTCTGGTAATTGTGGATAATCCATTGCGTCCAAGCCGATTAAATGAAATTCAGATTTTCCTGAACGAATATGCGTTTGGAAATTTCCTGTGATTTCAATTTCAACTTCGTTAGTTGGCAATTTACGAATGATTTCTCCGAAAACCTTCGCTTGAAGAACAATGCTTCCTCCTTCAGTTACCTGAATGATTTGCTCTCCATCTTCTTCTGCTGGAATAAATGTTTGGATCGTGATATCAGAGTCACTACCAGTTAATCTCATTCCTTCTGAAGATACATCCATTTTAATTCCTGTTAAGATCGGAATCGTTGTTTTTGAACTTACTGCTTTCATTACATCGTTTAATCCTTCAACTAATCGTTCACGTTTTATCTCGAATTTCATTCTCGAACCTCGCTTATATATATATTTTATTTAAAGGCTTTTAAAGTAATAGTAGTAGTAGGGGCTGTGAATATGTGGATAAGCCTTAAAAAGTCAACAAAAGCAGTTTATCCACATGTAGATAAACTGTGCATAAACTGCTTGCTAATTTATCGGGTTATCCACAAGGTATTTACTTGCCCAATGCGTTTTTGATGTCCTTAACATCTTGTTGAAGTTGCTGATTGTCTTTTAACATTTTTGAAATTTTATCGTGAGCGTGAATGACGGTTGTATGATCACGTCCACCAAATTCTTCTCCAATTTTAGGCAAAGAGAAATCAGTCATCTCACGTGACAAATACATCGCAACTTGACGCGGATATGCGATATCTTTTGTGCGACGTTTTGTTTTAAAATCTTCTAATTTAACGTTGAATTGATCACCAACAGCATGTTGAATGTCTAAAATTGTAATAACTTTTGGCTTTGAGTTTGGCATGATATCTTTTAAAGCTTCAGCAGCGAGCTCAGCGCTCATATCACGATTAATCAAAGAAGAGTAAGCCACAACGCGGATTAATGCTCCTTCAAGCTCACGAATATTCGAATCTATAGAATTCGCAATATACGTCATGACGTCATTTGGAATATCCAGTCCATCCGCTTTTGCTTTTTTGCGCAAAATAGCGATACGGGTTTCCAAATCAGGTGGTGTAATGTCTGTAATCAATCCCCATTCAAAACGAGAACGCAATCGATCTTCTAGTGTAGGAATCTCTTTTGGCGGTCGGTCACTTGAGATAATTATTTGCTTGGACTCTTCGTGCAGCGTGTTAAACGTATGGAAAAACTCTTCCTGTGTTTGTTCTTTCCCCGCTAAAAACTGAATATCGTCAATTAAAAGAATGTCGACACCTCTGTATTTATCGCGGAACTCGCCCGTTTTATTGTCACGTATTGAGTTAATAAATTCGTTTGTAAATTTTTCCGAAGACAAATAAACCACTTTCGCATTCGGATTGTGTTCGAGGACGTAATGTCCAATAGCATGCATTAAATGTGTCTTACCAAGTCCAACTCCCCCATAGATAAACAGCGGGTTATAAGCTTTTGCGGGTGCTTCGGCCACGGCCAAAGAGGCGGCATGCGCAAAGCGGTTGCCTGAACCAATTACAAACGTATCGAAAGTATATTTAGGATTCAGCATGCCAGGCAAAAACTCTTGCTGCTGGTCTTGACCCGGTTTAACGCGAGGCGCAGGGAGTTGAAAATCATCCATATCCTGATCTTTGGGCACAACAAACTTAATCATCATATCATCGCCAGTGGAATCTGATAAAATTCCGGTGATCAAGTGTACATAATGGTTTTCCAACCAATCACGTGCAAAAGAATTGGGCGCTGAAATGGTGACTGTATCATCCTGATAGGATAAAAGTTTTGTTGATTTTAACCACGTTTCAAAACTTGGTTTGGAGATTTTAGTTTCAACTTGGGCTAAGACACTCGACCAAAGTTCGTCTAAGTGTTCCAATAGCTCTTCTCCTTTATATTTAAACTATATTTTAAAGTATATCATACACAAAATCACAGCTTGTGGATAACATTCATAAACAAGGTGGGGAATAACTGTCCACACCTTACCCACAATTTGTGGATAACTTATTTAGAGTGAAAACTATTAACAAGTGAAAACAAGTTAATGTTACCAAAAAAGAATAGACAATACAAGAAGTTCTTTAAGTTATCCACATAACTTTTTTTCTGCACATATAAACTATCCACAAGGGGTTCGTATGTTAAAAAACTGTAGATAAGGCTTGTGGATAATTATTTTCATCGTAAAAATAGTAAACAGGAGGCTAAGAGATACAGTTACAAATTGTGTATAACTTAATCAATAAGGAAGAAGAGGTTTTTGAGTTGTTTTTTAATGAGACATTGACATTTATAGCCTTGCGCCTTTATAATAGTCGAGACTGTCTTTAGATAAATAGTTAACTCTCAATATAGGAGGTGTCATATATGACATTACGCACATACCAACCAAATACACGTAAGCATAGCAAAGTACACGGCTTTAGAGCACGTATGAGCACGAAGAACGGACGTCGCATTATCGCAGCTCGTCGCCGTAAAGGAAGAAAAGTATTATCAGCTTAAGTCCACTGACCGCATCAGTGGTCTTTTTTTTCTTTTCTGCTTGATTTTGGCGAAAAGGTATTAAAATAAGCAGGTGAAAGAATGAACAAGGATCAACGGATCAAGAAGAATAAAGAATTTCAGCAAATCTTTAAAAAAGGAAAATCCTTTGCGAATCGGCAGTTTATTGTTTATGTGCTAAAGAGTGAGCAGCCAGAGTTTCGCATAGGACTATCCGTCAGTAAAAAAGTAGGAAATGCGGTAGTACGTAACCGGGTGAAACGTTATATCCGGCAAACTTTCTTGGAATTGAAAGACGAACTATTGCCGAATGCAGACTACATTATCATCGCCCGACCACAGGCGGCCACATTGGATTTTCATGAAAGCAAGAAAAGTCTCGAACATGTATTGAAGATTGCCCGTACATTGCCGAAGAAGTAGAAGACTAGTCAGAATAGATGTTATTATAGAAGTAATTGAAATTAGTTTGGGGGAAGAAGGGTGAATAAGAAATTAGTTCTGCTTATTTCATTGATCGCGGTAGCCTTGCTGCTTTCGGGTTGTACAGAGTTCGATCAGCCGATTAGTGATCAAAGTGAAGGATTTTGGAATGAATTTATTGTCTGGCCACTGGTATCAACTATTAAATTCTTTAAAGGTTTACTAGGAACTTACGGCTTCGGGATTATTGCTGTTACGATCATCATTCGATTGGTCATGCTGCCATTAATGATCAAACAGACGAAGAGTTCGAAACGTATGCAAGAAGTACAGCCTGAACTTGTTAAGTTAAAAGAAAAATACAAGTCAAAAGATGCTGTCACACAACAGAAATATCAAAAAGAAATGATGGCTTTGTTCCAAGAAAGAGGCGTCAATCCAATGGCGGGTTGTTTGCCTGTTTTGATTCAAATGCCGGTACTGATCGGTTTTTATCACGCAATTAGTCGTATGAATAATACGCCTGAAATCGATTTAGGGTCATTCCTTATTTTTCCATTAGCAGAACCGAGTATTATTTTAGCGGTAATTGCTGGATTGATGCAATTTGTCGTATTGCGTACTGGACCAGCAATGGATAATCCTCAAATGAAAATTATGATGTATTTCATGCCGGTAATGATTATCGGATTTGGTATCGTGTTGCCATCTGCATTGACATTGTACTGGGTAATTGGGAATGTTATTTCCCTTATTCAAAACTTGGTTATTTATCGTCCATGGGAGAAAAAAGAGACACAACAGCCTGTTAAAACGAAAGCAGGAGGGGCTAAAAAGTGAAACAGATTACGCAAACGGGTTTAACTGTTGAAAACGCGATATCTGAAGCATTAGAAACACTCCAAGTTCCACGTGAAGAAGTTACAATCCAGGTCATTCAGCAAGAAAAGAAAGGGTTTTTCGGTTTTGGTGCTAAAAAAGCAGAAGTTGAAGTTACCGTAATTGAAAAAACAGCTGCTCCTGAAAATAGTGACACACTCGAACAAACGACTGAAATTTTTGAAATACCTGGAGAATTGCTTGAAAAAGAAGGAGAAAAGGAAGAAGTTCCTGCGCTCTCTAACGAACAAGCCATTGAAGAAACAAAAAACTATATTCAATCCATTGCTAAAGGCATGAAAATTGAAGATTTATCGATTACACATGAACAGCGTGGCAAAAAAGTCAGTTTTTATCTTGAAAGTGAAAAAGTAGCGATGCTGATCGGCAAACGAGGACAAACCTTAAATTCCCTTCAGCAACTAGCTCAATTGGTTGCCAATAAATATTCAAATCAATTTATGATGATTCAACTAGATGCTGAGAATTATCGTGAACGTCGCCAAGAGACGCTAGAACAATTAGCAGATCGAATGGCAGACAAGGCAATTCGGACCGGTGGGCGTGTTCAGTTTGAACCAATGCCATCCTCTGAACGAAAAGTCATCCATCAGACATTATCAAGACGTTTAGACATCGATACGCATTCGGAAGGCAAAGATCCAAACCGCTACCTAGTCATCAAACCTCATAAATAATAAAAAGCCCGCCAATTTGGTGGGCTTTTTTATGCCAAATTGACGAAATTTATCAAAATGGAGCTCTGTGTCTTTTGATTTGGAGTGGTTTATGCTAATGTAATATGTTAGAAAGCCACGTTCATTTACTGGTTGTCCACATGTGGACAACTTTTTTTAAGCGAAAATAAAGCTGTGAATATATATTTTGATCATTAAGCTGCCTCGCTGTTCTGTTTTTATCCACAGAGCGAGCGATGCTGTTTTTCAACTGTCAAGCTATATCGGTCTGCAAAACAGCCGCTGTCGCTTTTCTTAAGAGGAGGAAGCATCATGGAATTCGATACAATCGCTGCCATATCGACACCGAGTGGAGAGGGAGCAATCGCAATTGTCCGCTTGAGTGGTCCTGAAGCTGTTGCAATTGCGGACAAGCTGTTTCGGGCTCCAAGCAAAAGAGCGCTAGCTTCCCAAGTAACGCATACAATCCATTACGGACACCTTGAAGATCCAACAACAGGAGAAGTAGCGGAAGAAGTCATGGTATCGCTCATGAAAGCACCAAAAACCTTTACCCGTGAAGATGTTGTAGAAATTAACTGCCACGGCGGAATTGTGTCGGTCAATCGTGTGCTTGAATTGGTACTACGTGCAGGAGCAAGACTTGCCGAACCAGGTGAGTTTACGAAACGAGCATTTTTAAATGGCCGAATCGATTTATCTCAAGCAGAAGCAGTGATGGACTTGATTCGTGCAAAAACGGATCGTGCCATGGATGTTGCACTTAACCAAATGGAAGGCAAGTTATCAAAACTAATTGGCACATTGCGCCAAGCTTTACTTGAATCGATTGCTCAAATGGAAGTCAATATCGATTATCCAGAATATGACGACGTAGAAGAAATGACACGTCCAATTATGCTAGAAAAATCGAAGTGGGTCCGTTCGGAAATTGATAAACTGTTGCAGACCTCATCACAAGGAAAAATCTTGAGAGAAGGACTTTCAACTGTTATTTTGGGGCGCCCCAATGTTGGGAAATCTTCGCTATTAAATAGCCTTGTTCAAGAGAATAAAGCCATTGTCACCGAAATAGCGGGAACAACCCGTGATATAATAGAGGAATACGTAAATGTCCGTGGTGTTCCATTGCGTTTAGTTGATACAGCTGGGATTCGCGAAACGGAAGATATTGTCGAACGGATTGGTGTTGAGCGCTCAAGAAAAGTACTAAAGGAAGCAGATTTGATTCTTTACGTGCTGAATTACGCAGAAACGCTGACTCCAGAAGATGAGTTGTTGTTTGAAACAGTTAAAGACATGGACTATATCGTTGTTATTAACAAAACCGATTTGCCGCAGAAAATAGATTTAGGTCAAGTACAGAAGCTTGCAGGCGATAAATTGCTTGTAACGACTTCGTTAATCGAAGAAGAAGGCATCGACCAACTTGAAGAAGCGATAGCTGCTCTATTTTTCCAGGGAGAAATAGAGGCCGGGGACATGACTTATGTGTCCAATGTGCGCCACATTGCATTGCTGCACCAGGCGCACAAAACCATTTCAGACGCTATAGAGGCCGCTGAAATGGAAGTTCCCGTAGACATGATTCAAATTGACGTTACTCGAACATGGGAAATTCTTGGGGAAATTATTGGAGACACCGCAGATGATGGCCTCCTTAACCAATTATTTTCTCAGTTCTGTCTAGGGAAATAAAACTCGAAGGGAATGAACGAACATGCCACAATATGAAGCAGGTACGTTCGATGTCATCGTTGTAGGAGCAGGACATGCAGGAGCGGAAGCTGCTCTTGCCTCTGCACGAATGGGCGCTAAAACGCTTGTTTTGACGATGAATTTGGATATGATCGCATTTATGCCTTGTAACCCATCAATTGGTGGGCCGGCGAAAGGTATTGTTGTACGTGAAATTGATGCACTTGGCGGAGCCATGGGACGCGTGATCGATAAAACACACATTCAAATGAGAATGTTGAATACCGCTAAAGGACCAGCTGTACGTGCACTACGCGCACAAGCTGATAAAGTGCTCTACCAGCAGGAAATGAAGCGTCTGATGGAAGAAGCCCCAAATTTAACCTTGCATCAAGGGATAGCTGAGGAACTAATTGTTGAAGACGGTAAAATTCAAGGGTTGATCACACAAGTAGGAGGCATTTATCGTGCCAAATCAGTCGTTATCACGACTGGAACATTTCTGCGTGGTGAAATTATCATTGGCGATTTGCGTTACTCAAGTGGGCCAAATAATCAGCAACCTTCCATTAAATTGGCAGAAAATCTAGAAAAACTTGGATTTGAAACAGTCCGCTTTAAAACGGGAACACCTCCGCGCGTTAACAGTAACAGCATTGATTACAGCAAAACTGAAATTCAACCTGGAGACGATGTACCTCGCGCTTTCAGTTATGAAACGACAGAATATATCACGGATCAACTGCCATGCTGGTTAACTTATACAAATGAGCAAACGCATCAAGTAATTGATGATAATTTACACCTATCACCGATGTATTCTGGAATGATCAAAGGAACGGGTCCGCGTTATTGTCCTTCAATTGAAGACAAAGTCGTTCGTTTTAATGACAAACCACGTCACCAGATCTTCTTAGAACCTGAAGGGCGTAATACGCGCGAGGTTTACGTACAAGGTCTTTCAACAAGTTTGCCTGAACATGTCCAACGGAAGCTGTTAGAATCGATTCCAGGGCTTGAGAAGGCTGAAATGATGCGTGCAGGTTATGCCATCGAGTATGATGCCATCGTTCCGACGCAATTATGGCCAACATTAGAGTCAAAACAAATTGAAAATCTTTATACGGCTGGTCAAATTAACGGAACGTCTGGCTACGAAGAAGCAGCTGGTCAAGGACTAATGGCGGGAATCAATGCAGCAGCGAAAGTTCTCGGCAAAGAAGAAGTTATTTTGAGTCGTTCTGACGCGTATATCGGTGTCTTAATTGATGATTTGGTAACAAAGGGGACAAACGAACCTTATCGTTTGTTAACATCTCGTGCAGAATATCGCTTATTGCTTCGTCATGACAATGCAGATATGCGTTTAACGGAACTGGCTTATGCAATCGGCATGGTTAAAGAAGAACGCTATGTGAAATTCCTTGCGAAAAAAGAGCGTATTGAAGAAGAAATTAAGCGTTTGAGAGGCATTATGATAAAGCCAAACGAAACGACTCAGCAAGTGATTCGTGACGCAGGCGGCAGTGAATTGAAAGACGGTATTCGCGGAGCGGATTTATTGAAACGTCCGGAAATGACTTATGACATGATTTCACAACTGACAGCTTCAACGATAGAATTGGAAGCTGAAGTAAAAGAACAAGTCGAAATCCATATTAAATATGAAGGCTATATCGAGAAGTCGTTGCAACAAGTCGATAAACTTAAAAAAATGGAGAACAAAAAAATTCCTGATAATATTGATTATCATGCGATTTCCGGAATTGCGACTGAAGCTCGAGGTAAACTTGCAGAAGTTCGTCCGCTGTCTATCGCACAAGCTACTCGCATCTCAGGTGTGAATCCGGCTGACATATCCATCTTATTGGTGTATATTGAACAAGGAAAGATTGCGAAAATCTCAGTATGACAGTAAAGCCATAAGCTAGACAACAGAATGGGCTGGCTCACACCAGCTCATTTCTTTTTTACATAAAAAACTTGCAAGAAGGGGGAAGTCAGTTTGAACGAACAACAGTTTAAAGATGCTCTCAGTGAAAAAGGAATCTTCTTGACTGAACAACAACTAGAGCAATTTCGTATTTATCATAAGGCATTGGTCGAATGGAACGAAAAAATGAATCTTACAGCCATAACCGAACAACCCGCTGTCTATTTAAAGCATTTTTACGATTCGATTACAGCAGCATTTTATTTAGATTTCACAAAATCAATGAAAATTTGTGACGTGGGTGCCGGAGCCGGATTTCCCAGTATCCCATTAAAAATTTGTTTTCCACATATCGAAATTACAATCGTTGATTCTTTAAACAAACGAATTCAGTTTTTAGAGCATTTAAGTAAAGAGCTTGAGTTGACCAAAGTGCAATTTATTCATTCAAGAGCAGAAGATTTCGGACAGTCTATTCACCGCGAAAAATACGATGTCGTAACGGCTCGTGCTGTAGCTCGTTTGTCAGTGTTAGCCGAGTTATGTGTGCCTTTAGTTAAAAAGGGCGGAGTTTTTGCAGCAATGAAAGCTGCTTCAGCGGCGGATGAATTGGAAGATGCGGAAAAAGCATTGCAGAAACTTGGCGTAAAACTAGAAGCTGTTCACTCTTTCTTGTTGCCTATAGAGGAAAGCGAACGGTACATTCAAGTCTTTAAAAAGTTCAAAGACACACCAAAGAAATATCCGCGAAAAGCTGGAATTCCAAACAAATCACCTATCTCTTAATGTTTCACGTGAAACATTTAAAAATAACAGCGATCAAGATTTAACAGCTAAGTGAGCTTGTAAAAGGTGGTGCTTGAAGGTGAAAAGTCCTTTTTCACGTTTCTTCGGAGGCGGCGATAAAGCAAATGAGACAGCAAAAAAAGAAGCGGTAGAACACAAGTCTTCAGAAGAAGTACTCAAATTACCGCTCGACAAAATACATGCAAATAAATTTCAGCCAAGAACAATTTTTGATCAAGAAAAAATTGAAGAACTTGCACGGACAATTCATGTTCATGGAGTGATTCAACCAATCGTAGTTAGGAAGTCTGAAGTTGAAGGAGAGTATGAAATCATTGCAGGAGAACGTCGTTTTCGTGCAATGAAATCACTCGAATGGACAGAAGTGCCAGCCATCATCCGGAATTTGAGTGACAAAGAAACTGCGTCTATAGCTTTGATTGAAAATCTTCAGCGTGAAGAGCTTACCTCGATAGAAGAGGCACATGCTTATCGTAATTTACTTGATATACAAGAAATTACGCAGGAAGCTTTGGCGCAGCGTCTAGGTAAAGGACAGTCGACAGTTGCCAACAAGCTACGGTTACTAAAGTTGCCTGAAGAAATTCAAACGGCATTGTTAAAGCGATTACTAACAGAACGACATGCTAGAGCATTGTTACAAGTAAAAGATGCAGAGCAGCAAAAAAAGCTGTTTGATGAAACGATTGAAGAAAGTTTAAATGTAAAGCAATTAGAGATAAAAGTCAGTAAGTTGCTTTCAAATGAGCCAAAAAAATCAAAGGCCCGAAGAAAAGCAATTAGCAGAGATATGCGAATTGCAATGAACACGATTAAAGAATCACTGAGTATGGTTACTAAAAGCGGCATTGATTTAACAACAGAAGAAGAAGAATACGAAGAATATTATCAAATCACAGTAAAAATTCCGAAAAAAAAATCATGAGAAGCTCTTTCCTGTATGGAAAGAGTTTTTTTAATGGCTCCATCGTCGTATTGTTGAAAAATTTTGATACAATAGAAAAATGGAAGCTAGTATAAGTCAAAGTTATGATTTTTGTCTATAATTATTCCTTGAAAATGCTGTGCTTTATAAGTAATAAAATAGCTAAAACAAAGATTCCGCAGTAAAATAAAGAAAGTAATAGAGAAAGTTGGTGCAAGTGTGGGTAGAACTATTGCGATCGCCAATCAAAAGGGCGGCGTAGGAAAAACAACGTCTTCAGTAAATTTAAGTGCCTGCCTTGCATATTTAGGCAAAAAAGTTCTTTTAATAGATGTAGATCCTCAAGGAAATGCGACCAGTGGGGTAGGAGTCAACAAAGGCGACGTGGATAAATGCATTTACGAAGTGTTAATTGACGATATAGATGTGAAAAGCACAATAATGGAAACAAAAGTGGAGAATCTACATGTAGTTCCGGCGACAATTTCTCTTGCTGGAGCTGAAATTGAATTAGTTTCTACCATTTCAAGAGAAGCTCGCTTGAAAAATGCACTGGAAGAAGTCAAAGATATGTACGATTACATAATCATCGATTGTCCACCTTCATTGGGATTACTAACTTTAAACTCTTTAACAGCATCTGATGCAATTATTATTCCGGTACAGTGTGAATACTATGCATTAGAAGGGTTGAGCCAATTATTGAGCACAATTCGCTTAGTGCAAAAACATTTAAATCACGATTTGATGATTGATGGTGTCTTATTGACCATGTACGATGCACGAACAAACCTAGGGATGCAAGTAATTGATGAAGTGAAAAAATACTTCCAAGATAAAGTTTATAAAACAATTATTCCTAGAAACGTAAGATTGAGTGAAGCACCGAGCCACGGAGAGCCAATTATTATCTATGATCCAAAATCCAGAGGCGCAGAAGTGTATTTAGAATTGGCGAAGGAAGTGATTGATAATGGCTAAAGGTTTAGGGAAAGGCATCAATGCGTTGTTTCCAGGAGAGGCAAGCAATGATGCAGACAAAGTAAATCAACTTAATACAAGTGAAATTCAAGCAAATCCGTATCAACCACGAAAATTTTTCGATCAAGCAGCTTTGGAGGAGTTGGCAGAATCTATTAAAGAACATGGGATTTTGCAGCCGATTGTTGTAAGAAAAGTGGGAGAAAAATATGAACTGGTTGTTGGTGAACGTCGTTTCCGGGCAGCAAAATTGATTAAGTTGAAAAAAGTTCCGGCGATTGTTAAAGAGTTGACGGACCAACAAATGATGGAACTTGCTATATTGGAAAACCTTCAACGAGAAGATTTAACGCCAATTGAAGAAGCAGAAGCTTACCAGAAACTAATGGAAGCATTAAACTTAACGCAAGAACAACTTGCTTTTCGCTTAGGTAAAAGTCGTCCGCATATTGCCAATCATATTCGGCTTTTAGCGTTGCCTGATACGGTCCGTAAACTTATCTCTGACAAGGAATTGTCAATGGGGCACGGGCGTACACTTCTTGGCTTGAGAAACAAAAAAATCATTTTAGAAACAGCCACAAAAGTGGTTAAAGAAAACTTGAACGTTCGTCAGCTAGAGAATTTGGTACAGCGTTTAAATGAAGATGTTCCACGTGAAACAATTGAAAAAAAGAGAGATATTTTTATAGAAGAAAAACAATCTGAACTAAGAGATCGTTTTGGCACAAAAGTCCAGATTAAAAAAAATAAGAATAAAGGAAAAATAGAAATTGAATTTTTCTCTGAAGATGACCTGGAGCGAATTTTGGAATTGTTAAGCTGACAAGTGCCTATTCCTTAGAAAGGGAATAGGTTCTGTTTTTGATAAGTGAGAAACCAAATAGAACGTTGAAAAGAGGGAGAAGATTGTCTTGCAGTAGACGAGGAAACTTGTAGAGGAGGAGAAATGTAGTGGTTCTCTTAGGGACGTTAATAAACGCTGTTTTAATTGTAGTGGGAACCATTCTTGGAAGAGCTCTTCGCAATATTTCTGACAACATGAAAGAGACGGTCATGTATGTTATTGGCTTAGCAGTAATTGTGCTTGGTCTACAAATGGGATTGGGAAGTCAAAACTTTATAATTGTTATTATTAGTTTAGTGTTGGGCGCAGTTATTGGAGAATGGGCAAACTTAGAAGGTAAGTTGAACGATTTTGGTCATTGGATTGAACGCATGCTTGGAGCTAAAGAAAGTAATGGCAGCCTTGCTCAAGGATTTGTAACAGCTACTTTAATATTTGTAATTGGAGCAATGGGAATCATCGGAGCAATGGAAAGTGGCTTGAGTAATGAGCATGGCGTATTAATTTCAAAAGGGATAATTGATGGATTTACTTCCATCGTTTTAGCATCTACACTTGGCTTTGGTGTTATGCTTGCAGCGATTCCAGTATTTGTTTATCAAGGATTAATCGCCTTGTTTGCAACTCAAATTAGCTTAGCAATTCCTGATGTAGCACTCGATATGTTCATATTGGAAATGAGTGCAACAGGTGGAGTGATGATCGTTGCAATTGGTCTGAATATGATGGGTGTAACAAAAATTAGAGTAGCGAATTTATTGCCAGGTATAGTTGTTGTTGGAGTGGTCGTTACAATTATTTATAAATTTAATTTGATGTAAGTGTGGGAAGGTGAAAGAGTGAGCGTTGAGAAAATGATGCAACGAATTTTTAATGTTCTCGCGGACGAAGCAATGTGGATAGGTCTAATCATTGTTTTATTAAAAGTCGTGTTGATTACTGTAGCTGCGGTTGTACTGGTGAAAGTATTACGTGTATTGATTCGAAAAACTTTTTCTGTACGTATTAAAGGTCCGCTACTTTATAACGAGCGAAGACAGCAAACTTTATCAAAATTATTATCAAACGTCGTGGCGTATGTCGTGTATTTCATAGCGGCAGTTTCTATTTTGTCAACTTTCACGATTGATATTACCGGTTTGATTGCAGGTGCTGGTGTGTTAGGTTTAGCAGTCGGATTTGGTGCTCAGAACTTAGTGCGAGATGTGATTACGGGTTTCTTTATTATTTTTGAAGACCAATTTTCTGTAGGTGATTATGTTCGAATCGGTGCTGCCGAAGGAACCGTGGAAGAAATCGGGTTACGTACGACCAAAGTAAAAGCATGGACGGGTGAACTGTTTATCTTCCCGAATGGCAACATAATGGACGTTGTAAACTTTTCAATTCACAATTCTATCGCAGTGGTCGATGTCAACATCTCTTATGAATCGGATATTACGCGCGTTGAAAAGCTCATAATGGAATTTTTGAATGGTTTGCAAGATCGTTATGAACAGATTATTAAGCCAGCGGAGCTATTAGGTGTTCAAAATTTAACGACAACTGAAATTGTTATGCGGATTACAGCAGAAACTTTACCAATGCAGCATTTTGCTGTCGCGAGAGGGATGCGTCGCGATTTGAAGGACTTTTTGGACCAACGTGGAGTTGAAATTCCTTATCCGCGTATGGTAATGATGCAGCGATCTCCAGAAGAAGTGACCACAGCAAGAAATGCTAAAACGTAAAAGGGAGGCAGACTCATGGAAATGAAGGAGTTTGGGCTGAACGATATAGTTGAAATGAAAAAAGGCCATCCTTGTGGAGCCAATGCCTGGAAAATTATTCGCATGGGAGCGGATGTTCGCATTAAGTGTGAGGGGTGTCAACATAGCGTCATGTTGCCGCGTATGGAGTTTAATAAAAAGATGAAAAAGATTCTAATTAAGTCCGAAACAGAATGAAAAATGGACAATTCCAGGTTTCGTTCTTATAATGAAATGGTTGTGTAAAAAATAATTCGTTTTATATAGAGGAAAGGTTGTGCATCCTATGGCATTAACTGCAGGGATTGTAGGATTACCAAACGTGGGGAAATCCACATTATTTAATGCAATAACTAAAGCGGGTGCCGAAGCGGCAAACTACCCGTTCTGTACAATAGATCCAAACGTTGGGATTGTTGAAGTTCCAGATGAGCGTCTTAACAAATTGACGGAATTAGTAGATCCGAAAAAAACTGTACCGACGGCTTTTGAATTTACTGATATTGCAGGAATTGTAGAAGGTGCTAGTAAAGGTGAGGGATTAGGAAATAAATTCTTGTCTCATATCCGTGAAGTAGATGCAATTTGCCAAGTGGTCCGTTGTTTTGCTGATGATAACATCACGCACGTAACCGGAAAAGTAGACCCGATTTCTGATATTGAAGTGATTAACTTGGAATTGATCTTGGCAGATATGGAAAGCATCGAAAAACGCATTGCCCGCGCAGCGAAGTTAGTAAAACAAAAAGACAAAGACGCTGTTGCAGAAGAGCCAGTCCTGATGAAATTACGCGAAGCTTTTGAAAATGGTCAATTGGCACGTTCAATCGAATTTACGGATGATGAGCTGTTAATTGCAAAAGGTTTGAATTTATTGACAATCAAACCGATGCTTTATGTGGCAAACGTTTCAGAAGATGAAATTGCAGATGCTGACAGTAACGAATACGTTCAACAAGTTCGTGATTTTGCTGCAAAAGACAATGCAGACGTCATCGTTATTTGTGCGAAAATCGAAGAAGAAATGGCTGAACTTGAAGACGAGGAAAAAGAAATGTTCCTTGAAGAGTTGGGCATTAAAGAGTCTGGGTTGGACCAATTGGTCAAAGCTTCATACAGCTTGCTCGGATTAGCAACTTATTTTACCGCAGGCGTTCAAGAAGTGCGTGCATGGACATTCAAAAAAGGCATGAAAGCTCCACAATGTGCCGGCGTTATTCACTCTGACTTCGAACGCGGATTTATCCGTGCCGAAACAGTTGCCTACGATGACTTGGTCGAAATCGGATCAATGGCAGCAGCAAAAGAAGCAGGGAAAGTACGTCAAGAAGGCAAAGAATACATCGTCAAAGACGGCGACGTCATGCTATTTAGATTTAACGTCTAAAAGCGGAAACGACCGTTATGCTCTGACAGGCGTAAGACGATCTGGCGAAGCGGCGTTCTTTGCCGCACAGCCAGAGTGGCTTATGACCCGAGGAGCAGGTCGTTGCAGCTGGATAAATCTAAAAGCGGAGGCGCCTGTTCAGTCCCGACAAGCGCTGGAGACCTTGCAGGTAATGGCGTACTTTGCCATTGCAGGCAGGGTCGAAGCGACTCGAGGGACTAGGCGTCGCAGCTGGATAAGACTAAAAGCGAGGATGGCCGTTAAGATTCGACAGGCATAAGGCGAACCAGCAAAGTGGCGCTTTTTGCCACGTAGCTGGGTTGACTTATGACCCGAGAATCTGGCTACCGCAGCTAGATAAGACTAAAAGCGAGGATGGCCGTTAAGATTCGACAGGCATAAGGCGAACCAGCAAAGTGGCGCTTTTTGCCACGTAGCTGGGTTGACTTATGACCCGAGAATCTGGCTACCGGAGCTAGATAAGTCCAAAAGCTGCAATGATTGTTATCTATCGAAGCATCTAGTTTCAAAGCACGACAAAACTAAAAAAGCAACCGGGTGCCTTGCCGCATCCGGTTTTTGTATGGAGGAATAGGAAATGTTGTTATTTGCATACGGAACGCTTAAGCGCGGCGGGAAGTATCATTGTTATTTGGAAGAAGCTGAATTGGTGGAGGAACAAGCGGTAACAAAAGGAACTTTGTACGACACGGGAATGGGTTATCCGGCAATGGTGTTATCGGGTGCTGGTCAAATTGAAGGGGAGATTTACGACATCCCGGATGTTTTATGGCCAGCTTTAGACTATCTTGAGGATTATTCTGGAAATCCTGAAACAGATTTATACGATAAGGTAACGATTGAAGTAGAGGCGGGCAACAAATCTTTCGAAACAATTGTTTATATAGCAAAAGACGAAAAGTTAGTAAAAAAACAAATTTTGACTGGGAAATGGGAAGTTACTCATCTGGTTAGATAAGAAAAGAAAAGCACCGATTAATCGGTGCTGTCGTTTTTGGGATACTGATTGTAAATATGGAGGCGCGGCAGTGAAGGGTCATCAACGACCCATGCCGCGCTTTTTTCTTTGCGCAATTCACGATACATGATAAAGTCGCCAAAAGCTCCTGCAGTAAGCATAGCGCCTAATAAAACGAGAACCTGGCTATCAAACAAAAATCCTATCACCGTAGGAAGAAAAGCAGTCGTCCAAAAAGGAAGCAGTAATGCTTTCTTCATGGCATGGTTTTGAACGGGTTTAGTCGTAGTAGCGTAAGCAATACCCAGTTTCAAATTGACACCATAATTCAACGAAGAAATTGGAACTTTTCCAAACAGTACAAAACCAATCAAATGAAAAAGCTCATGCACGACAATTAAAACCACATAGCCGAGTAGAAATGACAAAATGGCAGTCAATGAAAAACGAAACGATAAAGATTCATTGAAGAAATGATAAGCAGCTGCAAATGCAAACAACAAGATTACATTGAATCCAAGTGCTTTTGGCGCGATCTCGTCCATTTTCAATTCGATAATATGGCTAGGGGGCATCGTTTCACATCCTTTAACAGTCTATGCAGAAAAGTATAGATGATTTCAAATGGAAAATCATGCTTGCGGGAGCTTTGTAGTTATGATACAATACTGTGATGTGAGTAATATTTATGAATTGCTTGCTCCTTGCCCGCTGGATACAGCAGGGCCCAAGTCCATGAGGAGGTGACAACACGATGAGAGAATATGAATTAATGTATATCATTCAGCCTGCAATTGAAGAGGAAGCGAAAAAAGCTCTAGTTGAGCGTTTTAACGACATCCTTACTTCTAACGGCGCTGAAATCATCGAGTCGAAAGAGTGGGGTAAACGTCGTTTAGCTTATGAAATCAACGATTTGCGTGAAGGTTTCTACCAGATCGTTAAAATCAATTCTGGTTCTGAAGCTATCAACGAATACACACGTCTTGCGAACATTAACGAAGACATTATTCGTCATATCGCTGTACGCAAAGACGCGTAAACAGGATACTGGCACTGAAATTTTTTTGACTTGAAGGAGGTTGAATTCTGATGATTAACCGAGTTGTTTTAGTCGGAAGACTGACAAAAGATCCAGACCTTCGTTACACACCAAGCGGCGCGGCAGTTGCTCGTTTTACACTTGCTGTAAATCGGACTTTCTCCAACGCTCAAGGTGAACGCGAAACTGATTTCATTAATTGTACTGTTTGGCGCAAACAAGCTGAAAATACAGCGAACTTCCTGAAAAAAGGAAGCTTGGCTGGTGTTGAAGGCCGCATCCAGACTGGTAGCTACGAGGGACAAGACGGGAAACGCGTCTATACAACAGAAGTAGTAGCGGACAGTGTTCAATTCCTTGAACCGAAAAGCGCTAATACGGATCGTTCACAAGGGCAGCAGCCTTCCTATCAACAGAACCAATCACCGAGCCCAAGTCAGCAAAACCATACTCGTGTAGATGAAGATCCATTCTCAAGCGGTAGCGGTCCGATCGAAGTATCAGATGACGATTTACCGTTCTAAGATGGACTGGAACTGACGATTAACTATTAAGTAAAGGAGGTAATTCGATATGGCACCACGTCGCGGAGGAAAAAAACGGAAAAAGGTTTGTTACTTTACTTCCAACAACATCACGCACATTGACTATAAAGATACTGATCTTTTGAAGAAATTCATTTCTGAAAGAGGGAAAATCTTGCCACGTCGTGTTACAGGCACTAGCGCTAAATGGCAACGTAAGTTGACAATCGCTATTAAACGCTCACGTATCATGGCACTTCTACCGTTTGTTGCGGAAGAAAGATAATTATGATTCTGAAAAGACCGGGAAACCGGTCTTTTTTTGTGTGCTGAAATAGACAGCATTAGTCGTAGAAGAGTGTTTTAGTGTCTTCATCGGATTCAAAGTAGCTATGGCTTTCTATGGTACTGCTCGTTTTGTTCAGGTTCTTGAATCATGGTACAATTACAAGGATGAAATCTACCCGAAAGAAGGGGAAAAACAGTCATATGCAAAATCAACAAACACGACAACTTACAAACGGGGCAATGATGGCAGCAGTGTTTACAGTCTTGCTAGCAATCTCGGTATATGTGCCCGTTTTGAGTATAGTCAGTACGTTAATTCTCGCATTGCCCGTCGCTTGGTACAGCGCGAAGTATCCGTGGAAAGCTTCTGCTCTTTTTGCGTTGGTCTGTCTGGTGCTATCGTTTATCATTGGTGGTCTTTTATCAGTACCACTAGCGTTAATTCATGTACCACTCGGCTTAGCAATTGGTCTTTCAATTTATTATAAGAAAAGTAAATTATTCATGTTCATGGGTGCCAGTATCGTTCTTTTAGCATCATTGATGATTCAATATGTGGCTTCGATTGTACTATTTGGTATCAATGTATTAGAAGAATTTATGGTGATGTTCGATGAATCTTATGAGCAGACAGGTTCAATGATGAAAAGTTTAGGAGCTTCCGAAGCTTCGATAAAAGAATACAACGAACTGGTTGTTCAATTGCAGCAGTCGTTCGAAACTTTAGTGCCTGTGTTATTGGTATTGGGTGTTTTCATGTCGGTATGGGTGTTGCTATTAATTGTGTTGCCTATATTAAAACGTGTTGGCATTACAGCTCCTAAGTTTCCACCTTTTCGAAATATGCGATTACCAAAATCTGTTTTATGGTATTATTTAATCGTGTTGCTGGTGTCATTATTATCGGACTTTGAACCCGGAACAATGGCATATATGGTTTTCATTAATGCATCCGTGCTGCTCCAATTCCTATTATTCCTGCAAGGTGTCTCTTTTTATCATTTTTACATCCATCAGGAAAATTGGCCGAAATGGGTAACCGTACTGGTGACATTGTTGGCATTTCCATTGCAGTCATTCACGAGTATTGTCGGAATCGTAGACCTTGGATTTGATATCCGTGGGTGGGTCAAGCGAGCGCACGAATTTAAAGGAAAATAAGGAGCTGAAGAATAATGTCGGCTTTTTTCAGAAAAAGAAAACTTCGATATCCACTTATCGCCTTGCTAGTTCTTGGTATGGCCGCATCCATTCTAATTTCACTTTGGTCGGAATGGGCAGCTGGCATCTTTATACTGCTTTTTGTGCTAGTGTTTACCATAACTTGGGTAACAGAAAAAAGAGTCTATGAGGCTACTGAAAAACACATTGAAGCATTGTCTTACCGAATGAAGAAAGTCGGCGAGGAAGCATTGCTCGAGATGCCAATCGGAATTTTGCTAGTCAATGAACATTATCATATTGAGTGGGCAAATCCCTATATGACTTCGACCCTTAAGTACGATTCATTAATTGGAGAGTCACTTTATACACTTTCTGATGATTTTCATCCATTAGTAAAATCTGAAGAAACGACAGAAATGACGATCGCGTTAGGAGATCGGAAATACCGTGTCTATTATAAAGCGGACGATCGCTTGTTTTATCTTTTTGATATTACGGAGCAGGTAGAGATTGAGACGCTTTATTACGCGGATCGTACCGTTATCGGTATTTTATTCATTGATAATTACGATGAACTTGCACAAGGAATGGACGACCAGACGCGGAGTAATTTAAGTAGTTTAGTAACGTCGCTCGTCAATCAATGGGGCGCAAAGCATGGCATTTTCGTGAAACGCATTTCTTCTGAGCGTTTTATGGCTGTTTTCAATGAATCGATTTTAAAAGAGCTGGAGTTGTCGAAATTCGCTATTTTGGATGATATTCGTGAAGTCACATCTAAAGATAATTTAGCGCTGACGTTGAGTATCGGTGTAGGTGCTGGTTCTGCGTCGCTAGTTGAGCTTGGTGGACTGGCTCAGTCAGGACTTGACTTAGTTCTCGGACGTGGTGGAGACCAAGTCGCTATTAAACATCCGAGTGGAAAAGTGAAATTTTATGGTGGCAAGACCAATCCGGTTGAAAAACGAACACGTGTCAGGGCGCGCGTTATTTCGCATGCGCTGCGTGATTTGATTCAAGAAAGTGATCAAGTGTTTATCATGGGCCATAAAATGCCGGATATGGATTCGATTGGTGCTGCAGTGGGTGTAGCAAAAATGGCGGCCATGAATAAAGTCAAAGGACGAATTATTCTTGATTTTGATGAATACGATCGTAGCGTCATGAGGTTGATGGAAGCCATTGAAGGGGACCCTGAACTGTTTGCGCAGTTTATCACGCCTGAAGAAGCGTTAGCAAATATGACCGAGCATTCACTGCTTGTGGTCGTAGATACGCATAAACCATCGATGGTCATCGATGAACGTGTGCTGCAACGGATGGAACGCGTTGTTTTAATTGACCATCACCGAAGAGGCGAGGAATTTATTACCAATACAATGCTTGTTTATATGGAGCCCTATGCGTCATCAACAGCTGAATTGGTGACTGAACTCATCGAATATCAGCCAAAGCATGAAAAGTTATCAATGCTTGAAGCGACAGCGATGTTGGCTGGTATTATAGTAGACACGAAGAGCTTCACACTGAGAACAGGAGCTCGAACATTCGAAGCTGCGTCTTACTTGCGTTCGAACGGAGCTGATACGGTGCTCGTCCAACGCATTCTAAAAGAAGATTTGGAAACGTATGTGGAACGTGCGAAAATCGTTCAGACAGTAGAATTTGCCGGTGAAGGCATTGCTATTGCAAGAGGTGAGTCTGACCGCGTTTACAGTCCTGTTCTGATTGCTCAAACAGCAGATATCCTGCTGACGATGAAAGATGTTAATGCATCCTTTGTGGTCGCTGAGCGTACAGAAGGTGGCATTGGCATCAGTGCACGGTCACTAGGTGAAGTCAACGTTCAAATTATTATGGAAAATCTCGGTGGGGGCGGTCATTTAACCAATGCGGCCACTCAAATGCCGAATACCACAATCGAACAAGCCGTTGAACAATTAAAAGCGGTAATTTTAGAAGATACTGAAGGAGGAACAAACGAATGAAAGTGATATTTTTGAAAGACGTAAAAGGTAAAGGTAAAAAAGGTGAAATTAAAAACGTAGCGGATGGTTATGCGCATAACTTCTTATTGAAAAACAATTGGGCGATTGAAGCAAACCAAGCAACCATTAGCAAATTGGACGGACAAAAGAAAAAAGAGCAAAAAGAAGCTGACCTAGAGCGTCAAGAAGCAGAACAGTTGAAGGAAAAACTAGAAAGCTTAACAATCGAATTGACTGCTAAATCTGGAGAAGGCGGACGTATTTTCGGATCAATTACGACGAAACAAGTAGCGACAGCTCTTGAGAAGAAAAATGGTATCAAATTAGACAAACGTAAAATGGAATTAGACGATGCCATTCGCGCGCTTGGCTATACGAATATTCCTGTAAAATTGCATCAGGATGTGACCGCTACACTTCGAGTTCACGTTACCGAAGAAGCGTAAGGTGAGACACCGATGAACGAAACGATAGATCGTGTCCCCCCGCACAACCATGAAGCTGAGCAATCGGTGATTGGTGCCATCTTTTTAGAACCACCTTCTCTGATCACGGTTGCTGAAATCGTCATGGCAGAAGATTTTTACCGGATTGCCCATCAAAAGATTTTCCAGACGATGCTGAATTTAGCGGATCACGGAAAAGCAATTGATGTTGTGACTGTGACAGAAGAGCTTTCTGTCAAAAAAGAATTAGAGGACGTTGGCGGTTTATCTTATTTAACGGAAATCGCTAACGCCGTACCAACGGCAGCAAACGTTGCGCATTACGCTCATATTGTGGAAGAGAAAGCGATATTGCGCCGCCTCATTCGAGTAGCGACAACGATTGTAGAGGATGGGTTTACACGTGAAGACGAAGTAGAAGCCTTGCTTGCTGAAGCTGAAAAAAAAATGATGGAAGTGTCGAATCGTAAGAATGCCGGCGATTTTATTCACATCAAAGACGTTTTAGTTAAGACCTATGATAATATCGAATTGCTGCATACCCGCAAAGGAGACGTTACAGGGATCCCTACAGGCTTCCGTGACCTTGATAAGGTAACAGCAGGATTTCAGCGAAACGACTTGATTATCGTGGCTGCACGGCCTTCTGTTGGTAAGACCGCTTTCGCTTTAAACGTGGCACAAAATGTTGCAACGAAAACAGACGAAAACGTCGCGATTTTCAGTTTGGAGATGGGTGCTGAACAGCTCGTCATGCGTATGCTATGTGCGGAAGGTAATATCGATGCACAGGTATTACGGACAGGGGCACTTCAAAACGAAGATTGGCGCAAGTTGACAATGGCTATGGGTAGTTTATCAAATGCTGGAATTTTCATCGATGATACGCCCGGAATTCGAGTGAACGATATTCGTGCCAAATGTCGTCGACTCAAACAGGAATATGGACTTGGCATGATTATGATTGATTATCTTCAGCTAATTCAAGGACCTGGACGTTCAGGAGAAAACCGTCAGCAAGAAGTATCGGATATTTCCCGTTCGTTGAAAGGCTTAGCTCGTGAGTTAGAGGTACCGGTTATTGCGTTGTCTCAGTTATCTCGTGGAGTCGAGCAAAGGCAAGACAAGCGGCCGATGATGTCGGATTTACGTGAATCAGGAAGTATTGAGCAGGATGCTGATATTGTATCCTTCTTGTACCGTGAAGATTATTATGACAAAGAAACCGAAGATCAGAACATGATCGAAATCATCATCGCCAAACAACGTAATGGTCCAACGGGTACGGTAAAACTGGCATTTGTGAAAGAATATAATAAATTCGTTACCATCGATTGGAGTCAACATGAATCAGGTGGAGACTTTTAAACACGAACATTAAATGTGGTAACACATTTATATGTTCGTGTTTTCTTCTGTTGCGTATTGACGATTTCCCGTTTAATTGGTACAATAAAAACTGTTTGAGATAGGGCATATGCCTAACGGAGGTGCGGATTATGACATCAGTCGTAGTAGTAGGAACGCAATGGGGAGACGAAGGAAAAGGGAAAATCACAGATTTTCTATCTGAACATGCAGAAGTAATTGCACGTTACCAAGGCGGAAACAACGCTGGACATACCATTATTTTTGGTGGAGAAACGTACAAACTGCATTTGATTCCTTCAGGGATTTTCTATAAAGATAAGACATCTGTAATCGGTAACGGTATGGTCGTAGATCCGAAAGCACTTGTGAAAGAGTTAAAAGGTCTTCATGACCGTGGCGTAACAACGGAGAACTTGCGTATTTCTAACCGCGCACACGTTTTATTGCCATACCACATCAAGCAAGATGAAGTGGAAGAAGCACGCCGCGGAGCAAATAAAATCGGAACAACGGGCAAAGGCATCGGCCCTGCTTATATGGACAAAGCAGCACGTGTCGGAATTCGCATGGCGGATTTATTGGATCACGTTGTGTTCGAGGAAAAACTGCGCATGAACTTAAAAGAGAAAAATCGTCTGTTTGAGAAATTCTATGAAACAGAAGGTTTTACTGTAGAAGAAATTATGGAAGAATATTATGCATATGGTCAAGAAATCGCTAAATACGTAACAGATACATCAAAAGTGTTGAACGATGCAATCGACGATGGTCGCCGTGTATTGTTTGAAGGCGCTCAAGGTGTGATGCTCGACATCGACCAAGGAACTTATCCGTATGTGACATCTTCGAACCCTGTAGCGGGTGGAGTGACAATCGGTGCAGGCGTTGGTCCCACAACAATTCAGCATGTTATTGGAGTTTGTAAAGCTTATACTTCACGTGTCGGAGACGGCCCGTTCCCAACAGAATTGTTTGACGAAGTGGGTCAACAAATCCGCGAAGTTGGTAAAGAATACGGAACTACGACTGGACGCCCACGCCGCATTGGTTGGTTTGATAGTGTAGTTGTCCGCCATGCAAGACGTGTTAGTGGTTTGACAGATCTAACAGTTAACTCAATCGATGTATTAACAGGTCTTGAAACCGTGAAAATTTGTACAGCTTATCGTCATAACGGAGAGCTAATTACAGAATATCCAGCAAACTTGCGTATGCTTGCTGAATGCGAGCCTGTTTATGAAGAACTTCCAGGTTGGTCGGAAGACGTAACGAGCTGCAAATCGTTAGACGAGCTTCCTGATAATGCACGTCATTATTTGGAGCGCATTGCACAATTGACAGGCGTTCAAATTTCGATTTTCTCTGTCGGTCCTGACCGTAACCAAACAAACATTGTGACAAGTGTTTGGAGATAATGTTATTAAATTGCTGCAGATAAATGCTTTTCGTGTTTTCTTCTAACGAGCTTTTCAATTTTTACCCTTGACTCAACTTATATCGTTTTTACCAAGCAGTCGCCTATGAGCGGCTGCTTTTTGATGTTTTGAGAGAGACAATTAATTTTTAGGCAGTTGAATGGGCACGGTGTTTAGCTACAGATAGATGCGGATTAGTCTGAACAATGATAAAGTATAGGGTAGTAAAGAATGTGCAACGGTAAGAAAAAGGGTGTCAAGTTGAAAGAAAAAGGGGAGAAAAATGATGAGTAAAACAATTCTAGTTGTAGACGATGAGAAACCAATTGCAGATATTTTGCAATTCAACTTAAAAAAAGAAGGTTTTAACGTCGTATGTGCATATGACGGGGACGAAGCGATCAAAATTGCAGAAGAAATTCAGCCGGATTTAATGTTGCTGGATATCATGTTACCAAACCGTGACGGCATGGAAGTATGCCGTGAGATTCGTAAGAAATTTGATTTCCCCATCATTATGTTAACGGCAAAAGACTCAGAAATCGATAAAGTTTTGGGCCTAGAACTAGGTGCCGATGATTATGTTACAAAGCCATTTTCAACACGTGAATTGATTGCCCGTGTCAAAGCGAATTTACGTCGTCAAAACATTGCACCAGCTGAAGAAGAAGGACCCAATTCAAATGATATTCAAGTTGGTTCTTTGACGATTCAGCCAGATGCGTATCTAGTCTTAAAGCGTGACGAGACGATCGAACTGACTCACCGTGAATTTGAGTTGCTTCACTATCTTGGCAAGCACATTGGACAAGTTATGACACGTGAGCATTTGTTGCAAACTGTGTGGGGCTACGATTATTTTGGAGATGTCCGGACAGTAGACGTTACAGTGCGTCGTTTACGTGAAAAAATCGAGGACAATCCAAGCCATCCTGCATGGATCGTGACAAGACGTGGCGTAGGGTATTATTTACGAAATCCTGAACAGGAGTAGTTAAATGTCAAAATTTAATTTTTTAAAATCGATACATGTGAAATTTGTTTTGATTTATATTCTGCTGATTTTACTAGCGATGCAGATCATAGGACTGTACTTCGCTCAACAGCTTGAAGAAACGCTAAAAGGTAATTTCGAAAATTCAATTGAAGATCGTATGGAAATTATCGAATTTAGTGTGCGGGAAGAAATGATTAAAGAACGTACAGAAGAAAGTTTGACGCTCGAGCAAACTTTGCGGACGGTATTGTATGGTTTTAAATCGGATGATATTAGTGAAATCCGTGTTGTTAACACGCGGTACAGTATTCTGGCGTCTTCGGTAATCGAAAACCAAGCGCTGATCGGTCAACGTTCAACAAATGATTTAGTGCGGCAATCCATTATCGGAGAAATCGGACTTGAGCAGACATATGTTGATCCTGACAGTGAAGAGCGTATTTGGGTCCGTACCTTGCCAATTGTTGCCGCCGGTGGAGAGTTCCTCGGAACTTTATACGTCGTGGCAGAAATTGAAAATGTATATGACCAAATGGACGACATTAACTCGATACTCGCTGTTGGTACGGCCATATCGCTAGTAATTACGGCAATTTTAGGTATTCTAGTTGCCCAAACGATTTCGCGACCAATTGTCGACATGCGTAGACAGGCGCAGGCTATGGCAAAAGGGAATTTTTCACGCAAAGTTAGGGTTTATAGCGATGACGAAATTGGCCAGCTTGCTCGTGCTTTTAACCATTTAACAAATAGGCTGCAGGAATCCCAACAGTCTACTGAAAGTGAACGACGTAAATTGGCTTCGGTTCTTTCGAATATGACAGACGGTGTATTATCAACTGATCGACGAGGTCGAATTATTTTAATTAATGATCCGGCATTGCAATTGCTTAATGTTTCACGTGAAACGGTGATAAATCGTCCTGTAACAAGCATACTAGGTCTCGATGAAGAATATACTTTTGAAGATTTGATAGATATGAAAGAAGCTATAACGCTCGATTTTAGTTCTTATGATCAAAGCACTTTGCTTCGGACAACATTCTCTGTTATCCAAAAGGAAACAGGTTTTGTTAATGGATTAATTGCTGTATTGCATGACAATACGGAGCAGGAAAAAATTGATATGGAACGCCGCGAATTTGTCGCCAACGTATCACATGAATTGCGGACGCCATTAACGACGATGCGCAGTTATTTAGAAGCCTTAGCGGACGGTGCGTGGCAAGATCCAGACTTGGCACCAAACTTTTTAAATGTCACACAAACAGAAACAGAACGAATGATTCGACTTGTTAATGATTTGTTGAAATTATCGAAAATGGATTCTAGTGAGACGGAATTGAGCAAGGAAATGGTTGAATTTAATGTCTTTTTCAATCGTATTATTGATCGTTTTGAAATGTCGAAATCACACAAAGTGGATTTTGAACGTCATTTACCAAAAGAGCAGTATTTTGTCGAAATTGATCCCGATAAATTAACGCAAGTAATCGATAATATTATTTCCAACGCCTTGAAGTACTCTCCAAAAGGTGGCAAAGTCCGTTTTGATATGACTGTAGAAGAAGGATCTTTGTTGATTCAAATTAGTGATCAAGGCATGGGGATTCCGAAAGAAAATGTCGATCGGATTTTTGATCGTTTTTACCGTGTCGACCGCGCGAGATCTCGCGAAATGGGCGGAACCGGCTTAGGGTTGGCCATTTCTAAAGAAATGATTAATGCGCATGGTGGTGTCATCTGGGCAGAGAGCAAGTTCGGAAAAGGGACCAATATATTCTTTACGCTGCCATTCGAGATGGATGATGGAGGTGAGTGGGATTGAAATATGTAGAGCTAATTAAGTCAGTTGCCTTATTTTTGCTGATTCTACTTAGTCTGGCATTGACCTTTACGATCTGGACTTTCACTCCAACGCACAAAACCATTGAACCATCGACGACAGTAGAAACACCGATAGCAGAAACTAAGAATATTGAAGAAATTGTTCGTCCGGTAAAACTGCTGTTTCATGATGAGGAGTTAGTGACTGGAACAGTCGATCAAACCAATATCGAAGTGCTGGTCGATTCATTGCAGCAATGGGAAATAAAGAATATAAGATTGGTACAAGAAGAAGCACCTCCTGCAACGTTAACGTCTTATATGCATAGTTCTAAGCGAACAGTTCTTTACTATCCAGGATTGGTTCCACTCCCTGTATTTGATTCGATTAACAATATCGTGGATGCAACAATTCCAGAATCTTCGTTTGACAGGCTTATCATCGAATGGGAAACACTGGCGAATGGTCAACCGACCTTGTACTTTATCAATACGTTGTCTGGAAGAATCTACAAAGCAGATATTCGTCCAGAAGATCTGGATCAATTTCAAACGGAAATTGGAGATCAAGCTGCCAACTACGAAACTTACGTAACAGATGAAACAATTGGCACTTTGCCGATTTATGTACAAAAAGGCCAAGTTGAGAAAGAAAGTGTGGATTATGTACTAGAGGAAACGCCGAATGCAAAATTTGCTGAAGCTTTGCTCGACAGTCCTTCACTTGGATTATCTGCGGACTTAATGACACAAGAGTATACAGACGATTCTGGAGCATTAATGAGAGAAAACTTAACGACTAAAAGTATTAGCTATATCCAGCCAAAAGCTGAAACATCTGATCCAGCTATTCCCTCTGACTTGTTATTCGATTCTCTCAGCTACGTTAATGCGCATGGTGGTTGGACGGATAAGTATTTATTCGCAGGAATGAATTCAGTAAATCAGCAAATTAAGTATCAATTATACGTAGGCGATTTACCGGTCTTTAGCACTTCCACAACGACTGATTTGGATATTAAGTGGGGGATAGATGAAGGCGAAGAACAAGTTTATAGTTATGTTCGCCCGACCTATCAGTTAGAAACTGAAGCAGAAAAAGAGCCCAGAGTGTTAATGTCGGGAGAAGAAGTGCTGAAAGCTTTAAGCCAAGGGGATAAAAAAGAACTAGCCACTATAACCGATATTACACTTGCCTATACATTAACAAGAAGAGAAGGAGATTCTGTCGTCACTGTAGCTGTTTTTGAGCCCGCATGGTATTTTAAAGCGAATGGTAGTTGGACAGAGCTGACGAATGAATTGACGGGAGGACGCGAACTTGGATTGGAATAAAACCAAAACCATTTTTATTATTGTCTTTTCTATTTTGAATGTCTTTTTGTATTCGCTGTATTTAAATCGCTATACAGAGGCAAAAAATGTAGAAGTCCTTTCGGAATCATCAGTGGATGAAAAATTAGCTGCAGATAAAATTACGTATTCAAATCTTCCTGAAAACTTGGAAGGCATGCCTTATATTCGCGGTGAGACGAAAATCTTCACTTCTAAAGATGCACCAAAAGACAACGTTCAAGTTAATATTCAAGATGGAAAACAGCTGCAGGTGTCCTTTGAAAAAGCGGTTTCTCCAACTGGAGAAGCAGAGAGCGTAGAAGCCTTGAATGCATTCATGGAACAAACTGTTTACGAAGGCACTTCTTATGAATTGTGGGAAATTGATAAAGAACAAAACAGAGCCGTTTTTTTCCAAACCTTTGGTGGTGAAATTCTTTATTTTAGTGAGAGTGGAAAAGTAACGGTTTATTGGAACGACCAAGGGGATATCGTCCGCTACGATCAAACGATGTTCACAGATGTTATCGAAAATCAGGAATCCAAAGAATTAGTAACAGCTGTAACAGCTATTCATACGCTGTATCAAAAAAACAAGTTGAAGCCTGGATTGAAAATCGTTAAAACAGAACTTGGCTATTCCGTACATGTACAAGTATCAAAAAATCGGCAAATGTTTGTGCCGACTTGGCATGTTGAAGCAGAACTCAAGGATGGTAGTCGAGAGGATTATTTCGTAAATGCTGTAAAAGATGGCGTGATCGAATTGAACAAACAAGAAGAAATAGAGTAGGGAGATTTTTGCTATGCAATTCAGTGTATTAGCCAGCGGTTCAACCGGCAATGCTACTTACATCGAAAACGGCGAACATTCTTTTTTAGTCGATGCGGGACTCAGCGGTCGTAAGATGGAAGAGTTGTTTGCTGCAATCGGTAAAAAAATGAGCGATTTAGATGGAATATTGGTGACACATGAACACAGTGATCATATTAAAGGACTCGGCATTGTGGCACGTAAACACAAAGTGCCGATTTATGCCAATGCGAAAACGTGGACTGCGATGGACGGGTTAATCGGAGCGGTTCCAGTAGAGCAGCGCTTCCATTTTGATATGGATACGATAAAAACTTTTGGTTCGATGGACATTGAATCGTTCGCGGTGTCGCACGATGCGGCAGACCCCATGTTTTATGTCTTTCATGCAAACGGCCGGAAGCTGTCGTTGATTACAGACACAGGTTATGTCAGCGACCGGATGAAAGGTGTTATTCAAGCGTCGGATTCGTATGTGTTTGAAAGCAATCACGATGTTGGAATGTTGCAGATGGGGCGTTATCCATGGTCGATTAAGCGTCGAATTTTAAGCGATGTCGGTCACGTGTCCAATGAAGATGCAGCGGTCGCGATGAGCGAAGTACTTGCTGAAAAACCGACGCGTATTTATCTTTCGCATTTGAGTAAGGATAATAATATGAAGGATTTGGCGCGCATGAGTGTTGAACAAACTTTGCAGTCGAAAGGGATTATTACGGGCGAATACGTGAATTTGTTTGATACCGATGCCAATATACCGACTAAGTTGATTGTTGTATAAGAGAAGAGCTGTTCAAAGGTCATGAAAGTGACTTTCGGATGGCTTTTTTTGTTGTACATTGAAATTTGTAAGCAAGCTTTCCGTTCCAGCGCTCGCTTTCCGCGGGTGCAGCCTCTGCCGCTTCCCTCGCTTTGCTCAGTAGTGGCTCCGGCTAGCACTATTCCCGCAGGAGTCGAGCGCTTACACTCCAAGCAGCTAGAGGATGTTCTATAAACGATGAGTAGGGAGGAACCAAGTTTTCCGACTTGCTTTGGTCACGTGAAATTTTTAAACTGAAATGATAAAGGTCTTATAAATGGTTCAAGCGGGGTAAACAGATAGAGAAGATAGAGGAAGGATGAGTGCGGTGGGTTATTACAATCAAACACCGAACGGTAGGCAGAGACCTAGTCGTTTAGGTGCGTTTGCTGCAGGTTTAGGCGGAGTGGTAGTAGGTGCATTATTGGTATGGTTATTGTTTTATTCGATGCCGGAATTGAGACCGGATAGTAGTAGTGAGACACAGATTGTTCAGCAGGAAGCGGAAGGGCGTTCAGAAGCGGTTTCGGTTGATATTACGACTGATGTGACAGAAGCGGTTGAGATAGCAGCGGATGCGGTAGTGGGCGTTACCAATTTGCAATCGGCTGGAGATTTTTGGTCTCAAGCACCTCAACAAGAGCAAGCTGTTGGAACAGGCTCTGGTGTCATTTATAAAAATGATAACGGCAAAGCATATGTTGTGACGAACCATCATGTAATCGATGGTGCGACGGGAGTAGAAGTCACTTTGTCAGACGGTTCTAAAGTCGAGGCGACAGTAGTGGGTAGCGATATTTGGACGGACCTTGCTGTTCTGGAAATGGATGGAGCGAAGGTACAGGCGGTTGCTCAATTTGGAGATTCGGATGCGTTGAAACAAGGCGAGGCGGTTATCGCGATTGGTAATCCATTAGGACTCGATTTTTCAGGATCGGTGACAACAGGTGTCGTTTCAGGAAAAGATCGTGCGGTTCCAGTGGATTTGAACGGTGATGGACAAGAAGACTGGCAGGCAGAAGTACTTCAAACAGACGCTGCGATTAATCCGGGGAATAGCGGCGGTGCGTTGGTTAATCTGGCTGGACAGTTGATCGGCATCAATTCAATGAAAATCGCAACATCATCAGTAGAAGGAATCGGCTTTTCCATTCCAATCAATTCAGCGATACCGGTTATTAATTCGCTCGAAGAGAAAGGCGAGATGATTCGGCCATCAATGGGTGTTACGTTGCTTGATTTAGCTCAAGTGCCTCAAGTCTATCGTCAAGAGACATTAAAGCTTCCTGAAGACGTCACAGAGGGCGTTGTGGTGAATTCTGTAGTAGAAGGCTCTGCAGCAGAAGCTGCCGGCATGGAACAGTTTGATGTCATTGTGGAGATGGACGGAGTTGCCATAGCAGATATCATTGAGCTGCGTCAGCATTTGTATAATGAAAAGAAAATCGGAGATCTATTGAAAGTTAGCGCTTATCGCAACGGAGAACTGATGGAATTTGAATTAGAGCTTGTGGATAATTCAGCATTGTAAAATAGAAAACCTGCATAGAAGCTTCTATGCAGGTTTTAGACTGTAGACAAACTCGATTGATTCGAGGGGTCTGCAGTTTTTTGTGGAAATCCATCGCTCCGGTCGCTTTGGGGTAGGCGCCTTCGCTAGTGAAAGGTTCTTTTTAAGATAGGAAAATTGTTTTTTTTGCATCCTGAATTTGTTTATTTTAAGGAATAGCCACCGTCTACGACTATTTCCGCACCGTTTACATAAGATGCTTTGTCTGAAGCTAAGAACAAAACAACTTCTGCAATCTCACTGGGTTTCCCGTAACTTCCTCTAGGGTGTCCTTTAGATTGCTTTTCATAATTCTCTTTTCCACCATATGCGTTAATGGATAAATCGGTTTCTGTAGGGCCAGGAGATATGCAATTGACGCGGATTCCCAGATTAGCAAAGCGAAGTGCCGTGCTTTGAGTCATCGCGACAACGGCTGCTTTTGTTCCACTATAAGCGGGTAGCATCGGATTAACCTTGTCGTTTCCAAGAATCGCGGCATTGTTAATAATGACTCCACTTCGTTGCTTACTCATCACAAGTAAAGAATATTTCATGTAGAGGAAGATAGCCGTTTGATTGACAGCGATTAAGTAATTCCAGTCATCTAGCTTTACTCGAGACAAAGGCCCCATTCCTGTAGATAGAATGCCCGCATTGTTGAATAGAATATCAATAGGGTGTTCGTTAGTTTCAAGTGTTTTAAAAAAGTTTTCGATTTCATCTACGTTTTCGTTATGCACTTCGTAAAATTGAGCACTGCCGTTGCAGTCACTTTCTACTTGAGAGCCTTTGTCGCGATCTCTTCCGGTAAAATGAACAGTAGCCCCTTCTTTACAAAAGAAATAGACGACTTCCTTACCAATTCCATCCGTTCCACCGTTAACAATTACTACTTTGTTTTCGAACATCATGAGATCTCCTCCAAATGTAATAGTAAAGTGATAGATATGTGAAATCAGTATATAACATTCGTATAGGCAAAGGAAATCTGAGTATAAGCTATTTAAGGAAGACATGAACTTCATCTTGATTGGGAAGGATTTAATCTATGAATGTTTTTTTTATTGTCTTGAACAAATACTATTCAAATATCAAGATTTTAGAATGTAAGAAGCGGAAGAGAAGTTAGAATAATATGTGGATAACTTTTTGCGTGTTAAATTATTATTAACAATCCACAGGCCAACAAAAGCTTCGCTATTCGTAACTCTTTGCTTCTGTTAAAATAGATTGTGGATAAAAGGAACAAAATGTGTATAACTGTGTGGAATATTCGGAATTTAAAAGGAGTGAAAAAAATGGAGATTAAATGCTGTAAAACCCATGTAGAGCATGCCTTAGACAAGTTTGTAGCTGAAGTGAAAAGCTACCCCATACTTACAGAATTATCAGAAATAGAAAAGTTATCCACAGTATGCGATTACTGTGAAGAGGCTGCAACGTATCTTGTGGCGAACGAATGATCTGGCACAAGATGTAGAAAAACCTGTGGATATGTGCATAACATATGTGCATAACTTGTTTGTAAATTTAATGTAAAGGGGGATAAGATGTGAATATCTCAATTATCAGTGTAGGAAAGTTGAAAGAAAAATATTTGAAATCAGGTATTGAAGAGTATATAAAAAGACTGGGAAGCTATTCAAAAATAAATGAAATCGAAGTAGCAGACGAAAAAGCACCAGAGCAGTTGAGTGATGCAGACATGGAAATCGTCAAAAAGAAAGAAGCCGACCGAATTTTGGCGAAAATTTCCGCTGACGCGTACGTCATTGCCTTAGCGATCGACGGCAAAATGAAAACCTCGGAGCAGCTCGCAAAAGATATCGAGTCGTTAATGACTTACGGCCGCAGCAAAATTGTCTTTGTGATTGGCGGATCGCTCGGGTTACATGACGAAGTGTTAAAGCGGGCTGATGAAAAGTTGTCGTTTTCGAAGATGACGTTTCCTCATCAATTGATGAAGTTGATATTGGTGGAGCAGGTTTATCGGGCGTTTCGGATTATGAAGGGGGAACCGTACCATAAGTAAGGGTAAAATAAAAAGGGGCCATAATTGGGTCCCTTGTTTATATTTACTAGTAGTCTGATACTGAGTAATCTGCTGATGACGATCAGGATACAGTCTATTAAGTAATTCATAAGTGTAATTTTGTTCTTCCATGTTAAAGTCAAAATGAAGATTTATCTTCGTAATTTGACACGTACTGCCTCGCGGCATATCACCAGTGACTTGGATGTCTTTAATAATGAGACGTATCAATGATTTTTGATCTTCTGACTCTGCTTGAGCTAACACTTCTTGGAAATTTGTTATCAGCATATAAAGTGCTTCAGAATCGACAGGTGATGTATCAGCTATCGATAGCTGACTCTCAAGATTAAGTAAATTACCTTGAATCTGTTCTTTTTCCATTTCCAAATGCTTTATCTTTGGGAACAACGAAGAAAGAGTAGGTTCTTTTGCGAGTACATCGAGTAAGTTGTCAATTTTTTTGTGAAGTTGTTTTTGACTGGTTTCTAAAGCCTTCTTTTCTAAAAGAATAGGCTTTAGTGCATTTGCTCTTTGCAGGTTCACCTGTTGAATAACATCTTTCAAGATGATAGGGGAAGATACCAAGCTTGATATTAGTTCTAGAGTCTTTGTTTCTGCATAGTCAGCTCTAGTAGAGTATGGGAGACAAGCAGCGCGACCTTTATTTTTATATTGGCCACATACATAATAGCGATATGAATTTGAACTTTGCGGGACCATCCCGTGACCACAGGAAGGACATTTTAACAGGTTACTTAAAAGATAAGGGCTTTTCGATTTGGCAGGCTTACATGTACGGGTTTTACGAATGCTCTGCACGCTGTTCCATTGATCTTCAGAAATAATAGCCTCGTGTATTCCATCAGTAAGAAGAATTTCAAAACCTTTTCCTTGTCTCCTCTTTTCACTCCAGTTCTCATATTTATTGAAAGAGATTTTACCAATATAGCGAGGATTGTCAAGTATCTGCTTGACTCCATTTACAGAAAATAAACAACCTCTTTTTGTCTTGTATCCTTTGGCATTTAATCTGTTACTAATTGCTTTATACCCCAATCCATCTTCTGCCAACTGGAATATATCCCTTACAATCACTGCTTCTTCTTCGCAAATGACAAGCTCTTTGTTGATGCTCACATACCCTAAGCAAGCGCCTCCATTGGTTTTACCTTCTTTAGCCCTTTGAGTCATTCCGAACTTTACTCTTTCAGCGATGGTTTTTCGTTCCATTTCAGCCAATGATCCCATGAATTGAAACATTAGAGCACCTATTGGGGTAGTGGTGTCAAAGTTTTCTTGAAGAATTATGAGTTTCACATTATGTTTTTCGAGCTCATCGCTTATTTCTAAAGCATCGCGGAGACTTCGCGTTAGCCTATCCAATTTGTAGACTAAAAGGGTATCGAATTTTCCTTGCTTCGCATCACTCATCATTTTAAGCATTGCAGGACGCTTCTCGATGCTCTTTCCACTGATTCCGTTGTCAATGTATTCTTCTACTATTTCTATGTTTAAATGAGCTGCATGAGCCTTTAAAGCACTTATCTGTGCTTCTATACTGAAGCCTTCACGCGCTTGTTCATCAGTACTTACTCTTACATATATCGCTGCACTATTGGTATCTCTATTCTTCATATCCATCCTCCTCTCATATTCGATTTTTCTCTAGGTTAGTGATAAGTAAATCTTTGAAGTCCTCAGAGAATAGTTGTGAATTTTTATAATTCAGTTCCACGTATCTCTTATATACATCATTGTATGAGCCAATAGTCTCTTTAATAAACAGTGGTGTTTTACTTTCACTCACAGTATTAAGTAATTTAAATTCAAAGTTACTTCTTGCAAGTAACTGAATCATGGAGGCATCATCAATCCAACTTTTAGAAATAAAATGTTCAATAAATCTCATAGTATTGCCCTCGAAAACTTGGTAGTATATAGCGCCTAACTTATATTTCTCCTCGTATTGCAAATCTTCTAAATCCACGTTTTCTTGAACCTCTGTTGTATTTTCGCTTTTCCCAAGATAAAAAGGCTTTGGATTCCCTATGTAATAATCATCGTCGAAGACTTCCAGAGGAACATTGAAAAACTTAGATAAATTATATATTGCTTTATAAGAAGGACTGACAATGACCCCTCGCTCTACAGATGATAGGGTTTGTGGTGTAACTTCAATCTCCCTTGCTAGTTCAGCAATGGTAATAACTTTGCCTTCCAATTCCCCTAATTTGTTTCTAAAAGAATTCACTCGCATCCCAATAGGCATAGAAGCTAACAACTTCAAATTTTCTCCTTCAATTAACATTTTCGTCATTATAAAAACTCCTCTCTTTACAATTAATCAATTACCTGATAGATTAAAAATAACATACGACATTATAATTGTAAAACATTATAATTTAGGAGGAAGAAAAATGCATTCCCACAACTACGCTCATCAAAAGATTGATTATCAAAAGGGTCAATCAACCAGAGTCGTGCCAAATGTCTCTGAACATAATAATTTAAAAAAATCTTTTTTAATAGAAGTCGCCAAGCTTATCACCAAAAATTCTGAACGTAATTTAATAGATTCGACTTAACTGTTTTTATAATTTATTGAATTTGAGAATAGAAACAGTAAGAAATTCCTTATTGTCTCCATTCTCTTAACCTAAGCTATTTAATAAATGAATTAAAGAGAGTATTAGCTACAACGATGCATATTACTTGCCTCTTCATCTATTCATCATAAACGAAATACCCCATCCCCCTTGTATGTTTATGATGAGTTATCTGTGCTTAAGGGGGGCTTTAATGTAAATATATTAAGGTCTACAACTAACTGTAGGAGTGCCTTGAATGAAGCATAAAATGAGTGATAGTTGGAACACATCAATCAGTAAAAGGAGTAAAAAGAAAGAGTACGCCTCTCTTTTTGAGTTGCAAACGTCTTTTTTAGAAAGTCCTTGTGATGGAATTGTCTTTAGTAGTGATCACCTTTTAACAGATCAATTCTTGGAGTTGGCAAAGGAAGTGGCTACCTTCTCTTCTGCAGCAAGTCATAAGTCCACTGCTCATAGCGAGATTATAGGTTTTGGCGCGGTGAGTGTATGGCGTAAACGCAGATACAAAAATACTCGTATGTATCGGGTACGTATTAATCCTTCGATAGGTTGTATGAAACCAGAACAAATACTGAAATGGATTTTCTTCATATTTGGTCGCTTTGATGGAATCTACATACGCAATATTGATCTAAAAGTAGACATTGATCATCATACTTTTTCTAAGGTAGCCAAGACCTGCTGGGCTCCTAATTTTAGAAGCCGAGAGAAGAAATACAAGGGAACTATTTATTTTGGCTCATCTACAAGCAAAAGGCAGTTGGTGATTTATGACAAGGAACAAGAGTTGATGAAGAAGAGAAAAATTCGCCTCGGTCATACTATGGTTCGTCTAGAAATGAGGTTGAAGTTTTACGAACAAAAGGAAATACCTTTAACCAGTTTCATGAATTTAGATTTTAAATCCCTTATTCCTTTTAAAGACGTAGTATTAATAGATTCTCCAAAAGAGGATTTTTTAAAGACTCTAAGAGGAAAGCAGTCATTAGGCTATATTGAAAACGATGTTTACCAAACAATGAAGGCTATTCCTAATTGTTCGAGACCCAGAATCATTAAAGAATTGAGTTTAAAGGGTAGAGTTGAGTTCATATCTGATATTTTCAATAAACAAATGACTAAGTGGGAGGCCTAGAACATGGACATTGAACAGGCTAAGGAATTAAACGAACAAAAACGAAACGAAATGCTTCTTAAGATTCTAGAAGAAGAATATGGAATAGATAGAGATAGAGTTACAGATTTTTTGTATAAAATGATCGAATCTATGCCATTCGAATACTATGATAAGCGTGCTCTCAATAGCTTAAAACATGGAATGAATATGAAGACAATTCTTCCATGTAAATTGCAGAGATGTGTCCACAGTAAGTACTGTGTTATCCATCAAAGCGAGAATACTTCGCATATTGAAATAGGCTCTCCATGCAGATTGGAAATCGAACAATATCTTCAAATTACTGAAGGTCTTGATAGACAATATGCTAGTAGAGAATTTATGCCTAATACTGATGTCTTAGTCGATTATATAATGGCCACAGTTAAGAGTGATAGAAACAGACGCTTGATTGCACTAGAAGGTGGATTTATGGAACGGCCAGGAGTATCGCGTTTAAATAACAAAGGACTATCTTTGGGTTATAGATATTGGGGCTCAACTCGTAGTAAGGTGAAAAAAGCAATTGACAAGCTCAACGTTGAATAGAGGGTTTATTTTTGTAATCTCTATAACATGCAAGTTAATTATGGAGTTATAGAGGTAAGACGGAGTTCGTAGTTATACTACAGTGGTATTACACAACTGCATAAGATAAAACAAGCCATCGAATGATGAGCATCATTCGATGGCTTGTTTCTTACTTCTTATTCTTTAATTTCTCTATTAACGCTGTTACTTGTACCCGGCGTTCCTCGGTTTCAGTTTCAAGTACGGAAGCTTCTTTAAAGGTACCATCGGGATTCCATTCGACATCAAGAATATCGCCCTCTTTTGCATAGCTTTCTAATTTAGAGCGTTCAATCAGCTTTTGGTGAGATTCATTGCCTTTTTCCACTAGAACGGCAAACTCTTCATCATATCGATCCAGGGTGTACTTATTTGACTTCATGGATTAGCGCTCCTTTAGAATCATAGAGTTTAGCTGGATCGCCACTGTTTAACCATATGTTGGCTGTGGTCCATTTTAAGTAGTTACCGCCTGACTTTGCATTTGGTCCACTGGTGACATGGACATTCGCTCCTGCTTTTAGCGTATAGGTTGGGAACGTGAATGACTGGTTTCCTTGGACAGAAACGAGCTTCCACCCAGCCATTGCCACATCGGTTGTTCCGACGTTTTGAATCGAAACGATTTCAGTCGACAAGTCTTTCTTCACGACCTGCAGCTTGCCTGTGGTGCCGGCTGATGGTGGCGTTGGCGTAGTGGTCGGCGGTGTCCATGCTTTTGCACTTACGCTGTGTGCTTGGCCGTTTGTTGTCACTGTCACATCCCCGGAAACAGCTGTCGAATAGATTTTCGATTTTACAGTTGTCAGTCGAGAAACAACCTCTTTATGCGGGTGACCGTAGGAGTTGTCTTTTCCGTAGGATAGAACGGTACCCATAGGGTAAACCTCGTTGATGAAATTGGACGATGAACTGGTATTAGATCCGTGGTGTCCAGCTTTCAAATAGGTGCTCTTCAAGTCATATTTAGGTAGCATCGTATTTTCGATGGCAACATCCGCATCGCCCGTCAACAAGAAGCTGACTTTTCCGTATTTGGCTTTCAAGACAATTGATGCGTCGTTATTGTCGCTAGCTTTAGAGTCCACATTTAGCACTTGAACGCCCAAAACACTGTCGAATGGCAGTTTCTGTCCCATTTTTGGTACTTCAAACGCAATGTTCTTTGTATCAATCAACTGAAGCAGTTCATAGTACGTATCGGTAGTATGCACTTTGCCTGAATCGTAGAACTTGGTAACAGGGAAGCTGTTCAAGACAGAAATTAATCCGCCAATATGATCAGCATCCGGATGCGTCGCGACAACAGCATCGAGTTTGATCACGCCTTTAGATTTCAAGAATGATACGACTTTCGGTCCTTGAGACTTTGTGCCGCCGTCAATCAGCATGTTCTTGCCGTTGCCGGATTGAATCAGAATAGAGTCACCCTGGCCCACATTAATGAAATGAACCTTAGCCTGCTTATTGCCAGTCTCTTTCATAACCATGGCACGTGTTAAGAAAGCCGAGAGCTGCCCTTTGGTGATGGTCTCATTCGGGCGGTATGTTCCATCTAAATTCCCTACCGTAATGTTTGCATGGATGATGCGTTTGATATACGGGTAGGCTTTCATGGTTGGGCTAAGGTCTTTAAATGATTTAGTCGATTCGGTCGTGAGGTTAAAGGCACGCGAAATAAAAATGGCCATTTCGCCGCGGTTGACGATGCCTTTTGGCCGGTACGTCCCGTCTGGGTAACCGGAGATCACACCGGCTTTCACAGCGGAGTTAATGTAGCCAGACGCGGGCGAAGAAGCTGGCACGTCTTTGAATGGCGTACTGGTGCGCGTGCCATTCAATTTGAGGGCTTTGGCAATCATGATCGCCGCAGATTCACGGGTAATCGGTGTATCCACCCCATACTTCGAACTGGTACCCACCACGCCTTTTTCATACAGATAAGCGATGTCGTCATAGAATCGGTGATTCACGGGAACATCGCTGTACGTGGCGGCTTCTGCATTGTTCATTGGCGCCAGTGATAACAACAAGACAATGGACAACACGAACATTAGTATTTTTTTCACTATCTCTCCTCATTTCCTTTTATTTACTCTTATCATATAGACGAGTCAAAAATAAGTCTATAGATTTTACTATGAATTTGTGAAAATAAGGAATTATCATATAGATTTTATTGAAATATACAAAAATATAACAGGTACAGCAAAGCTTAATATTGAGTAAAACCAGTATTAAGTTTAGTTGTAAAAAGAGAGGAATGTTTGTTATGGGTTTACAAGAAGAAAAATTAGGTCTACAAGTAATGCAAGAGGAAGAAAATGTGATAACAACGTTATATGATCCAGAGCATCCGTCTATTGGTGTTGTAATTAGTGGAGAATATTATTGGGATGGACCCATAATCCAACTCCTACAGATGGAATATGAAAATGATAAATGGGTTTTCGTTCGGAAGTTAAAGGAAATTGAGTTCTATAATTACGACGATGCGGAAATTTTTGTTGAGGATGTAGCTGATATATCTCCACATAATTTACTCTTATTAACAATGTGATTCCAATTAGTAGTCATACAAGCTTATTTTGAGTAGTAACTCCTTTTATCTTTATTAGATAGAAGGAGTTTTATTTATTTCACCATATTACTCGTCTTGTTATAATACTCTCATAAGAAGCTCTTGGAGTGAGAACGACTATCCAATTCAGAATCTATTAAACGAATATTTGATGGATATTTAAAGATGGATTGAAATAAGGCTTTTTGTTGTCTATAAAATCGTCTATAATCAATTCTACTAAACCTATGGAGGTAGACTGCTATGATCATTGGATATGCTCGAGTTTCTACAAAAGACCAATCCTTAGATGTGCAAGTAGATGCTATTACTAAGTACGCCTTAGAAATCGGAGAGAAAGTAGAGATTTTCCTGGAAAAAGAAAGTGGCGGTAAGAAGAACAGACCAGAACTTCACACAGCGCTGCGCATGGCTAGAAAAGGTGACTCATTTGTTATTTATAAACTTGACCGTTTAGCGAGATCGACTCGACAATTATATGAAGTAACAGATGAGTTAGAAAAAAGGGGGGTAGATTTTGTTAGTTTAAATGACAAAATTGATACTAAAACAGCAGCTGGGAAAGCAATGTTTGGCATGCTCGCTGTCTTTGCTGAATTTGAACGTTCCATTATTCAAGAAAGAACTGTAGCAGGTCTTCAGGCAGCCCGTAAGCGAGGTAGAATAGGTGGCAGAAAGCCCCTAGATACGAAGACTAAAAGAAGTATTAAGACACTCTATGAAGCCGGAGAAGGGGCGCAGGATATTGCTCAACGCTTTCATATTGGCAGAAGTACAGTTTATAAAGTGTTAAAAGAATCAAACAAAGAGGAACAAGTTTAAATCTAAAAGAATCTTAAATTACCATAAGCGCTATACCGCTATGTTGTATATTGATTTTTCTGAATTAAATGATATAATAAGCTGTAAAAAAGAGGTGTAGCGGCGTGTCGAACTTTAGTCATTTAGATATGCAACTAGCTTTAGGAATTCAAGTATCTACCCTAAGAAAGTACGCGATGGCTTTAGAGCAACATGGATATATATTTAATAAGAATAATCAAGGTCACAGGCTATATACAGAAAAGGATGTGGATGCATTTTTAAGGTTAATTTCTTATAAGAAATTAAATGGAATGACGATTGATAGGAATGCGAAAGCTGTGGTGGAGTGGATCAGAGAAAGTATAGCGGAGGACGCTATGGAGAATTATTTTGAAAGAGAACAAGATACTCATTCTTTGATGACAATGACACTAGAAGGTTTTGTCCAACTTCAATCTGAGCACATTAAAACTCAAAGCAAGCAGTTGGAAAACCAAGAATTGATAGTTAATCAACAAAAAGAAATATCTAATAACATCATGTCTGCTAACAATGAACTGAAGAAGACATTAGAAAGAATGAATAAATTGATTGTTTTACAGCAAGAACTTATAGCAAGAACATTAGGGGAAATCGAGAATTCCGAGGAAATGGTAGGCATTCTAACTCTTAAAAAGAAAGGCATTAGATAATACTACTCACTATATGTCCCAAGTTATTTATAGGTGAGAGGCAGCTATATTAAGCCACCTCTTTTAGAGGGGAATTTATTAAATATGTCCTTTCTCGTTCAGAGAGATATACCTCTCATTACCGATAATAATGTGATCTAGTATTTCAATCCCTACGATATTTCCGGCTTCTACTAGCCTTTTTGTGACTTGAATGTCTTCAGGACTTGGTTCTGGATGTCCACTAGGATGATTATGAGCTACTATAGCGCTTGCACAGCTACAGCGTATTAATTTCTTGAAAGTCTCTCTGGGATGCACAATAGATGCATTGAGGGAGCCGACGAAGACGGTTTCTTTAAACAAAACCTCGTTCTTTATATTTAATCCTAATACGACAAAGTGTTCCTGGGTCAAATACTGCATCTCCTTCAAGTATTCAAAAGCGTGCTGTGGTGAGCGGATAGTATATCGCTTTTCAATTGGGCACGGATTCATGCGAGCCAATTTCAGAGCTGCCAGAATCTGTTTTGACTTTACTTTACCTATGCCTCGAATATTCATTAGTTCCTCTTCTGTCACTAACAGCAGATCTTGTAGAGAAGGGTAGAGCTTAAAGATTTCATCAATATAGCTATTTTCTTTCTCACGAAGTGTTGTAGCCAGTAAAGATTTGAACGTCTCTCTATTGAATGTAGTCATTGATAGAACCTCCTAATATTTAATGAAATAAAAACAGAAGAGACAAAGACGGTCTCTTCTGATTGAATGAAAATGAATAGGCGCGATTTACTTAAGTAGATAAGTACTTGCTGAGAAGTCTATAAACAAGAAATACAAAAAGCCCATTAACTGTTGGCATACAGTTAATGGGCTTTTATTGATTTTCAAGAGACTGTTCTGAATTCTTATAGGCATCTCTTAAATGGAGCAGGTCCTGAATGAAGTCGGAAGCCTGAACTTTTGATAAATCTTTACTAGTATTTACTCGGTACTTTTCTTGCATTAACCCTTTAGCAAGTTCAGCTGATAGGCCGATCTCTCTAACGATGCGAAAGATGGCCTTGAGTTGCCGTTCAGTAGCCGGATCAAGAGCAACTTCTATTTCACTTGTGTTGGGTAAGCTTACTAAGTCTAGGGCAAAGAGATGGGTGGCTCCTAAAGCGGACAATACTGCATCAACAAGGGCTCTCTTCTTTGCAGTCTTTAAAATCATATTAACAGCGTTGTATACATCGATTTCCTTGAATAGTCCCTCTTTTGAATTGCAGGAGCCGATTCCTTCAGCTTCGACAATGCCGGACTTTTTATCAATCAAGACCACTTTAACTTCATATGAAAAGACACCTAACTCCCAATTTTCGGTTCGTTGAATTACCTCCGCTAATTTAGACAACCCGTATGCATTACAGAGCTTTTCTGCACCAGGCTTTAACAGAACAGCTTTGGAGTAGTTCTGAAAATGTCCGTAATCAATCCCTTCTACCATTTCATTGGCTAGGAAATCTTGCATCCTAGATTGTTCCGTCTTAAGCGAAGTAGTAATTGCCGTCTCTCTCTTGCGCCATTTTCCAGTCGTTACCGCCTTGAGCAATTCCGTATTTGCTTTTAAATACTTCTTCATTACTAGACCTCCTATTGATAGATTGGTTTTCAATGCAATTGTTTTGAGTACGTTGCTTCTAGCATCACCTTCTTTCTTTAATCTAAGTGCTAACCTCCCTTCCTGGAATGCGCTCCTCTCACCACGCCTGTCATCTCTGTAAATAAATAGACCACCCTCCAATATGGGAGAGTGGTCTAGCTATTGCAAAGTCGAATCGATTATGAATTCGCTATAGAATTAAGCTGTACAATTAAAAGTAAACTTTCTTTCTAAAGGGGTGGGGCTCGGAACGGTATCAATTAAACCTTACTAAGTACTAGGTGCCGACAGAAAAAAATTTATAAATTTTTCTTCTATTATGCAGAGTTTTCTCTTCACCGTTATAGATGTTGTATAAAAGAGAAAGACGATTAAGAAATCAGACTGTACAGACATGTTTCTATCTGAACCGCGATCAGGGACCGAAACAAGAAGCTATGGCTAGCGACGTTAGTAGCAAATCAGATAATGTTATTTATTCAATATCTAGCTTTACAAAGAGAGAACGTTATATAAGTCTTCATATTCAGAAAACTAGTATTCCAAAGTAAAAAGAAATCGACTTCCTCAATATATGAAATTCCCCACGTATTGCTATGACCTTAAAAGGGTAGGGGAAACTTGCAGGAGATGTTAATATGAAACAAGAAAGCAACTAGGGGGAACTGAAAATGAGCCAATTAACACAGCAACAATTAGAATCCCATTTATGGGAATCAGCCAATATTTTACGAGGAAGTATTGATTCCTCTGACTATAAGAATTACATCTTTGGATTACTGTTTTTAAAACGGTTGAGCGATGTATTTGTGGAAACGGCAGTGCATATTGAAGAGAAGGAAGGATCGGATTACGGTTGGCACGACCGCGATGAACACCAATTCTTTGTCCCGGAGCGGGCACGCTGGAAAACCATCCAAACAACAACCCAAGATATCGGGGATGCAATCAATAAAGCATTTGAAGCATTGGAAGAAGAGAATCCCTCACTGCAAGGGGTTCTAGCGAATATCGACTTCAACGACAAGGAAAAGCTGCCTGACAGACTGCTTCTGAAGCTGACACAGCATTTTACAGCGCTGGACTTGAAGAACGAAAACCTATCCGAACCCGATATGCTGGGGCGGGCTTATGAGTATTTGATTAAAATGTTTGCGGATGATGCGGGCAAAAAAGGTGGAGAATTTTATACGCCAAGCAAAGTGGTAGAACTCATTGTACGCCTCATCAAGCCTGAAGAAGGCATGCGTGTCTGTGATCCAACTGTCGGCTCTGGCGGTATGCTGATCCAATCGGTGGATTACATCAAGTCCCAGGGAGGCAACCCGAAGAACCTAACTCTGCATGGTCAGGAGCGGAATTTGAATACTTGGGCAGTAGCCAAGATGAATTTATTGTTCCACGGCTTAAGTGATCATCGTATTGAAAAAGGTGACACCATCCGAAACCCGAAACTTGTGGAAGACGGAGAATTGATTTTATATGATCGTGTAATCGCCAATCCGCCGTTCAGCCTGAGCAACTGGGGACGGGAAGAAGCTGAAGCCGATTCCTATGGCCGTTTCCGATTTGGCATTCCGCCAAAAGACAAAGGGGATTTGGCATTCGTCCAGCATATGGTCGCAACTCTAAATCACGAAGGAAAAGCGGGCGTTGTAATGCCGCATGGTGTTTTGTTCCGTGGGAGTGCAGAAGGGAAAATTCGACAAGGGTTGCTTGAAGAAGATCTGATTGAAGCAGTGATCGGCCTACCATCTAATCTCTTCTATGGCACAGGAATTCCCGCCTCTATTCTAATTTTAAACCGTAATAAAGAAAAAGTGAAAAAAGGTAAGGTCTTCTTCCTGAACGGCTCGTCCGACTATCAGGAAGGCAAAAACCAGAACACTTTACGGGCACAAGACATAGATAAATTTATTGCAGCCTTCGACAAGTGGGAAGAAGTAGAGAAATACTGTCGTCCAGTCTCACTAGATGAAATCAAGGAAAATGACTACAACCTGAACATCGCTCGTTATATTGATATTGCAGAAGAGGAAGTGCAGATTGAAGTAGCAGAAGCTGTTGCTGAACTCCGCATGTTAGAAAAAGAACGAGAAGAGCTAGAGACAGTTATGAATGGCTATTTGAAGGAGTTGGGGTATGTTGAATAAGTTTAATCGAAAAGAGTTTGAAACTACCTACAGTACAGAAACTCCTGAAGGCTGGAAGATAATATCGATGGGAGACTTATTTGATTTCTATGGTGGCATGTCCTTTTCTCGTGCGGCTTTGAGTGACGAAGGGTTACTATATTTGCATTACGGTGATATTCACAAAAAGAACCAAAGTGAATTTAGTGCGGAGAAGGATACTGACTGGTTGCCTAGAGTTAATATTAATCCTACTAAAGTTAAGAGCGGAGCTTTCCTTGAGACAGGAGATATTGTTTTTGCAGACGCTTCTGAAGATTATGAAGGGATAGGGAAAAGTGTAGTAATTATAAATACCCAAAACAAGCCTTTTGTGTCTGGACTTCACACTATTGTTGCGAAACAACGTAAAAAGTTACTCGATAATGGTTTTAAAAAGTATTTTTTGAAACCTAATTCTGTTAAGCGACAATTTATAAAAATTGCTACTGGTTCAACTGTGTTTGGGATATCCAAATCTAATATAAAAACAATAAAAGCTTTAATCCCACCAATTCAGGAACAACAAAAAATAGCAGAAATCCTCACTTCGGTCGATGAAGCAATTGAGAAAACCGAAGCAATTATCGAACAAACAGAAAAAGTGAAAAAAGGATTAATGCAACAGCTTTTAACAAAAGGTATTGGCCATACGGAATTTAAAACTACTGCTCTAGGAGAAGTTCCAGAAGAGTGGGAAGTTTTAAAGCTAGTTGATATTGTTGGAAACCAAAAAAATGCAATTAAACCTGGTCCTTTTGGTTCGTCTTTAAAAAAGGAATTTTACGTCGAAAGAGGATATAAAGTCTATGGCCAGGAACAAGTTATTCCTAATGATTTTTCTATTGGAAATTATTATATTGATGAAAAAAAATTCGAGGAATTGAAAGGTTTTGAAATAAAACCAGGAGATTTGTTAATTAGTCTTGTTGGTACTTTTGGGAAGATTGCTATTGTTCCAGAGGATTATGAACCTGGAATAATAAACCCTCGTTTATTAAAAATTTCTTTCGATGAAACTAAGGCAGCAGTAAATTTTTATAAATACTATATGTCTTCCTCCCCTTTTTACAATCAATTAAGAGGTTTGAGCCAGGGGGGACAATGGGGGTAATTAACAGTAAAACATTGAAGAGCCTCTTTTTCCCATGTCCCCCCATAGAAGAGCAATATAAGATAATTGAAATTCTTCATTCATTCGACGTTAGGCTTCAAAATGAAAAGCAATATGTAGTATGCCTTCATCTGCTAAAAAGAGGTTTGATGCAGGAACTTTTAACAGGTAAAACTCGTGTTCAAACCAACAACCCTGAGGTGATTCTTTCATGACAGTCATAAAGGACTGGAACGAAAAACAGTTGGTGGAAAATCGACTGATTGACCAGCTAAAGGACATGGATTACGATTACCTTCCTGGCCAAGCGCTGGATGCAGAGAGGGAAACCATAAGTGATGTAATTCTTCGTGGGCGGTTAACTGCTGCCATCCAAAAGCTGAATCCTTGGATTGATGAAAACAACCTGAAAAGAGTAGTCCGTTCCGTTCTGCACATTGAAGCGACGAGTCTGATAGAAGCAAATGAGAAGTTCCATTATGAATTGGTCAACTACATCTCAATCCAACAAGATCTAGGTAAAGGGAAGAAGAATCAGACGGTGCGCCTCATAGATTTCGCCCGTCCTAAAAATAACGAATTCCTTGTGGTGGACCAGTTTTCGATTACCGATGCCAGAGGAACCGTCCGTCCCGATCTCCTGATATTCGTTAACGGATTACCGTTAGTAGTGATTGAATGCAAGAGCCCACTCCTGCATGTTGATGAACAGATCGGTCAGGCGGTGAAGCAGCTCAGGCGCTATCAAGAAGAGAAAGAACGGCTATTCCATTACAACCAGTTGATGATTGCCACAAGCAATGACCGTGCGAAGGCAGGAACGATTGGTGCGCAGGCACAGCACTTCGGCGAATGGAAAGATCCGTATCCATTGAAAGCTGCCGAAATCAGCGACACCCCAACACCACAGGATATCTTGGCGGCAGGAATGCTGGAAAAGAAGAACCTGCTCGATCTGATTCAGAACTTTATTGTCTATGAGCCAGAAAACGGAAAAGTGATCAAGAAGCTGGCTCGCTACCAGCAGTTTCGTGCCGTCAATAAAGCAATCGACCGCATTCTTCATGCGAAGTCGCCTGTAGACCGAGGCGGTGTGGTCTGGCATACACAAGGGAGTGGCAAGTCACTGACCATGCTATATCTTGCTGTAAAACTGCGCCGCATCGAAGCGTTGGAAAACCCGACTGTGGTAATTGTCACCGACCGTAAAGATCTGGATGAACAGATTTCGAATACGTTTAGGCGCTGCGGCTTCCCGAATCCCAGACAAGCTGCAGGCGTATCTCAGTTAAAAACCTTGTTGCAGCAGGGTCCGGGTTCCACAGTGATGACGCTTGTCCAAAAGTTTCAGGAAGACCGGCAGGAAGGGGGTTATCCACTCCTATCAGAATCGAAAAACATCTTTGTGATGGTGGATGAGAGCCACAGAAGCCAGTATAAAGGTCTGGCTACCAATATGCGCACAGCTTTGCCGAATGCCTGTTACTTAGGTTTTACAGGGACGCCCATTGATAAAGAAGACAAAAGCACGACCAAGACATTCGGACCTTATATCGATAAGTATACGATTGAACAGGCAGTGGAGGATGGGGCGACCGTTTCAATTTTTTATGAGTCACGGATGACGGACCTTCATGTACAAGGCGAGACGTTGGATGAGTTGTTTGACCGTAACTTCAGAAGCTACAGTGATGAGGACCGTGAACGAATCAAGCAGAAATATGCCAAAGAAGAAGCGATCATTGCTTCCCCGCAGCGCATCGAACAGATTGTCCTGGATTTGATCAAACATTACGAAACGCACATCCAGCCCAACGGTTTTAAAGCACAGATCGTTGCGGTCACGAGGGAAGCAGCTGTTCTATACAAGCAGAAGCTGGACGACTTGAGTGACATCGAATCTGCCGTGATCTTTTCGGCTGCGCATAACGACCAAGAGCCACTCAAAAGTCACCATATAACAAAAGAACAAGAGAAACAGCTGATTGAACGGTTCAAGAAACCGATGGAGGAAGATAAATTGTCGGTGTTGATTGTTTGTGATAAGTTGCTGACGGGGTTCGATGCGCCGATTGAACAGGTGATGTATCTGGATAAGCCAGTGAAAGAGCATAACCTTCTTCAAGCGATTGCGCGGACCAATAGAACTTACAAAAACAAGACATATGGACTGATTGTCGATTATTTCGGTGTGTCGAAGTTTTTGGAACAGGCGCTTGGCATCTTTACCAAGCAAGACATTAGGGGAGCGCTTTTGCCGATCGACAGTGAAATCCCCAGGCTCCAGTCCCGTCACCGTACCGCCATGCATTACTTTGATTACATCAATAAAGGGAATGTGGAAGCGTGCATTCAGGTGCTGGAGCCAGAAGACGTCCGACATGAGTTTGATACTGCGTTCAAGCGATTTGCCCAAAGCATGGACATGATTATGCCGAATCCGAAAGCACAGCCGTATATTGCAGATTTGAAGTTTTTAGGAAAAGTCCAGCAGTTGACAAAGTCCCGCTACCGTGAGGAATTGACGGACATATCGGATTGCGGCGAAAAGGTGAAGCGGCTGATTGCCGAACATTTGCGGGCTTCCTCGATACAAATGGTACACGACCCGATCAATATCTTATCCAATGGGTTTGACGAAGAATTGAAGAAGACGCAGTCCGAGGAAGCCAAAGCCTCTGAGATGGAACATGCGATCAAGCATGAAATCAAAATCAAGATTGATGAGAATCCTGTGTTCTATACTTCGTTAAGGGAGAGACTCGAACAGCTGATTCAGGCAAGAAAAGACAAACAGATGGAAATTCAAGATTTGATCGAAGGGTTTAATGCAATGATTGGGGAGCTTCGGAATGTCGCAGAGATAAGTGAAGCACATGGTCTTGAAAAAGAACAATTTCCGTTTTATCAACTGCTGGAAACAGAGTTGCCTGGAGAAGAACAGGCGGCGAAGGACTTGACCGAAATCATCACAGCCGTCATTCAACAGCAGGCGGTGGTGGAATGGAAGGAAAAAGAGGAAGTTCAGCGGCAGATGCGAAGAGAAATCAAGAAGCACCTGCGGGCCAGCCGTTTTCCGATGGATAAGTTAGAAGGGATTACCCAGCAAATGATGGATTTGGCAAGAATTCATTACGGGTAATAAAATACGCTTCTTTTTGATTCAGAGAGTAAGCAGTGGGCCGTTCACCCGTAGCCACTCTTTCCGTTGTTCATAGTCAGGCAAAATAGAGGCCACAAACCGCCAAAATTCCTGTGAATGGTTAGGGTGTTTGATATGGGCAAGTTCATGGACAAGTACGTAGTCGATGATCGCTATAGGAGCCATTACAAGCCGCCAGTTTAAGTAGATGGCATCAGTAGGGGTGCAAGTTCCCCAGCGCATTTTCTGTTCTTTTAGGGCGATTTTAGATGGTTTTACTAACATCTTAGAAGAATAGATTTCGGCTCTTTCCTTTACTTTCTTTTCTCCATTTTTAATGTACCACTGCTTGAACTGTTTGTTCATTAGATCTCTCTTTTCCAAAGGGGAAAGTGAGGAAGATACTTTCGCAATAAATTTCCCTTGTGAGTAGTGAAGAGAAGGTGCTGCCACTTCTGTTCCTTTTATGACCTTCAATCGATATTGGCGGCCTAAGTAAGCGAACTTTTCTCCGCTGCAGAATTCTTTCACTGGCACGTTTCCGTTTATTTCACTAAGTTCGTTCCACTTCCGTAATATCCATGGTGCTTTTTTATATAAAGCATGCTGCAAGGTTTCTTCAGTGATTCCTGTAGGAGCCATTACGTTTACTCCATCCAGCCATTCGACTGTGACAGATATATCCGTTTTCTTTTCTAGATATTCAAGGGTGTAATCAATCGTTGTTGTACCATATACCAGTTTAGGCATTTTTGTGTCGCCTCTTTCTAGGTTGCGATCTGATTCATCTGTATTATAAATTAAAAATAGATATATGACAAAGTAGAGGATAATTTGCAGTAGCTTGGCTTGGAAATACCTACGGGAAATGTTAATTCACACAATCTGTCGAGGGATATAAATTTGAAGGTGAGTAGTTGGTGCTGGAGAAATTATAGATAAACAGAGAAGAACGCTTTAAAATTTCAAAAACCTGGTGATATTTTGTTATCTTTAATTACAATCTATGACAAAGCATTTTATATTTTGTAAATAATTATGATTAAAAAGTAATAAGGAGGAGAAAAATGTCTAGGATTGGGAGAAATGAGTTATGCCCTTGCGGCAGTGGAAAGAAATATAAAAAATGTCATCTAAATATAAAGAAAATTTCTGAGTTATCAAATAATCTTTCTATAGAGTGCCTTTGCGGGAGTAGCTTAAATCCTATTAATTGCTGTGGTTCATTTCTTTCATCAACTAGAAGGAAAAACCCTTCAGTGCGGCAAAGTGAGTTTTCTGTAGATAATAGGTATCAAGAGGAATACTCTGGCAAGGTATATTTTGCTTTATTATCGACTCCAAGAAGGGAATGGAATGCCTTTCGAAATTTTTATTTATATGGTATTGAGATAAATGGACGTTTTCTTAGACCCAAAACCTTAGATTTTGTTCTTGAGCTGCAAACTGAAGAAGTACATCAATGGAATGTGCGATGCAACCTCGATTACCAAACGGGAGCCATAATTAAAGTTCGAATCAAAGATAATATCGAAAAGAATAAATTGCATATTGCTGACTGTACTATTTCAGTTTCTAAGCCACTTAATCGGATAGAAGTGCCACACATAAGTATTTTAAACCACGCTTATCTAAGGCTGTTTCACCATACTTCAATTTCCGGTCATGAAGGAATAACAAATAGTAAATCCATTTGGTCATCTCCTTACGACCTTCAAGGGAGTACCAGAGAGTTAAATACAACCCGCTTTACATATTTCACTGACCTACCTGAACTCAAATATGAAAGTGATTTGTTTGCTGTTGCAATGCGTGATATATCTCAAGCAGCTTTTAGAACTGATGATGAAACACAGTTGTCCTTTGTAGATATATACAATCAACCAGCAAACAAACGGGAAAAACGACTAATTTTTTATCTTGATATCAATCTGATAGCTCCTGTTCCATCTGTTTACCATAACCAAGAAGGAACTAAATATATAGAATTTTTTCATCCTCATATTTTTAGAATTGCGGCCCATCCGGAAACAATCATTCCAATTGAACAATTTAAGGATGGCTGGAAAATTAATAAGGATTTTATTACTCCAGCAATGATTGATATTTTCCCCATTGCAAACGGGAACAGTCTTACTGATCTTTCAAAAATATATCAGGACAGATATATTGAGCCGTAGTTCTCTTTTTTTTCAATTATTGAATAATTTTAAAAGAGTGATGAGATGATACTTGAAGGAACTAATACAAAGCATAATGTAAGCTTGGGAATAGAAATATAACTTATTTTTATAAGATTATATTTTTATATGAATATTTTTAGTAATCCATACTAGTCGATATATGATCACCAGTATCCCAAGTGTATTCACACTTAGGACACCTTAAGTGATAATATTGACCCATCAAAATTGAATCTGAATTAATATGTACTTCATTATCACAATCTGGATTTTTACAATCACAAAAATATTCATCGGTCAGATATTGATACCTATCAGCATTAGAAGTGACAATTATTTTTACCAGATTTTTGTAAGAAGCTTCTTCCGTATCATTATATTTGAGTAGTTTCTGTGCTGCTTTTAAGTTGTTAAAAAACTCAACTTCGACCTCTTCAATATATTTTTCTAAATTTGAATGTATTTTGCTAGGGTTGTTTGGTTCACTGAAGTCTTTTGAATTACATGATAGGAAGGCTACCTTATTATAATTGTTGCGATGTTTTTTTAAGTAGTCAATGATTGTAAAGAAAATCACGGCATCTGTACTTTCATTTTTGCTTGATTTCTTGTTCGTGTTATCTTTCTTTAGCTCCATGGAAAAGAATGGAGGTTGTTGCTCTATTGCAAAGTCTACAACTAAACGGTCTATATCAGGATTTCTTTCAATAATTACAGCAAAACTATTAATAATTCTGTCGATGTGTTTTGCTCTTACTGCATAAGTATAGCGATAGGCTCTCAAAGAAATTTTTCTAATAGTATTTAGTTGATGTAATAATTCTTCCTTTTGATGTTGTTCTGGTACATATTTAAGGAGGTCATTATATTTTATGAAATCTAAAAGAATTTGGTCTTCGTATTGCTGAATCTTATTATTTTTAAGGTGATTCCACTCAGCTAGAACTTGTTGCGGTAACATTAGATGAGTAAATCCATTTAAACGCATTAGGAAGGTGTAAAAGCTATCTTCCGAATATTTACCAGGCTCTAGAAAATCTATAAGTATGTTTGTATCAACGACTAATGCATTCTGTTTGTCCATGTTAATTAATCTCCTCGTCATATTACTGAATCAACTTAAATCTTGATTTTAATGGTATTATTTACATCACTTAGTATCCTTGCTTCTCGTGAGGATAAGATGGGTAAAGGAACTCGTATATTAAATAGAGTTAATTTTTTTATGGTTGTGCTTAGTTTTTGATAAGTAATTGGTTCTGACAAGTCTATGCAATTTGTCAATAGGAGGACTTTTAATGAAATTAGTAATAAAAGAATGGTCGACTAATGGAGATTCGTTCTTTTCCAGTTGAGCATTAACATCTGCTAATACCTTGGCAAGACTATTGGTACAAGCATAGGTTTTAATGATCCTATTCTCTAACGTTTCCGTTGGATAATTCTCCACCAAATTTACGTAAGCTTGAAGCTCTTCAATGTCTTTTTTTATAGCCTCTAAAGTTTTTAATCTATTCATAAGAAACCTCCTGTACATAGAATACGAATATCAATTGTATTACTAACTCTAAATAAGAGTATAAAGCTTGAAAATGTCATTTTATCCAATAGGTACTGCTTTATTTTCGATAACTGGTATACCTTCTAAAACTTTCTTAGTAAAGTCGTTTAGACGGATTTAAAGTATTGAAGCATATAATGATATACTAAGCTAGAAGTATATTATAAGCGTTGTCTAAATAAATAATTTACATCAGTTATCGACAAATTGACTAAGAAGGTGAACGCTTGAATAAAGAGGGATTATATAATTTAGTTGAGTGGTTTTTAGAACTGCCAAAAGAAACAGAAATAGTTGAGTTCAAAGTAAATAATGATCAACCATCGCTGATTGGAGAATATATATCAGCGCTCGCTAACTCTGCTTGTCTACATGAACAAAAATTTGGTTACCTGGTATATGGTATAAATGACGATCAAGAAGTAGTAGGTACTGCGTTTAAACCTTCAGCTACCAAACATAAACAACAAGAATTAGAAAGTTGGCTCTCAATTAAACTTTCTCCCAAAACAGATTTCGAATTTTTTGAGTTTGACTACAATGGATTTGAATTAGCAATCATTAAAATTGACGCTGCAATAAGCAGACCTATTTCTTTTGATGGTACTGCTTATATTAGAGTTGGTTCTTATAAAAACAATTTATCGCACTATCCGGATAAGGAAAGAAAAATTTGGACTAAAACTAATAATCAACCTTTTGAAGAACTGGAAGCATTAGGGTCGCTCAACGAAGATGAAGTATTAAAATTGTTAGATTACCCTTCTTATTTTAGTTTATTAAATGTAAGTCTTCCCACCGATAAGTATGGGATTCTAAAGAAATTTGAAGAGGAAAAATTGATTGAAAAAGTTGGAAAGAGCTATAATGTTACAAACTTGGGAGCTATTCTTTTTGCTAAAGATTTAACAAATTTCCCCAAGTTAATTCGTAAGGCAATTAGAGTAATTATTTATAAAGGAAAAAATCGCCTCCATACTGTTAAAGAACAGGCCGATGGCAAAGGATACGCCTTAGGCTTCGAAGGATTGATCAGCTATATTAATGACCAACTTCCTACTAATGAAGAGATAGGGGCAGCCTTTAGAAAAGAAGTGAAAATGTATCCTGAATTAGCTATTAGAGAGGCAGTAGCTAACGCATTAATCCATCAAGACTTTCATGAGCGTGGTACAGGTCCCATGATTGAAATTTTCTCTGATAGGATTGAAATTAGTAACCCAGGTAAGCCACTGATGAGTACTCTTCGCTTAATTGACCATCGACCTCAATCTAGAAATGAACAATTAGCCTATTTTATGAGAAGGCTTAATATTTGTGAGGAAAGAGGCAGTGGTATTGATAAAATAGTTAATTTAGCAGAAGAGTATCAACTGCCTGCGCCCAAATTTACAGAGAATGAAAATGCAATGCAGGTCACTTTGTATGCTTACAAAAATCTCAACGATATGAATAGAGATGACAAGATAAGAGCCTGTTATCAACATTGTTGCCTAAAGCATATCTCTTCCGAAAATATGACAAATCAGAGCTTGAGAGAACGATTGAATGTACGACAACAAAACTATTCTATTGTCTCCCGAATAATAAACGATACTATAGGCGAAGGGCTGATAAAGCCTTATGATCCAGATAGTAATTCTAAGAGACATGCTAAATATGTACCTTTTTGGGGATAAGTTTATTTATTAAGATGTAAATTAGTAACTTATTTTCTTATGTGACCGGTTACGTTATGAGGTGAAGAAAGAACAAACTCTCTGTATTGATGTTAAAGACAATTTCTTATGTGATGGTTATGTGATAAAGAGAAAAAAGAACAGCTCTAAGTACTAAAATTAAAGTGTTTTCTTATGTGATGGTTATGTGATAGAGAAAAGAAAGAACAGCTCTAAGCATTGATGTTAAAGGTAATTCCTTATGTGATGGTTATGTGATAAAGAGAAAAAAGAACAGCTCTAAGTACTAAAATTAAAGTGTTTTCTTATGTGATGGTTATGTGATAAAGATAGAAGAAGTGAACTGTTAGGGAAAATTGAAACAGAAAAAAATCAATAAACCTTTGTATTAAGGTAGTATTTTGAATTTTAATGAGTAAATGGCAATATGCAAATGTTTAACTTAAAAATCTCTCTTTAAATAGAAAATGAAACAGTAGCTATAATATAAAAGAACAGATATAAATGCAGATTCTCATTTAATAAACCGTTTATACAATAGTATACCCTGCAGCTAGACTGCTATGAGATGACCTCGGCATTAAGCCGGAGTCATCTTTTTTAAATCCTATTGTTTGCGCGTTCAAAGTTAATGTTCAATGCGATTATCCACTGACTCTTCGTATACAAATATAATTAATATCTGTCTAATTTTTAACACAAAGAGTATATTAGGGTTAATTTTAGTATATTTTTACAAAAAAGATATATATAATATCTTATCTAAGGTATAGTCAGAAAAAAGGAATTATTGAAATGGAATCAGTAGTTAAATTATATTTGTTATGTTGATTAACTTATTTAATCAACAATAGATTGTAGTATCCCAATATATAATAGATCTTGAGTTAGTGATTAGATAGCTGAATTTACATTATAGCTCAAGTATCTACTTGTGACTCAATGTAAAGTTAGGTCTTAGTCAGCAAGTCTCGTTAAAAAAATCATACTAATTAAGTAACTTTCTACCTTGTAAAAGGTTAAGGTACCTTACTTATAAAAGGATTTATTAGTAAGAAAAAATTAAAAAACTTAAGTGGAATAATAGGAGGTTATATCGATGAATGAAAGTTTTGAGGAAATCCGTTGTCTCGAATGTGGAGATTTTTATAATAGAGATTTCATGAATGGAAATCTATGTTTATCTTGTAGAGGAGATGGGGACAACGAAGAGAATGATATTAATTAAATAGAAGTATGACCAGTTCCAAATTAAGATGGCAATACTGAGTGAGATGGATACTTGTATCCCCATATCTAATAAGCAGTCGGGGAGTAGAATTCAGGCCACACATCAATACTGAAAACAAATAAAAGTCATAAAATCGTTATTATTATATATAGCCACATATTTTATACAGATATTATTGTATGGCAGTGTAACAAATACAGAGAACTTCATTGGAGGATTTAAGAGATGCTAGATAAAAAAATGTTAGAACTCAGGTTGAGCAGAATAATAAATTTATATGATAACTTAGATGAATTAATAGACTCTCTTCCAGTTAAATTACCAAAAGGTGCGAAAGAGCAAGTAAAAAAGGTCATATTCAATAATAAAGAAATAAAGGAAGTCATCTCAGGAATAAAAGAAAGAAGACCGCCAAGACTTATTATGGTAGGAAGAACAGGGGTAGGAAAGAGCAGTCTAATTAATGCGATTTTTGGTAAGTACATAGCAAAGACAAGTCCTGTAGAAATCGGAACTACTCAACTGAGCAGGTATAACTATGAGGCTGACGGAGATATTCTATTTGAAGTAATAGATACAAGAGGTATTGCGGAATCTTCAAATGAAAGAGAAACAACAGCAGAAGAAGATTTAAAAAAAGCAATAGAAGATTTCGATCCAGATGCTGTTCTTTTCCTATCCGATGCTACACAACGCGCAAGAATGGATGAAGATGTAAATTATATAAAAAATGTATATGAAGAAATCGGCATTAAAATTCCGTTAGTTACTGTATTGACACACGTAGATGATTTAGAACCATCGAGAATAAAGGAACCTGACAAGTATACAAGTTCAAAATTAAGAAATATAGAAGATAAAAAGCAACAGATGGAAAACTTATTAAAAAATTTAAAGGTAGATAGTTCAACGGTGATACCAGTTTCGACATATATAGAATGGGACAGAGAAGATCCGCACTTATTAAGCGAAGAAGAACAACAAGATCTGCATATTGATTTTGATGGAAGATACAATATGGATGAACTGATAGATTTTTTAGAAAGTAATATAGATTTTCGAGCTTCTATTTATTTAATGATGACAACAAGAATCGACAAAGCAGTAAGAAAAATTTCGAACATTCTTGTTAACAGCTTTGCTATTGCAAGTACTACTATAGCACTGAGCCCCATTCCATTCAGTGATATTGTTATACTTGTTCCTTTACAGTTGATATTAGTTACATTTATTGCTTATTTAAGTGGCGCTGACATCGATAAGGAAAGTGCAAAAGAGTTTTTACTTAGTATTGGTGGAGTTGGAATATTGGGGTATGGTTTAAGAACTTTAGCTCAACAAGGGAGTAAGTTTCTTAATTTAGTTATACCGGGGACAGGAAGTGTAGTGAGTAGTACGATAGCTTTTTCTGGCACATATGCCATTGGGAAAACTGCTCAAGCATACTACATAGATAAAAAAAGAAAGGAAGAATTAGAAACAATAATGAAAAAAGCTAGCGAAGAAGGTAAAGACAAAGCTCCTGATTAAGAAGAGTGAGTTAGTGAAATTAAATTCTAAGATAACTAATATGGGAATTAATCATAAAAAATCACTTAATTGTAATTCCTTGCACAATAAGAGGTCGTGTCTATACTGAAATTTTTTATTAGATTAGTTAGAACGGATATTTTAATAAAATAGATTTAGAATTTTAAAGAGAGGCAGTGGATAACTGCCTCTCTTTAAAATTTATTTGTTTACCCTATCCAATGTTATGGTGAGCCATATCATAAGTAAATGAGGTTTATATCATTACCAAACGCTAACTTATCCATGTTTTATTCAAACGCTAAAAACAATTCAGTTATTGAAAACCATCAAAAGGAAATAAAGTTTAGGCTATTTGGATTTGCTAAATACGGGTCTAAATTTCGTTATTTTGTTTGAATACATGGATGATAAGGTTATGACTGCGCTTATTAAAATCACTCAATCATCGAACGGACCGAGGCAATTTTCCTTTCTCTTTTTTTTAAAAGCTATATAATGGTAGAAGATGAATTTTAGCTAGGATTTTCACTTAAGGCGTTTTTATCTATTGCGTTAAGAGAAAGCTTGCAGCAAAGAAAGCGGGACCAAAATTAATGAAAAAACTTGGATTTGATTCAGAGAAATATTTACAAGAACAATCAGCCTACATTCTAGAACGGGTACAGCAGTACGATAAACTTTACTTGGAATTTGGCGGAAAATTGATAGGCGACAAACATGCCAAGCGTGTCTTGCCTGGGTTTGATGAAGATGCCAAAATCAAACTATTGCATACACTGAAAGAAAAGGCGGAAATCATCATCTGTGTCTACGCTGGAGACATCGAACGAAACAAAGTCCGTGAAGATTACGGCATCACGTATGACCAAGATGTCTTGCGCTTAATTGACGAATATCGGGCATATGGCATTTCTGTCAACAGTGTCTTAATCACTCGTTATCGAGGGCAACCAACAGTCAAAGTATTTATGACTAAGCTTGAGAGAAGTGGAATTAGCGTCTGTATTCACCGTGAAATCGAAGGTTATCCGACAAACGTGGACGCGGTCCTTGGGGAAGAGGGATTTGTGACAAACCCTTATATTAAAACGATAAAGCCAATCGTGGTAGTGACGGGCCCTGGCCCAGGTAGCGGAAAGCTTGCCACCTGCCTTAACCAAATGTACCATGAGAATAAACTTGGAAATGAAGTGGGCTATGCCAAGTTTGAGACGTTTCCGGTTTGGAATTTGCCGTTAAAGCATCCGGTAAACATCGCTTATGAAGCGGCTACCGTCGATTTGAAAGACGTAAATATGATTGATAATTATCACTATGAAGCATATGAAAAAGTAGCGATCAATTACAATCGTGATATTGAGACGTTTCCTGTCATCAAACGGATTATCGAAAGGATTACCGGTAAAGCGTCTGTTTATAGCTCACCAACTGATATGGGGGTCAATCGTCTGAAATCGGGCATCACCGACGATCGGGTTGTCCAGGAAGCTGCCAAGCAGGAAATCATTCGGCGCAGTTTCGTCGTAGAGAATGACTATAAAAAAGGGCTTGCCGATGAAGACAGTGTAAGCCACATGCAAGTGATTCTGGAAGAGACCGATTTAAAGAAAGAGGATCGGATACCTGTATTGCCGGCCCGTAATTATGCGAAAGCAATCCAAGAGCAAATTGACAGCACGAATCTACAAGCCGTAATTGCGATAGAACTGCCGAATGGCGAGATAATCACCGGTCGAACGACAACTTTGATGGATGCTTCGGCAGCCGCGATTCTGAATGGGTTGAAGAAATTGACCAATATTTCCGATGAAATTAATTTGTTGTCGCCGATGATTTTACAGACGATTCAACGGTTGAAAACGGATGACTTGAACAGCCGTGTCCCAACATTAAGCGCCAATGAAGTGCTCATTGCACTGGCAATCAGTGCGGTCACCAATCCTACTTCTGAGCTGGCTTATAAGCAATTGCCAAATTTAAAAGACACCCAAGCTCATTCCACGGTCATATTGAATAGAGAAAACGAACAGACTTTTAAGAAGCTTGGAATCGACATCACCAATGATTCGATCTATCCAACTGAGAACCTGTATTACAATTAGATTTTAGAAAACACCTGCCTTTTTCTTCTTACATAGAAGTCTGAGGCAGGTGTTTTTCATGTATACAGTTATGATTATTTTGAACTTGCGGTGTCTTTGTTCAGCTTAAAATTGAATTAAGCAAGGACAGATTAGTTCTATAAAGAGCTAGTAGACTTTTTAGTAACGCAACTTCGCAAAAGCGCTAGGATCATCATCCTAGAGCTTTTTTATATCAAAATATTAATGCTTGGTTCTGGGGAATCTACTAGCCAAACACGCATCATTCAAAAGGAAATGAGCCTCGCTGTTTTTCCATAAGCACAGGAGCAAGCAACTTACTTTTTAAAATGCCCATGAGGATCAATAACAAATTTCTTGGAAGCCCCTTGGTCAAATTCAGCGTATGCCTCTGGTGATTGATCTAACGTAATGACCGTTGCGTTTACCGCTTTGGCAATTTGTGCTTTGCCGCTTAAAATCGACTTCATCAAGTCACGATGGTACCTCATAACCGGAGTTTGGCCCGTTACAAACGTATGAGCTTTTGCCCAGCCAAGTCCTAAGCGCACCTTCAAGGTTCCATTTTGAGCGTCTTGGTCGGCAGCGCCTGGATCACCGGTTACATAGAGTCCAGGTATACCAAGACGTCCGCCTGCACGCGTAACTTCCATAATGGAATTTAATACAGTAGCCGGTGCTTCACCAGCTCCCTCGCCATGTCCACTAGCTTCAAAACCTACACAATCAATCGCGCAATCCACTTCTGGGACGCCTAGAATTTGAGCAATTTGTTCCGCAAGGTTTGCGTGTTCACGAAGATTGACCGTTTCACAGCCGAAACTATGGGCCTGTGCAAGGCGTTCTTTGTTTAAGTCCCCTACGATAACAACAGATGCACCCAGTAGCTGGGCAGAGTGGGCAGCGGCTAAACCGACAGGACCAGCCCCGGCAACATAGACAGTAGCTCCTGGTTTCACACCCGCACTCACAGCGCCGTGGTAGCCCGTCGGGAAAATATCGGAAAGCATCGTTAAATCAAGTATTTTATCCATCGCTTGATCTTTATCCGGGAATTTCAGCAACTGAAAATCTGCATAAGGGACCATCACGTATTCCGATTGCCCGCCGACCCATCCACCCATGTCTACATAGCCATAAGCAGAACCGGGACGATCTGGGTTGACGTTCTCACAAATATGAGTGTCTTGCTCTTTACAGCTGCGGCAGCGGCCACAAGCAATATTAAATGGTACCGACACCAGGTCACCTTTTTTGATAAATTCCACATCACGACCGACTTCAATGACTTCTCCTGTAATTTCATGACCGAGTACAAGGCCTTCAGGAGCTGTTGTCCGGCCACGCACCATGTGTTGATCACTTCCGCAAATATTGGTGGTAACGACTTTTACCACCACTCCATGTTCACATTTACGCCCGACATTCAATGGATTTACCCCGGGACCATCTCTAATGATTAATTCAGGGTAGCTTATATCTTCAACTGTTACCGTTCCAGTACCTCTGTATACAACCGCTCTGTTTCCTGCCATTTCTGTCAGCTCCTATCTAATTTTGTACAGATAAAGATCACATCTTTACACCAGGGCAGCATCGAAGAAGGGACAAAATTTTACTATTTATATTAAGTATTCTCTATATTCTAAATTATAATTCTTTTTAATGGAAGAACGCACTTTTTTGTGAGAAGGTTACCTAAAGGATACTTTCAGAAGGAAATGGAAGAAGGAGGCAGTTTCATGAGTGATCTGCGGTCAGCAATAAAAAGGGAAATTGAGAGTGGCGAATTTAATTGTGAAAAGGAACTGACCTTATCGATTATTAGCGGCAAGTGGAAAATTATTATTATTTACTATTTGGGAACAGAGGGTGTCTTGCGCTTTAGTGAGATTAACCGCCTGCTTCCCAAAATTTCGCATAAGGTACTGACTACTCAAATTAGAGAGTTGGAGGAGGACGGGGTCGTTCACCGGGAAGTATTTGCTGAAGTTCCGTCAAAAGTAGAATATTCACTAACCACTTTAGGAGAAAGCCTCATTCCAATCGTTTTAATGATGGATGAATGGGGAAAGAAAAACATCAAACACTTTCCTATTGCGAAAAATGTGTGAGGAATCCCATCTGAATCTCCAAGAAAAAAGGCAATAATCCATCGCATGAGGAGTATTGCCTTTTTTCTATAATCAGCACAAAACATAACTTATTTCTCAGGAAACGGAGCAGTGGTGGGAAATGCAAGCAGATGCATCATTTCAACTCAGCTACCCAACCGCCAACTTGATAAGCAGAGTAAAAGTTAACAATGTTTTGAAAACCGGCCTCTTCGAGTAATTCTTGTATCCGTTCTTCGGAGATGAGAGGCATGTTAAGAATTCTTTGTACATCCTCGCTCTTTTCAGGATTTATCCCATGACTTCGAAAACGTTCTTTCCACGCAGTAAAATTTTTTTCGAATTCAATCGATTGCTTGTCCCCATATATGCTCACAAGAATAAAGGGATCCCCGTGTTCCAATCGATTAGCCACGCTCGTTAACAAATTGAGCTTTGCCTGGTCATCCGGTAGAAATTGAAGAACCAGAATACAGGTAGCCATGTCGAATTTGGGGGCGGTTGGCAATTCATGAAGAAACCCTTGATGCAAGGTAACGCGATTTTCGGTACCTGCTTGCTGAATTTTATACGAAGCAATTTTTAGCATTTGTTCGGATGGATCAACTCCGGTTAGAAACCAATTAGGGTGAGTTTGACTAAAGTAAAGCAGCTCGGCCCCTCCTCCGGCTCCAACGACCAGCAGATGTGGAGAAGGTTTTTTCGATAGGGAGAAAAAAGAGTCCGCCATCGAAAACAATTGGTCATAAGCAGGCACTGCTATACGAATAAAAGAATCATAATGTTGAGCAAAATCAGAATTAAAATCGGGCTGGCTGTTATTCATGATTACCCTCCTAAGATTTTAAATTTTGTTTAAGATATGCGAGAAAATTTATACATTTCCCTTGAAACGAAGCGGGGTACACTCTTATTCAGCCTAAGATTTTTTGTGAAATCATCCACCTTTCAAAAAAATTATACAAGGAGCGGAAATTCCATGTTCCAATTTGTCGGAGGAGGTAAAGGTTTTGGACTAGATGATGGAAGAAGGCAATAGCGGTTTTGGAACTAACGAGTGAGGTAAATGATGATAGGAACTAATTCAATAAAAGATAACAAATCCCTTTCAAATTAACCTATTTAAAACGGCTTGCAGAATTTTATTTTAGAATACCCTGGATTGATACAATGGGTTTAATGACGTAGGAAGCATTGAGGCGATTCTACTCAAAAGGAACTCGCCTTTAAACGTGCGTTAATTCAGAACTAAATAAATGATGTATAGCGGCACTAAAACAATCGCCATGTACTTTAGCAGATACAGCGAACTCGTAAATAGGCATTTGGCTTTCGCGATTAACGCTTCTTTCAAATCATTGACCATTTCGGACATTGTGTCTGCCCCCTTCAGTAAGTATGATTAGTATAAAGCAGAGACTACTTGAATGGTACTTTGCTGTTTTCTAATGTGGTATCGCGTAAGGGAGGTTTTGCATGAACCGTTTTATAGGCCTTGTCGCAAGCATGTTCTTGCTAATCACGGGATGTAGTCAGGAAGGGGAAAGCAATGTGGAGCAATACTCAGGTGGACTGATTCAAGCAGTCGAAGACAACGAGGTAAAAAAGGTGCAAGAAATTTTACAGGATCCGTCGTATCCACTAAATGAAACGAATACGAAAAAAGAAACGCCATTGTTAATTGCGACGCATAGCAATTACATTGAAATCGCGAAACTGTTAATTGATGCGGGAGCAGACATCAATCAACAAGATAATATTCAAGATAGTGCCTATCTATATGCAGGTGCACAAGGAAAAACAGAAATTTTAGCTTATATGATGGAGCATGCCGAGCCCAATCAAACAATTGTGAATCGCTATGGTGGCAATACATTAATACCGGCTGCTGAAAAAGGCCATTTAGACAATGTTAAGCTACTGTTAGAAGACGGTAGCGTAAATATCGATCATCAAAATAATTTTGGCTATACCGCATTGATTGAAGCAGTCGCTCTGACGGATGGTTCAGAAATCTATCAGCAAATTGTACAGGAATTGATCACATTTCATGCCAATAAAGAACTTCGGGACAACTCGGGTAAAACAGCACTCGATTACGCGAAAGAAAAAGGCTATACCGCAATGGTCGAACTGTTAGAAGACTGAGGCAGAGAAGGACATGAAAAATTTGATACCGAAAAGACGATTCCGTTCAAGAGGGAATCGTCTTTTTTAACGTTACTGAATTTAACTAGACGATTCGCTTGAACCCAAAATCGCGTGTTTTTTACAAGAGTGTAATCCATAAAAAACTTCTCTATGCCAAAAAATTGCACGATATCTTGAAATAAAATAATTATGTTGTAATATATATAGGCTGCTGATAATATTTAGATGTCAAATATTTAGATATCTAAGTATTTTGCAAGGAAATGATGCATTATTATGAAATTAGCAGGAGAAATTGGGATTACTATCGGTGGCGCTTCAGAGATTGGCAAAATCATTGCGCTTGCAATAGCAAAAGAAGGAGCACGATTTGCACTTGTCGGTATCAATGAAGAAAAAGTCAAGAAACTGTAGCCGAAATCAATCAGTACACTAAAGGCGCTCTATTCAGTAGAGATATATCTGCAAAAGAAAATGTGCAACAAATGGTGAGTGCTGCAAACACACAAATAATGTACGAAGCCATGATGAACACTATTCTACTTGGTCGCATTGGCGATTCGGAACAGCAGCCGTTTTCTTGGCCAGTAAAGATGTGGTTAGTAGTACCGGTTAAACATGGCTGGTTGATGGCAGTAGCATGAAACTACGTTAATTTTGAAGAGGAGGAAAAGGAATGGCTAGGGTAGAAAACAAAGTAGCATTAGTAACAGGTGGCGCTTCTGGAATTGGGCTTTCATCTGCAAGTTTATTAGCTAAAGAAGGCGCAAAAGTCGTCATTGCAGACTTTAATCTAGAAGGCGCGCAAGAAGCAGCAAAACAGATTAACGAACAAGGCGGTAATGCGCTAGGGATCTTCCTGGATGCAAGTAAAGAAAGTTCGATTCAAGAAGCTGTAGAGTATACGGTCGAACAGTACGGAAAAATCAATGTCTTGGTGAATAATGTTGGTGGAACCAACTTGAGAAAAGATATCGATGTGGTCAACTTGGATCTTGAAGAATGGGACCGCTTAATGGACTTGAATTTGAAGAGCGTGCTTCTAGGAAGCCGATTTGCGATTCCGCATATGATCAAAGATGGCGGCGGCGCAATTATTAATACCACGTCTATGGCAGGATTTGCAGGCGACTCTGTTCGTACAGCATACGGAGCATCAAAGGCGGGCGTCATTAACTTAACAAAATACATTGCCACTCAATACGGCAAGCAAAATATTCGGTGTAACGCAGTTGCGCCTGGACTGATTTTAACGCCAGCTGCTAAAAATAGTTTGTCTCCAGAACTGTTGGATACCTTTATGAGATACAACCAGTTACCTTACCACGGTGAGCCAGACGATATTGGAAATACGGTATTATTCCTAGCATCAGATGAATCGAAATTTATTACCGGTCAAACGATTAAAGTGGAAGGCGGACATTATTTAAGCAATCCGACCATTCCCGATTTTAAGGAGCAGATGAATGGTTAATACAACGGTCAAGCCAGAAGAAAAAGTAAAAGCAAGTAAAAGTAAAATTCATGCAGCTTGGTTGGTGCTGATTGGTCTTTGTATCATCGTCGCGTTTGGTAAAGGGGTAGTCAATAACTCGTCCGGTCTGTTCTTAACACCTGTTTCAAAAGAGTTGGGTATTGGTATTGGTGATTTAACCTTGTACATGAGTATATCTGCAGTTGTTACGATTATATTACTACCTGTTGCGGGTAAGTTAATGGCGAAATACGATATTCGTTTATTGTTGATTGTCGCGATTATTTTACAAGGTGGTTCGTTTGCGGCGTTCGGACTGATGAATTCAGTATGGGGCTGGTATATTTTGGCTGTTCCATTAGCGTTTGGTGCTATTTTTATTAACGTTATAGCAGGACCGGTTTTAATCAACCAATGGTTTAGAAAAAATAACGGATTGGCACTGGGCATTTTGACAGCAACTGGCGGGTTAATCGGTGCATTTGCACAGCCTGTTATTGGTTCATTAATCGTCAACCAAGGCTGGAGATACGGGTATATGGCAGTAGGGATTACAGCAATCATTGTCGTGATTCCCGTTACGCTCCTTCTTATTAAAAAATTATCTCAAAACAAAGGCTTGTATCCTTACGGCATGACGGACACGGAAATCGCCGACCAAGGATCTTCAAGTGAAACACAAAACGAAGGAATTGCGATGAGCGATGCGAAAAAATCGTCTTCGTTTTATGCATTGATGCTGTTTTTCTTCCTTATTACTTCCGTTGCGAGCTTTATGATGCACATTCCATCGTATATTGTCGATAAAGGCTTTACACAAGAATTTGCAGGAACCGCAATGGGTGTTTATATGTTAGGTGTGGTATTGGGTGCAATTATTATCGGAATGTTAAACGATAAAATTGGATCTCGAAACACGACCATTATGACGATGGGCTTAGGATTGATTTCGATTTCACTGTTATTGTTTGTGACTTCAAGCGCTACCGTTATTTTTGTTGCACTTGTGTTGTTTGCTTTTGTAACAAGTGGCATTGGAACGCTGACGCCATCATTGACACAAAGTTTGTTTGGTAATAAAGACTACAGCCAAATTTACTCTACTGCTTCACTAGGATTGGCGATTGCTGCAATCGTTGCCTTACCTGCTTACGGATACATCTTCCAATTTACAGGCAGCTACTCAGGTGGATTGTATACCATTCTTGTCATGTTAGTGCTCGCGATTGTAGCAGTTCTATACGCTTTCAAAGGAAAAGAAAAACTACTAGCAGCCGGTGCTTGGAAAAAATAAATAAGTGGAGAGGATATGGAATATTTTTTCCGGATAGGTCTTCTCTTTATGGTATGCTTGTTTCAAGTTGCGCCTAAAATATGTATAATAAGAGCCCCTAGCCAATAGGGGCTCTTATTTAGTAGAAAGCAGGGATTCATTAGCATGAGTGAACAAACTATTTTCGAAATTATACACAATATGGATAAAGTAACCGATAACTTAATTGTTCAGTGGAACAAATCATTTAATGAAGACTTGGGGGTTTCTCACATTTTGGTGCTCGCTCATTTGATGGTACACGGAAAAAGCTCTCCTTCGGATATTGCCAAAGAAGTAGGCTTAACTCCTCCAACGATTACCCATTTGGCAGAAAAGTTGATCAGTAAAAAGTTAGCCGTCCGAACAACGTCTGAATCCGATCGTCGAATGATTATTTTATCCATTACAGATAAAGGGGTAGAGATGGTCAAAAGAGCTAACAAAGAAGGTGTTACTTTGCGAAAAAAATTATTTGAAACCCTAACCACTGAAGAACGAGATCAGTTACTAAAAATTTACCGCAAATTAAGTAACTAAAGCGTTCCTGCAAGCAACGATACTTAAAAATGTAAAGGTGGCTCACTCTATGACAAGATTACCAATCATCATCGATACAGACCCAGGAATCGACGACGCAATGATGCTAACTTTAGCATTTGCTAATCGTGAAACACTGGACGTACGACTTGTTACCACGTGTTCAGGAAATATCTCTCAAGACAAGACAAATTACAACGCTCGTTCTTTTTTAAGTTATATCGGAGCCGACGTTGAAATTGCACGTGGATTGGAGCAGCCGATGTTCCGTGAACTCGAAGTAGCAGAAGACATTCACGGGGAAAGCGGCTTTGGCAATGTGCAGTTTCCAGCACCGACTTTACCAGTTAGTAAACGACCAGCTGTCACAGCCATGCTGGAAACGATTATGGCGAGTGATGAGAAAATCACCATTGTTGCAACAGGACCCCTAACCAATGTGGCGGCGTTATTGCTTGCGCACCCTGAAGTAAAACCAAAAATTGAGCGGATTTCCTGGATGGGTGGAGCGGCAGTAGGAGGTAATATGTCACCTACTGCGGAGTTTAATGCGTACGTCGATCCACACGCAGTAGAGATTGTGTTCCGTTCGGGTGTACCGGTTGTCATGAGTGGATTAGACGTCACTCATAAAGCGTTTGTCACAATCGACGAAGCAAAAAGCATTTTAAACATTGGTACGGAGTTTGCGGAGAAAGCTTATCATCTGGTGACGTATTATTTGGATGTCATCAAGAGAACCTCTTTCCATGAAGAAAATTACGATCAAGTGCTGCATTTCCATGATGTTTGCGCCGTTATGTATTTATTGAAACCGGAGTTTTTCGAAGGTCAGGACTGCTTTGTAGAAGTCGCTTTAGAAGGACTAGCAGCAGGTGCGACAGTCGTTGACTATACGAATCGTTCAGGGAAAACGCCAAATGTGCATGTTCTTCACAGCGTTAACCGCAAAGCATTCGTTGCAGAGTTTGTGAAGGCAGTAAAGGTTATTTCAGAACGACTTCAGTAGGTGTAGTTGACGTTATTTTTTAAGGTCATGTCTTTTTAGTTAAGGATCTGTCCCATACGCCGCTAAAATAAAGCAGACGGAGAAAAAGATGTTCTTTTTCTCCGTCTGTTTTTTGAATCGTGGGCGAGAATGTATAAAGGACTTGGCGATACGAGCTATTTTTAAAAGCTTGTGAGCCGGTGTCAGAATCCTGAACGCGGTGTGCATTTTTTTAGACAGTTAAGATAGATTGATTTTTAAATGAAAAAAGGGTATACCAATCATAAGAAAGTAGGGTGAAACGCAATGAACATTATCGTATTCGGTGCTACGGGTGGCGTAGGTCAATCGGTTGTCAAGCAAGCAGTAGAAAGTGGATTTGAGGTTACGGCATTTGTCCGAACACCAACGAAGTTACAAGTAACACACGAGAATTTAACTGTTGTCCAAGGAGATGCCTTTAACACAGCAGAAGTTTCAGCAGCCATTGCAGGGCATGATGCAGTTGTATCGTGCTTAGGCTCTAGTCAAGGAATGAAGCAGTCAACAGAACTTCAAGAGATGACAAAAAACATTGTCATAGGCATGGAGGACCACGGTGTGAAGCGCATTGTCTACACGGCATCTGCGGGTGTTCATAATGAACTCACAGGTGTCAGTGGAAAGCTAATCATGAAGATGCTGAAGAACCCGCTAATCGATCACCGAGCAGCTACAGATTTGATTCAAGAACACGGACTGACCTTTACCATTGTTCGACCGATGGGATTAACAAATGGCGCGTTTACAGGGCAGTACAAAGAAGCTACGACAGGTGTGCCGGATAAGTCGAAATCAATTCCTCGTGCGGATGTTGCGCATTTTATCGTCAAAGCCTTAAGCGATGCACAGTACGAAAACGCGTCGGTTGGAATTTCTAGTTAACGTGTTACGAACAAAAAGGGGGAGTAAAGATGATTACCGAAAAGGATTTAACGTATTTGCGACGTTGTGTAGAGTTGGCGGAAACCGCCCTTGAAAAAGGAGATGAGCCGTATGGGTCTATTCTTGTTTCGGTGGAGGGAGCCGTTCTTTTTGAAGACCATAACCACGTAGCAGGCGGCGATCATACCCAGCATCCGGAGTTTGCGATTGCACGCTGGGCCGCGAATCACTTGTCGCCGGAAGAACGGAGCACAGCGACGGTTTATACGTCAGGCGAACATTGTCCGATGTGTGCAGCAGCTCACGGATTGGTAGGTTTAGGAAGAATCGTCTATGCAAGCTCGTCACAGCAATCAGCTGAGTGGTTGAGTGAAATGGGTGCGACCGCTTCATCGCGTGTTCGAAGGTTAGCTATTGAAGAAGTTATTAAAGACACAGTTGTCGACGGTCCTGCTTCTGAACTGACAGAGCAGATGCGTGGACTTCATCAGAGAGCATTTGAAATGAAACGTTAAAACAAATAGTTGAGGTTAATGTAGGCATTTCTTTTTCACTTTTTGTTACTGTCTAATCATTGTTATAATAAGGGAGTATCAAAAGCGAACCTATCGCTTTGATGCTCTTTTGTCATGACATGGAGTTTATTAGTTAGGGAGTTGGAAATAGCAATGAATAAAAAAGAGATAGCCGATATCCGCAAACGATTTAAGTTAGATACAGATTTACTGAAAATTGGTGAAATTTATAATGTCTACATCCAACAAGAAAGCAGTGAAATCTATCACGAAGAGAGCCGCTCATTTTCTTTGTTAGACCGGGAACAACAAGAATTGTTTCTGGCCAATTTCAAAAAAGTTTTAGGCGGAAAGCTTGATGAAAAGCTGTTTGAAGTTAAATTTCAACCGCAAGAAGAAGGACAAGTAGATCATACACAACGACTCTTATATGAAGGACTTCAAGCAGACGAAGTTAGTGACTGGAAAACAAACATGCAGCGTATCGCCTTAAAAATGGTTGAAGACCACCCGTACGAAAAGGATATGGTCGTTACGTTTATTCGTGGCAACTATTTTAAGACGACCAAACGCAAGACGGACGAATCGGACATGGATTTCCGAGATGAAATGTACACCACTTCATTTATTCTTAGTAGCATGAACCAAACGGAACTGCCGAAAAGCTCCTTAGTGTTTGACTTTGCGGAGAAAGAATTTAAGTCCAATGTGCTAATGGATCCTGTTATTAAGCTATCTGCACCAATCGGGGGGTTCTTGTTCCCAAGTTTTACAGATAATGCGGCAGACATTAACCGTATTTTGTATGCTGCTGGTAAAACAAACAAACCGGATTATCAATTTATCGAAAATGTTCTAAATGGCGATGAAATTCTCACAGCTGAAGAAGAAAAGACCGTGTTTGAAGAAATTGTGAAAGCGGTCATTGGTGACGAAGTCAATTCGAGAACGCTTGCGGGTTTATATGATGAAATCAATCAAATGCTAGTCATCAAAGCAGAAAGTGATGACGAAGATGAGCAACCGCCTACTTTGGATGTCACAGAAGTTACGCGTGTACTAAAAGCAAGCGGTGTAAAAGATGTGAGCACGGAAAAGGTAGAAAGAGCGTTCCAAAGCGTAGTGGAAGACAAAACCTATGAAATGAAAGCAAGTCATATCGTGCCAAGTTATGCATCCAAATCCATCAAAATTAGCACCAAAGTAGCGGATATCGCCATCAGCCCTCAAGACTTACGTTACGTCAAACAAGTTAATTACGATGGCAAACGCTGTATCTTGATCGAGGTAGAAGAAGATACGATGATTGAGGGCTTTAAACTGATTTCGGAAGAGTTGTTGGAGTAAAAAAGTGCATGACTAACATGAACGAAATGCAAGTTAACAAAAGCAAAGATATCTACTTTTGTTAAATTTGGAATTTTTGATTTAATTTAAGGAGGCTATGAAACATTGGTTCTCTTGTTAGACGCTTATTACTGTTCAGTTTCCTTCTAGTTTAGTATAATTCTAATGTAAGAATTAATCTTCACTCAATCAATACACGTACGACTAGTTTTCATTATTCAATAGGAGGTTTTAAAAGATGGAAAACAATGAAGAAAAGCGCCACACTGCAGCAGGAGAAGGTCAATGCCCAGTAACAGGTGGCCATAAAGATAGTGCAATCACGACTTCAAACAAGCCAGGAAAAACACAAAACAAAGACTGGTGGCCAAACATGCTGAATGTCAACATTCTCCATCAGCATGACACTAAAACAAATCCTCTAGGAGAGGCATTTGATTACAAAGCAGAATTCGAGAAATTGGATTATGAGGCATTAAAGCAAGATTTGCACAAAGTCATGACAGATAGCCAAGACTGGTGGCCAGCGGATTATGGTCATTACGGCGGGTTATTCATCCGTATGTCATGGCACGATGCAGGTACTTACCGAACTGCAGACGGTCGCGGAGGCGGTTCTACTGGAAACCAACGTTTTGCGCCATTAAATAGCTGGCCAGATAACGTAAACTTGGACAAAGCACGTCGTTTGTTATGGCCAATCAAGCAAAAATACGGCAGCAAAATTTCTTGGGCCGATTTATTGCTATTGACGGGTAACGTAGCACTTGAGTCGATGGGCTTTAAAACCTTTGGATTTGGAGCAGGACGTGAAGACATTTGGGCACCAGAAGAAGATGTTTATTGGGGTAACGAAAAAGAGTGGTTAGAAGATAATCGTTATTCAGGTGAACGCGATTTGGAAAACCCTCTCGCTGCGGTACAGATGGGCTTAATTTATGTAAACCCAGAGGGACCAAACGGCAAACCGGATCCTCTTGCTAGTGCTGTTGATATTCGTGAAACCTTTGCACGTATGGGAATGAACGATGAAGAAACAGTTGCGCTAATCGCAGGTGGCCATACGTTTGGTAAAGCACACGGAGCGGGAGACCCTGCTGAAGTAGGAGACGATCCAGAAGCAGCCGTAATGGAAAATATGGGAATTGGCTGGAAGAGCACGCACGGTTCTGGTAAAGGCCGTGATACAATTTCAAGTGGTATTGAAGGCGCTTGGACGGCTAACCCAACAAAATGGGACAATGGCTATTACGAGCAATTGTTTGAATACGAATGGGAGTTAACAAAATCTCCTGCTGGCGCGTACCAGTGGACAGCAAAAGATTTGTCAGAACACCAAATGGCACCTGACGCAGAAGATGCTTCTATTAAAGTGAAAACAATGATGACAACAGCAGATATGGCACTTCGCATGGATCCGGCATACGAAAAAATTTCTCGTCGCTATTATGAGAACATGGATGAGTTTGCAGATGCATTTGCGCGTGCTTGGTTCAAACTTCTTCATCGTGACATGGGACCTACAGCACGTTATTGGGGACCAGAAGTTCCAGAAGAAGTATTGATTTGGCAAGATCCAGTACCAGCAGCAACACATACATTAACGACTGAAGAGTTGGATGAGCTAAAAGAGAAAATCTTGGCGAGTGAGTTAACTTCGCAACAGCTCGTTAAAACAGCTTGGGCTTCTGCTAGCACATACCGAAATTCAGATAAACGTGGCGGTGCCAACGGAGCACGTATTCGCTTTGCTCCACAACGCGACTGGGCAGCAAATGAGCCAGCAGAATTAGCTAAAGTGCTCGCTGTTTACGAAAACCTTAAAGCTTCGACTGGCAATAAAGTAAGCATGGCTGATTTGATTGTACTTGGAGGAAATGTAGCCCTTGAACAAGCTGTCAAAGCAGCTGGGTTCGATTTAGCTGTTCCATTTACGCAAGGTCGTGGAGATGCTCTTGAAGAACAAACAGATGCAGAAAGCTTTGATGTGTTAGAGCCAGTTTCAGATGGTTTCAGAAACTACCAGAAGAAAGAATACACAGTAAGCCCGGAAGAAATGTTGCTTGATAAAGCACAACTACTTGGCTTAACAGCGCCAGAAATGACCGCATTAATTGGCGGTATGCGTGCATTAGATGCAAATTATCAAGGCGCAAAAGAAGGAACTTTTGCTACTAATAGCGGCGCGTTAACAAATGATTTCTTCGTTAAGCTATTGGATATGAACATCGACTGGACGCCAGTAGAATTCAATAAATACGAAGGTAAAAACAATGCAACTGGTGAAGTAGTCGGTACAGCTACACGTTTTGACTTAGTATTTGGTTCAAACTCAATTCTGCGTGCTATTTCAGAAGTATATGCACAAGATGATAGCAAAGAGAAATTCGCTCGTGATTTCATCAAAGCTTGGAACAAAGTGATGAATGCCGATCGTTTTGATCTACAAAACTAAGTAAAGAAAATCCCAATCAGCAGCGAATGCTGCTGATTGGGATTTTTTGTGCATTAATGCGGATAAATCATAATTTTTTCACCGTTTTCATCTACTTCTTCCGTAAAACCAAACCCTAGTTTTTGATAAAGTCGAATGGCTACTTTGTTTTGTTCAAAGACACTTAAATAGATAGGTTTTTTAGGATAGAGTTCAGTTAAATAGTCAACAAGTACGCAGAAAAAATAACGTCCCAGTCCTTGTTGTTGAAAACGCTCGTCAACTAAAAAACGATCCAACCAAATCTGCTCATCAAATTTTCCGTACATCGAAAATCCGATAATTTTATTCTCTTTGTATAAAGCCAAAGGGACGTAACGTGTGTCTTGTTCAGCCTCTAGTAAACACTGACTGACCGATTCGATAAATCCTCGTTGTTGCGCTGCCACTTTTAAATTTAAAACTTCTTGTTTGTTCGAGTCTGTAATCGCTCGAATTCCAGTAAACATCATGTCAAAACCTTTCTTTCTTGTGTATAGATAAAATTTAAGGTATATAGTAACTAGGTAGTCAAGAAAGGAGCCTCCATGTGACTGAAAAATATTTGACAACAGGAGATTTTTCAAAATTATGTAAAGTTAATAAGCAAACAATTATTTACTATGACCAAATCGGCTTGTTAACACCAGCTTATCGCAATCAAAAAGGTTACCGCTTTTATTCGTTTCGGCAGCTGGAGGTGTTCAATGTCATTTATCTACTAAAAGAACTCGGGATGTCATTAGAAGAAATTAAAAGCTATATGGAACAGAAGTCACCTGAATTGTTTCACTCTTTGATGATTGAGCAAAAAGAAAAAGTGCGGACGAAAAAAAGAATGTTGGATCATTTGGAAATGATGATGGATGTAAAAATCAACTTGCTAGAAGAGGCTGAAGAAATAGACTTCCATCAAGTTAGCTTTCTCTACTTGTCCGAAAGTTTTTTGTATCTGAGTCCAAATATAACCGATATAAACGACGACGATTTTGCAAAGGTAGTCACGCAATTCATCAATACATTAAATGAACAGAATTTAGATACAGGCTTTCAAATTGGTGGAATGACTTTGCACGAACAAGTAGTAAAAGGCGAGTATACGAATTATAGTTATCTCTACATGAAGCAGCTAGAGCAAAGAAAAAGTCAGCCATTTTTTAAAATCGCAGCAGGAATGTATGCAGTTGGCTATCATTTAGGAAAAGAAGACACGATCCATGTCACATATGAACGGCTATTTTCAGAAATTCGCAGGAATCACTATGAAATTGGCGATTATATCATGGAAGAGTATATATACGATGGGTTAGTAAAAAGTGGCGAGGATCATTACATTACGAAGATTCTTGTTCAGTTAAAATGAAAAATTAAAGCTCAAGTTATGAAGTTAACTCCTCTAACAGATGCAGAGGAGTTAAATTCAAATTCAGTGTGAGGTTGTTTAGTTATCAATACGCTCCTGAAGAATAAGTGATTTCGTAGCTGTGACTGTAAATCTCAAATATGATGCCAAACGGATCTTCTACATAACACATTCTGTAAGGCTTATCATCTGGATAGTATTCTCTAATTGGCATCCGTTGTTTGCCACCATGTTCAACTATTTTTTGAACCAATCCTTCTACGTCTGGATCTTGAACGCAAAAATGGAAGACGCCTGACTTCCAGTACTCAAAATTATTTTCGGGTTTTTCGCTATTCGGAAATTCGAAGATTTCGATTCCAGTCCCGTCAGAAGTTGCCATGTGTGCGATGCGGAACGTTCCCCATCCGGCGCCGAACACATCGATACACATTTGCCCGATGGGTGTGTCACTTTCTTCTTTTACTTCTGCCGGCTCCATAATTACATACCAGCCCATAACTTCTTTATAGAATGTGACGGCTCTGTCTAAATCTGTGACCGATAATCCGATGTGTGAAAATGCTCTTGGGTAGGCCATATTGATCGCTCCTATCTGTTTTTTATATAGTATGACGATTGATCTTTATTATCCTGGACATCTTCATCATACAAAAGAGTTTTTAGAATAACAATACGGCACATTTAAGTGGTATAGTTACGAAAATGTGACTACCGAGAGGATAAGGAGAGATGTAATGGGAGTTAAAAATAGCTATATCTGCTCTTTAGGGCTGACAATTGATTTGATCGGTGGAAAGTGGAAATTGATGATTCTTTGGTACTTAATCAATGGGAGTAAAAGATTTGGCGAGCTAAAAAAAGCATTCCGACAATTAGCCAAAAAGTACTTACGGAGCAACTGAAAGAGCTTGAAAGTAGCCGTATCATTTCTAGAAAAGTGTATCCGACCGTACCAGCTACAGTAGAGTATTCTATGACTGATTACGGAGAAAGTCTTATTCCACTAATTCATGATTTGTGTGACTGGACAAAACAATATGCGGGTGAAAATGATATCGAAATAAGTGGAGACTAAACAGATAAATAAACTAAGAAAGGAAAGCGGTCATTTGGCTGCTTTCTTTTTTTAGTTGCTTGTGTCGCAAATCAACTTCTAAAAGTAGAAGAGATGTTAATAAATAAAGAATTTTTTCTAAAAACAACGAAAAAAGTATAAATAGTTTAAAAAGTTGTATTATTCGCTTAATTAAACACTCGAGTTTTTCTCTATAATGAATAATTAACTTGATAGTAGAACTTTATAAAGAGGGAGTGGCACCATGATTGATTTGCTTTTAATAAATGGCACGCTAATCACAATGAATAAAGAACGAAGTATTATTTACGGTGGAGCCGTAGCGGTTCATCATGGAAAAATTTTGGATGTTGGGCTTACTGCAGTGTTGGAAGTAAAATACGAAGCTAAACAACTGATCGATTGCAAGCACCACTGCATTTTACCTGGATTGATTGATGTTCATGGTCATGGAGGTCATTCGATGTTTAAAACAATCGCCATGGACAACCTGGAACAGTGGATGCCCATTATGACCAATACATACAATCATTATGTGACAGATGATTTTTGGTATTACGAAGGAAAGGTATCCGCATTAGAACGATTAAAAGCTGGCATTACGACCGGTGTCTCCGTGATCGGTTCGACACCAAGAGCAGATGACCCTATTTTTGCATTAAATCATGCAAAGGCCTATAACGAAGTCGGAATTCGCAATGTCGTCTGTACGGGGCCTGCCAACCCTAAGTGGCCGAAACTATACAGCCGCTGGAAAAACGGCAAAAGAATTACAAAAGAAGTTGATTATCAAGATGTACTAAAAGGAACAGAAGCGGTTGTTGAAGCGTTGAACCATGCCAATGACGACCGGACAAGAGCTTTCGTTACCCCTTTTGTCATTGTGACATCGATAGAAGGTTCTGGTCCTACACCGCCGTCTAGGTTGCATCAGTTAACTGACCATGACCGCTACCAAGCACGTAAAATTAGAGAAATTGCCAACAAGTACAAAACGAGAATCCATTCGGATGCATTTGGTGGAATGATTCACATGGCAATTCAAGACAAGGATTATGCTTTATTAGGACCAGACGTTCATTTGCAACATTGTCGAGGGATTTCTTTTGATGAAGTGAAAATTCTAGCAGATACCGGAACCAACGTCAGTACGAGTGCGAGCATCACTCAGATGACAGCAAGAACACCGATTGTAGAGCTCATCGAACTTGGAGCGACAGTTGCCATTTCTACAGATGGCACTTCACCTTCAACTAGTTTTGATCTGTTTCAAGCGATGCGAAAAACGCAATTGATTCATCAAGCGGCTATGATGGATGAGCATTATTTACCTCCTGGCAAGCTTTTGGAGATGGTCACCATTGATGCAGCTAAATGTATAGGGTGGGACGACGAGCTTGGATCGACTGAAATTGGGAAAAAAGCAGATATTATCACGGTAAATATGAAACAAGCACATTTAACTCCTGAAACTATGCATATTCACCGCTTAGTTTACCAAGCAGTTGGAAACGATGTGAATCATGTCATCGTGGATGGAAAAGTGTTAATGACTGACCGGAAAGTAACGACTGTTGAAGAAAACCAAATCATTGAAGAAGCGAATGCGGAAGCTTTGGAAACAATTGAGCGTGCAGGCTTGGAAAAATACATGACCCCAACCAAATATTTCTGGGGGTCAACGCGCGCTTATGTTGACGAAAAACGATTTGATGAAGCAGACTATGTGTTTGCTATTACAGAGGAGGAACTTACATGAAGACAAAATTAAAAGGGCAATATGTTATCGGCTATAACGGTGAGGATCACGTCATACTAAAAGATGCGGAAGTTGTTTATGAAGGAACGTCCATTATTTATGTAGGAAAAGAATACACCGAGTCTGTAGATGAAACCATCGATTGTGGAAACGCCGTGATAAGCCCAGGATTTATTGATTTAAATGCACTTGGCGATATCGACCACGATATTATTCACGTAGAAGCAGATAATGAAAAATCAAAAAATCTTTTATGGTCTGAAAAATACATGAAGAATGGTCCACAGGAAGTCATGACAGAAGAGGAAGAAGCGTTTAAATCTCTTTATGCCTATAGCCAATTAATCTTAAACGGCATTACAACAGCTATGCCGATTACGTCCGTCTTTTATAAAAAATGGGCAGAGACTTATGAAGAATTAGCATCAGCTGCGCATTATGCAGGAAATTTAGGGTTAAGAATATACTTGGGACCGAGCTACCAATCGGGTATGCGCGTCGTACAACCAGATGGCACCATTCAGTTAATGTGGGACGAAGAAAGTGGCAAAGAAGGTCTTGATCGAGCAGTTAAGTTTATCGAAGAATTTGACGGCAGCTATGACGATTTAGTGAGAGGCATGCTTGCACCAGAGCGAATTGAATGCCAGACAGAAGAAAGTTTGAAACAGACAAAAGCTTATAGCGAGTCATTAGGAGTTCCGATTAAACTTCACGCTGCACAAGGAAGTTTTGAATACCACACCATCGTTGAAAAGCACGGCGTCACACCAATTCAATACCTCAAAAATGTAGGGTTTTTAGGACCGAAAACAGGCATTCCACATGCTAATTTTATAGCAGGATATAGTGAAGCGGAAACTGGCCAAGGTGATGATATCAACATATTAACTGAAACCGGCACAACGGTGATTCACTGTCCGGTCATTATGGGAAGGCGTGGTAGCGGGCTAGAATCCTTTGCCAAATACAAACGTTCAGGCGTAAACGTAGCTATCGGGACAGATACTTTTCCTCCGGATATCTTCCAAAACATTCGAGCAGGCAGTATGATTTCCCGTATGCACGAAAAGGATGTCGAAAGTTCATCCTTTGCTGATTTTTTCAGAGCGGCAACTCTAGGTGGCGCAAAATTTTTAGGTAGAGAAGACCTTGGTAGGTTAGCTGTAGGAGCAAAAGCGGACATCATTGTCGTCGATTTAGAAGGATATCATATGGGGATAAGTGACGATCCTATTCGAACAATGATTATGAGCGGATCAGGGAGAGATATTAAACTGTCTATTATAAATGGAAAAATAGTTATGAAAGATAGACAAATTCCTCAAATTGATTTGAAAGAACTGCAGTCAAAAGCTCAGCGCTATTTCGAAAAAATGAAAAGGGGTTATTTACAAAGAGATTACCAACAGTTAGGAGAAGAAAAGCTGTTTCCCTCTTCCTTTTCTGTTGTTGACTCAGTTGAAAAAAATTTAAGTAAAGATTGTGTAAAAATCAGTAAAGATACTGAAACTTAATTGTCAGAATATTTTTTATAATGAACTAACAAAATCGAAACACGAGGGGGAAATAATTTGAACAAGGTCCAATGGATAAGAAACGGGATAGCTTCAGCATTACTTGTGATGGCTCTGGCAGGCTGCTCTACCGGAGAAAAAGCCGCATCAACAGAAAATGGCGAAGTAAAAGCTGCCGGTTCTGAAGATACGTTAATTATCGCAAGACTTTCAGATGCTGAAAGTTTGGATCAGCAATTTATGTCAACTATCAATGCAGCGAGTGTCACTCATGGAAAAATTTATGAAGGCTTAGTTGGTCGCGATCGAAACGCAGAACTGCAACCATTGTTAGCAGAGAGCTGGGAACAGCTTGACGATAAAACATGGGAATTCAAGCTTCGTCAAGATGTTAAATTCCATGACGGAACGGACTTTACAGCAGAAGCTGTAAAAGCAACATTTGATCGATTATTGGATCCAGAAGTGGGTTCTCCTCGAGCAGGAGTATTGTCGATGGTAGAAGAAGTAAAAATCATTGATGATTATACGGTTCAGTTTTTATTGTCGGAGCCTTACTCTCCACTTCTTTCAATTTTAGCAAGTCATGAAGGTGGCATCATCAGCCCGAAGGCAATTGAAGAGTTTGGCGGAGAAGATATTCAAGAACCAAGTGGCACAGGACCATTTGTCTTTGAATCATGGACACCTGGACAAGTGATTATCTTAAATCGAAACGAAGACTATTGGGGCACACTAGCCAAAGTAGGAAGAGTCGAATTTAAAGTTGTACCAGAAGAAACGACGCGTACAGCAATGGTTGAAACAGGAGAAGCTCATATTGCTGAACCTTTGTCTATCGCCCAGTTTGATGGGGTCAATGCTTCTCAAAATTCCAAAGTTTATCAAAGTGAAGGGTTTGGAACGGAATACATTACGTTTAACGTTGAAAAAGAACCTTTTAATGACGTTAGAGTAAGAAAAGCAGTTTCACACGCGATCGAAATGGATGCAATCCGAAAAGGCGTTTACAATAATGTCGGTGGGGAAGCAAATTCATTATTAGGACCTAAAGTGTTTGGTTATCACGAAGGACTAGAAACTTATGAATACAATCTTTCTGAAGCCAAAAGATTACTGGCTGAAGCCGGTTATGCTGATGGCCTCGAAATTAAGTTGTCGACAATGGACAATAAAGAAAGAATTAGTTTAGCGGAAGTAGTTCAATCACAACTAAAGGGAATTGGTATTAAAGTAACAATTGAAGTGATGGAATACGGAACTTTTGTTGAATCGACTCATTCTGGCGACACGGAAATGTTTATCATTAGCTGGAGAAATGCCACAGGAGATGCAGATTATAACCAGTATAATTTGATGCATTCAAGCTCAATAGGGGCTAGTGGCAATACATCATTTTATAGTAATTCTGAAGTGGATGGATTGATTGAAGAAGCACGAAAAGAAGCAGATTCTGAAAAACGGATTGAACTATACGCAAAAGCACAAGAAATTGAAATGGAAGAAGCAGTGTACATTCCCATACGCGTAATCGAGAATGTCGCAGCAATGTCCAAAGATGTTAGCGGTTTTGAAATTAGTCCATCTGGGTATTTGGAAATCAATAACGTATCGATAAAGTAATAAGTAATGAGGGATATCCAAAAGGATACCCCTTTTTTCTTATAGGGTAGTAAACAATCTAGTTGGAAAGATAAAAGTTCATATCAACTTATATAGGAGGCTCCACATGTACATATTGAAGAACGTCTTACTCGAAACAGGGTATGTGAAAGAAAATGGGCAAGTAAGGGCTACTGAGACAAAGTTATTTCATTTGAAAATTGCAGAAGGCCAAATTGCTGAAATAATCGACTCAGAACAAGCACTTCCAAAAGACGTGAAAACGATGGATGGTAAAGGACTGCTCGTGTTACCTGCTTTTAAAGAAAAACACGTTCACCTTGATAAAACCTATATGGGAGAACCATGGCGCGCCTGTCTACCTGCTTCTTCTGTCATTGAAAGAAGCACTATAGAAAAAAACATTCTTGCATCGATTGAAACGAACACAGTAGATAGAGCGAAAAATTTACTAGACGTGTTACTGTCACACGGTTCGACAGCCGTTAGGACGCATGTCGATATTTATCCAGAAGTTGGACTGGAGAATTTAAGTGGGGTTCAGACTGCATTAGCTGATTATGAGCAGAAAGTCGATTCGGAAATTGTCGCTTTTGCTCAGCACGGCTTACTTTATGGCAATACAGTTGGGTTAATGAGAGAAGCTGTGCGTAACGGTGCGGGATTAGTGGGATCAGTCGACCCGGCAACAGTTGATTTGAATATCGAAGCGTCTCTCGTTCAATTAATGGATATCGCAGTTGAGGGAAACGTCGGAATTGATTTGCATCTGCATGACCCAGGTCATTTAGGGACGTTTACTATGAAGCGCTTGGCTGCCTTAACGATAGAAGCGGGCTGGCAAGGAAGAGTAGCAATCAGCCACGCCTTCGGACTCGGTGATGTAACCCCTTTAGAAGCAAGAGCAGTAGCAGAGTCTTTAAAAGAAGCAGGAGTATCGATTATTTCGAGTGTACCTATTGGAAGGAACATCCCGCCAGTTAGTTTACTAGCCGAAGTTGGAGTGACTGTTTCACTTGGAAACGATAATATTTATGACTCATGGTGGCCTACAGGAAACGGAGATGTCTTAGAAAGACTCGGAAGGTTGGTAGAAATCAATCGTTGGACAGACGAGTTATCGCTGTCTCAGGCGTTGCGTTTCATAACCGATGGCATTACCCCTCTGACAGCGAACGGGGAGCAGGTGTGGCCAGTAGAAGGTGACGTGGCTAGCTTTGTCTTAGTGGGTGCTAAATGTGCTGCAGAGACTGTAGCAAGACGAGCACAACGCACAGCTGTTTTTCATAAAGGATCACTCGTAGCGGGACAATTAAATTAAAAGAAAAAAGAGAGAATAGCTGCCATTCTCTCTTTTTTACTGAATTTTTTTAAGGTTAAAAGTTGTTTGGATAGAATAGAACGTGATGTATAAGCAAGCGGAGACAACAATTCCAAGAAGTGAGGAAATCGTATAAAACACTTCTAGTGCAGCAACTCTACTACCGAGTAGACTGAGTCCACCGGTGAGTAAAGTTGCTAGTAATGCGGGAACTTGAAAAGAAGCGAGCGGTTGCTTTCCTGGGAGTCCATATACCGCATCTAGATTGATCATTTTTTTCGCTATAAAGTAATAGTGCGTCAGCATGACCCCAATAACAGGGCTTAACAATGCTCCTACCATATTAAGAAACATGAAGATGCTCGTCGGGTTCTCCATCAGCTTCCAAGGCAATAATAGAATGCCTAAAGTTGCTACGACAAGCGCGCTCTTTTTGAAATTTAATTTGGTTGGAAAAAGCGCGGTTAATTGATTGGCAGCGGGAATCACATTTCCGACAATGTTCACCGACAAAGTCGCAAGAGCTAATGTCGTCAGCGAAAGAATGACAGCGAAGACATTATCGAATTTATCGACCACTTCAAGCACATTCCAGACCGGGACACCAAAAGCAATTTCAGAACCAATAATAATGGAGATACTAGCGAAAGCAAACAATAGATAAGTGGCTAAAATACCGATGAATTGTCCACCTGCCTGTGCCCGTTTAGAGCTTGAATAGCGCGTAATATCGGAAACACTTAAAATCGGCGCAACCCACGTAGCAACGATAGCAGAAACACAAGAAACCAATAGAAATAAATTCACATTGCCACCAGCAGAGGGTTCGAAAGTCAAAATCATCTCTACGCCACCAGCTAATTGGATCGACCAGATGGACATGCCACCAAAAACGACAAAGACAAGAACTGTCACACTTTTGGTCAGCCTACCGAGTGTAGTAACATCAGCAAAAACAAATAGTAAATTAATAAGCCAAAACAACAAAAAAGACAGCAGACTAGATAAACTCAAACCGAAAAAAAGAAAATTGCCACCGAGTGTCAAATACTCTGGGAAAAATGTGCCAATAAAAATGGAAACTGCAATGCTGCCAGCATAGGTTTGCAAGCCGAACCACATAATCCCTGCGATAATCCCTCTGAAAACCCCTGGCAGAATAGCCCCTTTTCTGCCGTAGCTAGCGCGTAAAAGAATTGAAAACGGAACGCCATATTTATTTCCTGCATGACCATTAAGAACGAGTAATCCCGCTACAAGCAGAGCCGCACAGCAAATTACCACAAAAACCTGACCAGTAGAAAGTCCTAATGCAAAAAAACCACCAATCGTAACGTAAGACGGGATGTTATGAACAGAACCCATCCAAACCGAAAAATAATTACTAAAATTCCACGTGCGACTTTCGACAGCAGTCGGAAGTAAATCACTGTTAATTGAAGAGCGTGGACTAGTCTCTTGATTAGTTTGCATCATAAGGTTGCTCCTCCGAATTTAAACTCGCGGGGGAATGTTGTTGAATGGATTTTTTTATAAGGAACAGGCCACAAAGAATTCCCGAAAGTAAAAAACTGATCCATACTGATTCAAAATAAGTTGTAAACGGAGAAGAGATAAACCCACCGACGATTCCAACAAAGGAAGAAAGAACCGGAGGAAGTGTTTCGTTATCTTTGTTGAAAACGATATAGAGAATGGCAAAAATCATAGAGCTATAAATATTGCCAAAGAAAAACAATAATTGAGTAGGATAAGGTGTTAAGAAAAGTGCGGCCAGAAAGAGGACCCCAATCAGTACGATAGAGAAGCTATTTTTATACTTGAATTGCTGTTTGGTCGACAATGGTTTAAATTCTGCCACAACATTGCGGATAAACAGAGAATTCAATGATTGCAGTTCTGAACTTGCAGCAGACATGACAGCAGCAAAGCAAAAAAGGACGAAAATAAAAATTAAAACAGTAGAATTTAAAATGCTAATCAGTTCGAAAATAAGAGAATAAGGATTGTCAAAAGAACGACCAGAAATGGCTAGCAAAAAAAGTGAAGTAATCGCAATGGGAATTGTTAACCAAATCATCCCAGTAAGGACAAAAGCCATTTTAACTTTTTCTTTCTTTATGATAAATACTCGTTGCCATGTAGCTCGATCCGTTATCATCTGTCCGAAAAAAACCAGTAACCCGGTTGAAATAAACCATAACGATTCGTTATTCTTTGTAAATAATAAGTAGGGGTGATAAAGGCGAATGCCTTCAAAAATCGTCGTAACCCCTTCGTGCATATACAAGTAGACAGGAATGAGAATAATCGTTCCAAAAATCAAGATGACACTTATTCCTGCCAATTGGTGGATTCGGTAGAGGCCACCTATTCCGCCAATCAAAAACAGCAGCAACAAAAAAACAGTCATTCCGATGAAAAGAGGGAAAGGAAAAAGGATGTATAGCAGCAAGCCGGCACCCATGGTTTGAATAAACAGTGCATAGAATCCCATCACAAATAGCAGAATCATCATATACCAGTAGCCGAACGGATTCAGCTTTTGTTTGAGCACATCACCAATGGTCATTTGGCCTGTGAAAGTATAGCTGATTTTCCGAGCAACAAAGCCAAAGAGAACCAAAGCAAGACCACCCATAAATGCATAGCCAATTCCACCTATTAAACCGTATCGAATGAGTGTTTGAGGAGAAGAGAGAATGGTATTTCCGGTAATCCATCTAGCCAGTATGCTAACGACTCCAAAGGCAATTCCCAGCTGAACAGCTCCTTGAATATAAAAATCAAACCCTTTTTTCTTCAATGCCCAGTCTCCTTTAGTCGAAAGTCTCTGGGTGATAATCCAGTTTCTTTTCGGAACATTTGGCTAAAGTAATGCTGGCTATTAAATCCACATTTTTCGGAAACTTCTCCGATGCTGGCTTCTGGTCGATCAATTAACATTTTTTTAGCCATCATTAAGCGGTAATTATTTACGTATTCAGAAAAACCAACGCCCACTTCTTCTTGAAATTTCCGGCTTAAGTAAGCAGGATTGATGTGGATTTTGGTTGCCAAAAAATGCAGTGTCATTTTTTCTTCGTAATTTTGATGAATTAATTTGATTGATTGTTGGATTTGATGCGAGTAATGGGTGAGTCGTGAGTAATTATTTAATACTTTTACTAAATCTTCTTCGATTACGGGCTTTGTAATGTAATCGACAACTCCTAGTCGCAGTGCGGTATGAGCATATTCAAAGCTTTGATAAGCTGTTACCATGACGATATCTGCATCGGAAACAGCTTGCATTTCTTTGGCCAATTCAAGTCCGGTTTTGCCGGGTAATTGAATATCCAAAAATGCTAAAAAAATATCGGAGTGATTGACTATTTTCATTGCTTGAGAAGCATCTTGAGCTTTGTATATATCCCACATCGGAAAATTTTTGTTGATCAAATACTCCATTTGTTCTAGTTCGAGTGGTTCGTCATCGACAAGCAGGATGTTCATCAGTAGCTTCACTCCTTTAAATCTAATTGATAAACGAGCGGAAATAGTACTTGTACAGTTGTCCAATCTTCTGAATGTGTTATATCAACAGATGTTTCATCATCTGGAAACAACAAATTCAATCTTTTGGAAATATTAGCAAGTCCAGTTCCAGCATCGGCTGAACTTTGCTGTTCTTCGTTTGGCAGACTGTTAGCAACAAGAATGCAAAGCATAGATTCTTGCTTTGAGATGACTATGTGAAGTTCAGCTTTTCCGGCTTTTTTCTCGAAAGAATGCTTAAAGGCATTTTCAACGAGTGTTTGAATTAAAAAGGGTAAGGTAATCGCTTTTTGAACAACTGGCTCACTATCAATTTGATAATCAAGCCGTTCTCGAAAGCGAATTTTTTGGATATCTAAATAAGAAACGACGTACGATAATTCGTCTTCAATCGTAATAAATGTCGTGTTTGTTTTGTATTTATGCTTTAAAAGCTTGGAGAATGTCTCGATTGAATAAATCAATTCTTCTTTTCGTTCAAGTCGAGCCAAACTCAAAATAGAATTCATCGTATTGAAAAAGAAATGAGGCTGTATTTCTTGATTTAGCTGATTGTAGAGAGCTTTTTGTAATTCACTCTCTAATACAATTTCATTTTTTTCTTTTTCAATCAAATCAATCCGTTTTTCAAAGACAAACAAAAATAATAATGTGAAGGCACCGATGAGCGGAGCCAGTACACACATCATAATATAAAAAGAAAAAGCTTCGATCGTCAGCATCGCATGCACTGCTCCTTGCTTAACTGAATGTGAGGAAGAATGAAAGTAGAGCATTCTGTTTTGGAGGGCTATTACCTAAACCTACTCCAATATTCAGAAATGCTCAATAGTTATATCACATTATTTTGTTCATACGGTAAAGAACTTTTTCATCCCAATAGTTCTTCTGCGTAATGACAGCTGACAAAATGGTTTGGGCGAAGTTCTTGTAAAGCCGGTTCTTCTGTTTTGCACCGATCTGTAGCAAATGGACAGCGCGTGTGGAAGCGGCAGCCAGTTGGTGGATTAATAGGAGATGGTACATCCCCTTTCAGTAAAATCCGCTCATTTTTGACAGATGGATTGGGTACAGGAATTGAAGACAACAGAGCTTTCGTATAAGGGTGCAATGGAACGTCAAACAAATCTTTTTTATCTGAAATTTCGACAATTTTTCCTAAATACATAACCATTACGCGATCAGAGATGTAGCGTACAACACTTAAATCATGAGAGATAAAGAGGTAAGTCAACTTGAATTGCTTTTGTAATTTTTTTAATAAATTTAAAATCTGAGCCTGAATGGAAACATCAAGTGCCGATACAGCTTCGTCGCAAATGATTAGTTTCGGATCTACTGCAAGCGCGCGCGCAATGCCGATTCGTTGGCGCTGCCCACCGCTAAATTCATGAGGATAGCGGTCTAACGCTTCTGCGGGTAAGCCAACTAGCGTTAATAACTCAATCATTCGATCGTGTTGCAGGGGCTTAGTAACGGATTTTTGAATAGTCATCGCTTCCCGAAGAATTTGTTTGACCGTTTGCCGCGGATTTAGCGAAGCAAAAGGATCTTGGAAAATGACTTGCAAGTCGCCGCGCAGTTCACGCATTTCTTGTTTAGATAAATCCACGATATTTTTTCCTGCATAAAGCACTTTGCCGTCTGTCGGTTCATCGAGTCTTAAAATCGCACGACCCGTCGTCGATTTTCCACAACCAGATTCCCCTACAATGCTCAGCGTTTCGCCTTCGTTTACGACAAAAGAAATACCATCAACTGCTTTAACATATGCCTTCGGCTGAAAGATCGAGTCTTTTTTTACAGAAAAGTATTGCTTCAGATTTGAAACTTCCAATAAAACTTTTTTCTCTTCAACTGTCTGCATTAGCTGAATACCTCCTCTTGTCGTTTTTCACCTGTCCATTCGTTTGAGTACATCCAGCAGCGAACTTTCGAACCATCTTGGTGTTCAAGAAGTTCAGGTTGTTTCTGGTGGCACATGGCTTCCGCAAACGGACAACGGGATGCGAAGCGACATCCTTCAGGCATGCTGTAAGAACTTGGTACGCTGCCTTCAATTGTATACAGTTCTTCTTTATCTTCATCAATTTTTGGGAGAGATGCTAAAAGTCCTCGTGTGTAAGGATGCTTAGGTTCATCAAAAAGATTTTGCGTAGCTGCATATTCTACGATATTCCCTGCATACATGACTGCGACTTTATTGCATGTCTCTGCGACTACACCCAGGTCGTGAGTAATCATGATGACGCCCATTCCTAGTTTTGCCTGTAAATCTTTGATCAGCTCCAAAATTTGTGCTTGAATCGTTACGTCTAAAGCCGTTGTGGGTTCATCTGCAATCAGTACTTCGGGATTACAAGAAAGTGCCATGGCGATCATGACACGCTGTCGCATTCCACCACTTAATTGAAAAGGCTCTTGCTTAGCTCTTTTTTCCGGAGAAGGAATGCCGACTAATTTCAGCATATCAATGGCTTTCGCACGGGCTTCTTTTTTGTTCATTTTCTGGTGGAGCCGAATAGCCTCTGCAATCTGCTCGCCGACAGGAATAACAGGATTCAAGGAAGTCATTGGCTCTTGGAAAATCATTGAGATTTCATTGCCACGAATTTTACGCATTTCACTGTCAGAAAGCGTGACTAAGTCTCTACCTTTAAACAAGACTTGACCGCCTTCAATTTTCCCTGGTGGTGTTGGGATCAGCCGAAGAATCGATAGAGACGTAATGCTTTTGCCGCAACCAGACTCACCTACAATGCCCAAGGTTTCTCCTTTTTTGAGTGAAAAGTCAATGCCATCAACGGCTTTACTAATGCCGCGCTTTGTATGGAAATAAGTTTTTAAATTTTTAACTTCTAAAATAGTTTCACGTGGTTCCATTTGAATGCACCGCCTTTTAGTTTAGTTCAATCCGTTTATTGAAGAATCTATACAAAACATCTACGAGTAAATTGACGGCTACGAAAACTAAGGAAGCAACCAATACGCCACCTTGAACCATTGGCAAGTCGCGCATTCTGATTGAATCGACAATCATTCGTCCAAGGCCATTGATGGCAAAGATAGATTCAACGAGTACCGTTCCACCCAGTAGCGCTCCGAACTGAAGACCGATAACTGTAATAACGGGGATCAAGGCATTGCGTAAGGCGTGTTTGTAAATAATGACGCGTTCTTTCACGCCTTTTGCTCGAGCAGTCCGAATATAATCTTGACGGATCACTTCAAGCATACTTGAGCGAGTCATTCGCGCAACGATAGCTGCACCACCTGCACCGAGTGTGAAAGCAGGCAAGACAATGTGCGCTAGACTATCCCAACCGGCAACCGGGAATAGTTGAAGCTTTACAGAAAATCCGTACATCAGCATCAAACCAAACCAAAAGCTCGGTAAAGAAATTCCTAAAAGGGCGATAACCATTACGACCGTATCGATAATGGAGTAAGGTTTTACTGCTGAAATGATGCCAGCAGCCATTCCAAGAACAATCGTGATGATTGTACTAAAGATAGCCAATTCTAGTGTAATCGGTAGTCGCAACATGATTTCATCAAGTACTGGCTGATTGTTTTTTAAAGAAGTTCCCAGATCACCACGGAATATATTGGTGACATAGTCAATGTACTGGGCGTACAAGGGTTGGTTAAGACCAAGTTGCGTTCGAAGCGCTTCGATTGTTTCTTGTGTGGCACCTTCACCAGCTAATAGGACGGCTGGGTCACCGGGAACGAGCTGCATGATGATGAATACCACGATCGTCACTCCGAAGATGACGGGAATTGTTTGGAATAGACGTCTTAAAATGAACATGAGCATGGAAAGGACCTCCTCTATGTGAGTAGTATTATTTTTTCATACGTGGATCGAATGCATCACGTAAACCATCGCCGAAGATGTTAAAGCCAAGAACCAGAAATGCGATAGCAAGACCTGGGAAGATGGCGATGTATGGAGCGGTGAAAAGAAAATCTCGTCCGCTACTGAGCATCGTTCCCCATTCTGAAGAAGGTGGCTGAGCGCCTAATCCTAAGAAAGATAAACCAGCAGCTGATAAAATCGCTGTTGCTACGCGTAATGTTCCTTGAACAATAATCGGTGACAAGATGTTAGGAAGAATGTGCTTGAAAATAATCGTGCCGTCTCTTGCTCCAAGTGAACGAATCGCGTCAATGTATTCCAGTTGTTTTACTTCTAATGTAGAACCTCTTACTATTCGTGCAAACAGAGGAACTGAAAAGGCTCCAACTGCAATGGTTACGTTGATTAGGCTTGGCCCTAATGCACTGACGATTGCAAGTGCTAGTAGAATTCCCGGGAAAGCCAAGAGGACGTCCATACAACGCATAATGATCGTATCCAACCATTTTCCGTAATAACCAGCGATTAATCCGAGCGTGATACCAAAAAATCCGCCAAAGGCAACAGCAGCAAAACCTACTCCCATCGACAACCTAGATCCGTAAAGAATCCGGCTTAGAATATCTCTTCCTTTATCGTCTGTCCCCATCCAATGCTCCATTGATGGGGGGATTAGTTTATTGTCCAAATTGATTTCGTGTGGATGGTAGGGAGCTAAAACAGGTGCGAAAATGGCAATGAAGATATAGAAGAGGATAATGAGGCCTCCTACGACTGCAGCTTTGTTTTCCATAAAGACAGAAAAGAAACTGCCAAATACGGATTGCCTCGGGTGATCGATTGTTTGCGTAACTAGTAACGGTTTTTCTTTGTCCATTTCAATTTTCATACTATCCCTCCGAAACTGATTATTTTTAAAAGAAAGCTTCTGCTTCTTACCGAAAAGTAGCAGGCGATTTATTTCAAATTATCAGAATCTCACTGAAAGTAAATGGAATTGTCACTAGTAGTCGAAATAGTTAAATTATTTGTAGATAAAATGTAAAAAATCTTCGGACTATTCTCTTATCATTAAGAATGAGCTTGAGGTAAACAGTTACTGCTCATCGGTAAAGGCAACAAAATCAAAAGGAGAAAGAGGGAGACTTTATGAAGAGAAACAATTTTAAGCACGTTGTACTAGGCTCTATGTTAGTGTTTGTTCTATTGCTACTGGCAGCATGTTCGACCAGTTCTTCACAATCAACGGAAAAAGCAGCATCAGCCGATGGGAACTCAACAGGAGGCACTTTGAATATCGTTCGACTTTCAGATGCCACTAACTTAGATCCACATTTCATCACGGATATCCCATCCGCGAATATCAACTACCAGAAAGTATATGAAAACTTAGTAAAGCCAGATGAAGATTTCGTACTTCAGCCATCACTTGCTAAAGAATGGACAGTGATTGATGATAAGACATGGGAATTCAAATTGAATGAAGGAATAACGTTCCACGACGGAGCTACATTTGATGCAGAAGCGGTTAAAGCTACATTCGACCGTCTGTTAGACCCAGCAACAGGTTCGCCACAACGCGAGAAATTTTCAATGATTAAAGAAGTGAAAGTAGTAGATCCAACTACTGTGCAATTTCTTTTAGACTACCCATATGCACCACTGCTATCTATCTTAGCTAGTCAAGAAGGCAGTATCCTAAGTCCGAAAGCATTAGCGGAAGATCCAGAGTCTTTGAGAGATAAGCCAGTTGGAACTGGACCATTTGTTTTTGAAGAGTGGAAAAGCGGTCAAGAAATTTCATTAACTAGAAACGAAGAATACTGGGGTGAAAAAGCAAGCATTGATCGCGTCGTCTTCAAAGTTGTACCAGAAGATGCAACAAGACTTGCAATGATTGAAACCGGAGAAGCACACATTAATGACCAAGTTCCAGTCACTGAAATCGAACGAATTGAAGCTTCAAGTACGATGGGTCTTACACGTACAGAAGGACTTGCAGTAGAATTTCTAGGATTTAATACACAAAAAGCACCGTTGAATGATGTACGTGTCCGTAAAGCAATCAGTCATGCTATCGAACGCGAATCGATTATCTCAGGTGTTTATAACAATGTAGGAACTTTGGCAAACTCGGCGATGAGCCCGAAAGTTTTTGGCCATAGTAAAAATACCAAACCTGCAGAATACGATTTAAACGAAGCGAAGAAATTACTGAAAGAAGCTGGAGCAGAGAACTTGAAAATTTCATTGCTGACAAGCGACAGAAAAGAACGGATCAATATGGCAGAAGTTATTCAGTCTCAATTAAAAGGAATTGGCATCGAAGTAGAAATTCAAGTAGTGGAATACGGAACGTTTATTGAAATGACAAACGCTGGAGAGCAACAGATGTATATTAGTGGTTGGGGTAATGCGACAGGTGATGGCGATTACAATCAGTACAACCTGTTCCATACGGCGTCACAAGGACCTGCTGGTAACTCTTTCTACTACAGCAATCCAGAAGTAGACAAATTGATTGAAGCAGCACGTGAAGAAACAGACGACAACAAGCGATTGGAAATTTATGAAGAACTGGCACAAATGGAGCTTGACGATGCCGTATACGTACCCATTCGCAATTACGAACATATGGCAGTACACAATGAAAAGGTCAGCGGCTACTGGTTGAATGCTGCAAACTATTTAATGATCGACAAAGTGAAAATTGCTGAATAATATTAAAAAAATAAACAGAAAAAGCACTATGCCTAGTGCTCTTTCTGTTTTTCAATGGAGGTACGAACATGAAAAATTACTGGTTAATGAACGTACGATTAGAAAAGGGCTTTAAAAGAGATGGCAATCGCATTACTGGAACTGAAACAGAAATCGTCCATTTAGAAATTGAAGAAGGCAAAATTAAGTCTATTTCTAAGGAATTACCGAACAATTTGGTAGAAAAATACGATGCCGAACATCAACTTCTTCTGCCTTCTTTACGCGAAATGCATATTCATATCGACAAAACGTTTTACAGCGGACCGTGGAAGGCGTGCACACCTATAACGAAAGGCATTTTCACGCGATTAGAAGAAGAAAAAGAGCTATTACCTAAACTGTTGCCAACTGCACAACAACGAGCAGAAAACATGATTGACATGCTGATTCGCAATGGTCATACGCATATTCGCACGCATTGCAACGTCGATCCGGTTATCGGATTGAAAAACCTTGAAGCAACGATGCGAGCACTTGAAAACTACAAAGATGTCATCACCTACGATGTTGTCGCATTTCCTCAGCACGGCTTGCTTAGAAGCGATTCCGTAGAATTAGTGAGAGAAGCGATGAAAAACGGAGCGACTTTAGTGGGTGGCGTAGACCCAGCAACAGTGGATCGCCACATCGAACGCTCTTTATCAACGGTGTTCGATATAGCTGCCGAGCATAATGCAGGCATTGACTTGCACCTGCACGACCCAGATACACTCGGTGCTTTCACCTTTAGTCGACTGGCGGACTATACGAAACAAGCAAATATGCAGGGACGTGTAACGATAAGTCACGGCATAGCATTAGGTGATTTAGAGGGAGATGTCCTTGCCTCAACACTTGCTGACTTGCGCGAAAGCCGGATTGATGTAACGACGACGATTCCTATTAATCGTCCAACCATTCCAGTTGCAAAAATAGATCAGGCGGGTATCGAAGTTTCGCTTGGTCATGATAGCATTACGGATCATTGGTCACCATTCGGCACAGGAAATACGATTCGGAAATTAGCAACTCTCGCAGAACGCTTTAAATACATTGATGAATATTCGTTAAATCGTCTTTTGAAATACGCTACAGGTGGAATAACGCCTCTTAACGAACAAGGAGAAAGAGTATGGCCACAAATTGGTGATACTGCATCAATGATCTTAGTGAATGCAAGTTGTACAGCAGAGGCAATTGCCAGAAGAGCTGACATAAAAGCTGTCTTTTTCAAAGGTCAAGAAATCAAAAATAAACTGCCGCAAATGCAGTGAACCGGTAGAAGGAGGAAATTTGATGAGTACAGCATTATGGATAAAAAATGTTCTTTTAGAAAAAGGATTGAGTACATGCACCAACAACTCACTAGAAACAAACACTGCTCTTTATCATTTAAAGATTGAAGAGGGTAAAATTACAGAAAAAAAGCCAGCCACTGAAACCATTGAAACAGGTGTAAAAACGATGGATGCCAAAGGGCTACTCGGTCTGCCTTCTTTTAAAGAAATGCACAATCATTTAGATAAAACCTATCTTTCGCTCGACTGGAAAGCGTGCCAGCCGGTTTCTAGTTTAAAACAGCGATTGAGTTTGGAAGCTATTGAACTAGAAGAGCTTTCCGAAACGACCGAGCAACGTGCCACAGCAATGATTCAGTTACTTCAATCAAAAGGCGCGACTCATATCCGAACTCACGTAAATATTGATCCGTACGTCGGGCTTAAAAATCTAGAAGGCATACGCTCGGTATTAGAAGCTCATTCCGATCAGCTCAGTTACGATATTGTGGCGTTTCCCCAACATGGTCTATTAAATGGAGAGGTTCCTGGATTGATGAAAAAAGCCATGCGTTCGGGTGCGACAATGGTTGGTGGATTAGACCCAGCTGGTATCGATAGAAACATTGAAAAGTCACTTGATACGATGATGAATATCGCGACTGAATTCGATGCCGATATCGATATTCACTTACATGACAGCGGACAAGTCGGGTATTATACGACCGAGAAGCTAATCGAATTAACAAAACAAGCACAATGGCAAAATCGTGTCGCCGTCAGTCATGCGTTTAACTTGGGTGAATCGCCAATTGCTCAGCAAGAGAAAATAGCAAAAGAATTGGCAGAAGTCGGGATGGCTGTTATGTCGACTGTGCCGATTACAAAAACAATGCCACCTGTTGCCCTATTAGATCAACAAGGCGTAAACGTTCATTTTGGCTGTGACGGATTTTATGATTCCTGGTCGCCATATGGCTCAGGAGACTTGCTAGAAAAAGCTTCGCTGTATAGTGAAGTATTCCGGAAAAGTGACGAACGTGGCTTGGCCAATTCATTGAAGTTTATCACAAATGGAATTACCCCGTTATCCGATAAAGGGGACGTATTGTGGCCAATTGTTGGCGATGATGCAGATTTTGTTTTTGTAGAAGCCTCATGTTCTGCTGAAGCAGTGGCTCGTACGCCAGAAAGAAAAGCTGTCGTATTCCGTGGTAAGTTAGTATACGGAGAACTTTAAGAGAAAAGTGGATAAGTAGATGACGATAGATTTTAGCGATAAACGCCTCTTGTCAGCAAGTGCCTCGGGAGATGTAGAACAAGTCAGAATGTTGCTAGAGAAAAAAGTTAGTATTCAATACAAAGATGAATTTGAACAGACCGCATTGATGCGGTCTGTCTTATCCAATCACTTTGCAATAACTGAATTTCTATTAAAAGAAGGAAGTAATCCGAATCATAAAGATTCTACGGGATTAAGTCCATTCATTGCAGCAGGAGCCAATGGTTTTTCAGCTACATTGAAGTTGATGACGCGATTTGGTGCAGATGTTACCGGTGTAAATCGATTTGGTGGTACAGCATTGCTACCATCTAGCGAAAAAGGCTATGCCAAAACGGTTCAATACTGTTTAGAAGCAGGTGTTCCAGTTAATCATGTAAACAAACTCGGCTGGACGGCTCTCCATGAAGCCGTTATTTTAGGCGATGGAGGTCATTTGTATACGCTCGTCGTTCGATTACTACTAGAAGCAGGTGCCGATTTTCAAGTTAAAGATCGCCAAGGGTTAAACGCTTATGACCATGCTTATCAACTAAAGCAAACGACTATAATAGAACTTTTTGAAGGAAACTCGATAGAAGGTAGTTCTGGAGAAGTCAATTTGTCATCTTTTTATAAAAAAGAAAACTATGACGAAGGGTTAGAGATGGTTGAAAAAGCTTTTTCAACCGACAAAAATAACGGTGAACGGTATTTTTGGAAAGGATTAATGCTGCAGGAAACAAAAGCATACAGTTCTGCGATAACAGCTTATAGAAAAGCTATAGAATTAGATGATGAAGACAGCCAATTTTATTTCTACATCGCAAATTGCTATCGCTTATTGGAGCAGCCAGAAGAAGCATTGAACGTATTTGACAAGGCCATCACAAAAAATCCTGCAGCTTCTTTTTTCTTGTATCACAAATCTAATTACTTGCGCGAACTTGGCAGACATCAAGAAGCAGTCTGTGTGATGAACCGGCTGTTAGAAAAGTCACCAGCACGCCCTGACTACCTATTTCATAAAGCAAATAGTTTACGAGCGATAGCGAGTCACAGTGAGGCAATCCAAGCGATGGATTTAGCTATCGCATTAGATGCCGACAATAAGTTATTCACAGAGCATAAAAATCGTTCCATTGAATTACTGAACAAGAGCGGAAAAAAAGGCTAGTAAAATTCTCGTTTTTTTTCTTTTCACCATGACAAAAAGGCAGATCAAAATGATCTGCCTTTTTGTCATGGTGAAAAATAACGGAGTATTGGCTACTTAAACGATGTTGCTAGACAAGAAGCGAGTACTATTATTTTTTTGCTGACAATCCGTTATACAAAATAAAAAAATTAAATAAGGCTATCTAAATTTCGACTACCGCATTAATGAGAGGTACTTGCTAACATTAAAAAAGTAATGATACATTCAGCTAACTGAATTATCAGAGTACAGCTATTGATAATCAGCAGATATACCTGTATTATGGGTGTAATTTAGTTCGTTAGATACATGTGAATTGGAATCTAAAAGAGTGATGTGTATGAACTATAAATCGAAATTCGTAAATGTTGCTAAATAAACTTTTCGTTACGTATGTCGTATTAATTATTTGTCATCTGTGTAATTGGTCAGAAAAGAGGGGTTTGTAGTGGATTACTATTCACTTAGTGATTACATGTTATCAATTACAATTGCCAGTATAGCGGCCTTTATTGGTATTACAGTCATAAGAAAAGTAGATTTCACAAGAGAGAACAAAAACAAAGTACGCATTCTCTCAATTATTGTTGGAGCCATCATTTATTTTACTTATCTCGACTCTTCCTTTTTAGACATTGGTTCACCGAGTAGTTTACTAACGGGTATCTTTGTTTTTCTTTTCAGTTCTTTTGCGGTTTATACGGCAGTACTTGCGATATGTTCTAAAGAAATTTCCTTTCAAAAATTATTGTTGGGCGCCATCATTTTTGCTTGTTGCATTAGTTTAGTTAACTTTATTGATATTCGAACGGAAATGGTCGAGAAGAATCTAAAAATGAATATTTTATTATTTGTTAGTGCGAACATTTTGCTGTTAGGTAACACAATTGCCACTTTTCGATTTATACGGCAGTTGAGAAAAATTGAGAAAGTAAATATTAGCTGGATCATTTACGGAAGTATTGCAGTTGGCATCGCATTCGCGAGCATTCGATTTACATTGTTTTCCAGCATTACGCTATTTTCTAATATAGATCTGTTTAATAATCGTGACATTCCGATTTCTAATTGGCTTTACCTAAATGACACGCTATTGCCGTTAACGATCAACGTGTTTGGCTTAGTATTCTTAGAACTGTTCCCAGGTTTTGTTTCAGACTTTTATAGTGAAAAACAAAAAGAGCTGATAAATAAAAATAAGCATCAATACGAGACACTGTTTGAAAACCAAGCGATTGCGATTTTTACGCTAGATGCGAGCGGGAAAATAACTAAAATTAATAAGGCGACTCAAGAAATGTTAGGTTTTCAACTAAAGGAGTTAAAAGAATTGTCTTCGTTTAGTGAATTGATTCATGCTCAACGAAAAGATGAGTTTCTAAGTTTATCGGTAATAGCCTTTAATGGGGAATCACAAATGTTCGAAACGAAGTTACTCACTCGTATGAAAACGGAGGTCAATGTACAAATCACGTTAGTGCCTAATTTTTTAGAAGAAGAGTTAACACATATCACTATTTTTGCAAAAGACATTTCGGAAATTGTTGAGGCGAGAGAAAAAATTCATCATATGGCTTACCATGATCCACTCACTCTCTTACCAAATAGAAGGTTTTTTGAAGAAGAGTTAAGTCGTAGAATTACTGCTTCTAGCCCCGACGCACAGATGGCTGTGTGTTTCTTGGATTTGGATCGTTTTAAGTTGGTGAACGATATATTGGGTCATCAAGCAGGAGATCATTTGCTTCAGGTGTTGGCAAATCGATTTACCGCTATGAACAAACAAGACCTAGTCATTTCAAGGTTAGGCGGGGATGAGTTTACTTTTCTGTTTTCGGATATTTCATCACATGAAAATTTCGAAAAACAGGTAGAAGATGTTTTAAGTCAAATACAAACGCCGTTTCTTCTCGAAAATCAGGAATTTTACATAACAGGAAGTATCGGAATAGCTTTATATCCTCAGGATAGTTGCTTTGGAGAAGATTTGATGAAATTTGCGGATGCGGCGATGTATAGTGCTAAGGAAAAGGGTAAAAACATGTATGAGTTTTATCAAAATCACCTGAAAGAAATGAACCCTAAACAATTGTTGTTAGAAGCAGATATGAGAAAAGCAGTAAAAGAAAAGCAATTCGAGATATATTATCAACCTCAGATAAATTTCGCGACTGGAAAAGTATTTGGCGTAGAAGCTTTATTGAGATGGAATCATCCAGAGGAAGGGTTGATCAGTCCAGAAGATTTTATTGCAACAGCGGAAGAAAACCAGTTGATTATTGAATTGGGGCAGTGGGTGTTAGCAGAGTCTAGTAAACAGGTTAAAATTTGGCAAGAAGCAGGACACAAGAAACTGCACTTGAGTGTAAACGTCTCCATTAAACAATTTTTCCACCAGAACTTTATCAAGAATATTGAAGAGATAGTTAAAAACACGGGCTATGCTCTTGACATGCTCGACTTAGAAATAACGGAAAGTATGGCTATTCGAGATGTAGAATATGCCAAGGATATTTTTGATAAGATAAGAAATCTCGGCATTTCAATTAGCATGGATGACTTTGGGACAGGCTATAGTTCGTTAAATCACTTAAAAAACTTTTCAATCGATCGCTTGAAGATTGATGGTTCTCTTGTTCAAGACATTGCAACCGATGAAAAAGCAAGAACCATCATCAATACCATCATTGTCATGGCCAAAAACTTAAAGTTAGTTTCGCTTGCGGAGCGAGTGGAAACGGTAGAGCAACAAGATTACTTAACCGCTATCGGGTGTAATGAAGTACAAGGGTATTTGTATGCCAAACCTTTAAATCGAAATGAAATGACGAAGTTTTTGAAAGAGAACTTTAATGCTAACTTGCTAAAAAGCTCACAAATGGATTACGTTCCTCCTAATTATTTAGGGGTGACAGACAATTAAAAATTAGTTCTAATGAATGTAAAGCTGTTGAGTTCTCGACAGCTTTTTTTGCTACCTACAGAAACAGTAGTCTTGTCGTGAAGGGAACGACAAAGTTGACTTTGCTTGTTATTGAATACGCTTCCAATTATGAACTATGATAAAGAAACAACATAACTAACTATTTTGAGAAAGGGAGGATCACATGAACGATTCGAAAACAAAGGTCGGGATACAAAAGTTTGGGAACTTCTTGAGCTCTATGGTTTTACCGAATATTGGTGCATTTATTGCGTGGGGATTAATCACAGCTTTGTTTATTCCAACAGGGTTCTTTCCTAACGAAGAGCTTGGGAAATTAGTTGGACCAATGGTTCACTATATGCTGCCGCTTCTTATCGGCTATACAGGTGGGCGCTTGATTTATGACCAGCGAGGTGCAGTAGTCGGAACAATTGCGACCATGGGTGTCATTATTGGGGCTCCTGATACACCTATGTTTTTAGGTGCTATGATTATGGGTCCTCTCGGTGCATATGTGATCAAGAAATTTGATCAGTTGATTGATGGGAAAATTCGGACTGGCTTTGAAATGTTGGTCAACAACTTCTCTGCAGGAATTCTGGGTGGGGCACTGGCGATTTTTGCGTTTCTCGGTATCGGGCCTGCTGTAAGTGCCTTTACGAGCGTTCTCGTTTCAGGTGTAGACTGGTTGTTAGAAGCTGGATTGTTACCATTGACGAGTATTTTGATTGAACCTGCGAAAATTTTGTTCTTAAATAACGCAATTAACCATGGTGTTTTGACACCGATCGGCTTGGAACAAGTTCAACAAGCAGGAAAATCAATTTTGTTTCTACTTGAAGCGAATCCAGGTCCAGGACTCGGCGTTCTACTGGGCTTTATGTTCTTTGGAAAAGGAATTGCGAAACAATCGGCACCTGGAGCAGCGATCATTCATTTCTTCGGGGGAATTCACGAAATTTATTTTCCCTATGTACTAATGAAGCCAATGTTGTTGTTGGCCGTAATTTTTGGGGGGATGAGTGGCGTCTTTACTCTTGTGTTAATGGGTGGCGGATTGGTTGCGCCTGCATCACCAGGAAGTATTTTAGCCATTGCAGCGGTCACACCACCTGAAGGATTGGCATACTTAGCCAACTTTACTGCGGTATTTGTTGCAACGGCCGTATCTTTTGTTATTTCAGCAATCGTTTTAAAATCAAGCAAACAAACAGATGAAGGAATCGAAGAAGCAACAAAGAAAATGGAACAGATGAAAGGGAAGAAGAGTTCTATTTCCCAGGAAATAATTCCAACAGCTACAGCTACTAGCAGTGTATTTCCTGGAAATGTCCAAAAAATTGTCTTTGCTTGTGATGCCGGGATGGGATCAAGTGCTATGGGTGCTTCTTTATTACGTAAGAAAGTAAAAGAGGCAGGATTAGGTATAGTCGTCACAAATACGGCCATCAGCACAATTCCAAGTGACTCACAAATCGTCATTACGCAGGAAAAATTGACACCGCGTGCTGAAAATAAGGTGCCAGCTGCTTATCATATTTCAGTTGACAATTTTCTATCGAGTCCGGAATACGACAAGCTGATCGAGCGTTTACAAAACGATGCGACGAGTGAAGAGCAAGAAGTGGTGGAAGAAAATCGAGCGGTTGTCGCTGGCAGCGCTGAAGAGGATCAGCTGTTGCTTGAAGAAAATGTCTTTATCGGACAAAGATTCCGCACAAAAGAAGAAGCTATTCGATTTGCTGGACAGGCATTAGTAAAAGCGGGTTATGTGGAAGAATCTTATGTGGGGGATATGCTCAAGCGTGAGGAAATCACAACGACATATATGGGCAATAACGTTGCCATTCCTCATGGCACAGAAGAGGCGAAAAAAGCAGTCATCAAGTCTGGCTTTACTGTTGTTCAAGTCCCAAATGGAGTAGACTTTGATGGAGAGCGTGCAAAAATGATTTTTGGGATTGCTGGAAAAGATGGCACACATTTAGAAATCCTTTCAGGAATCGCAGTCGTTTGTGCGGACCAAGACAATGTCGATCGACTCGTAGCAGCGAAATCTGCTAAAGAAATCATCGACATCATTAACAGCAATTAAATGACAACAACAAAAAGGCGGGAGCTCCTGCCTTTTTGTGCTATTTGCATTTCCCAGTCTTGTTGAAGGCATTTTAAAGCGAAATGAGTGAGCTGCATGTTTATCACGTTTAGAGAAAAATCCATAATCGAGCTAATTGTTAAAACCTCTGGAAAACATACGGTAAATTCGCTGTCTTCCTATTTGGATGTTAGTGCTCGAACCATTCAGCGGGATTTAAAATCAGTAGGAAAGCTATTGCAGCAATTCGACTTGACGGTGGAACGTACCGCGGATGAAGGGCTTTTTATCGAAGGACCCAACGATCAAGTTTATCGTCTCATACAAAATTTGATAACGACCAGTCCGGCAGATGAAACAGCAGAGGAGAGAAAATTGAAGTTGCTCCTAATTTTGCTGCATGAAGGCCCGTTTTTTAAAAAGCAAATGCTCGCCAACAATCTAGGTGTCAGCACCGCTACACTAACCGTTTATTTAGAGGATCTAATAAGCTGGTTAGGGAAGTTTTCAGTTGAGTTATCACGAACACGTGGCGTAGGTGTGGAAGTGGTTGGTAGAGAGACCGACAAGCGTCATGCTTTAGGAAGTTATGTTTTGTCCTTTTTTTACGAAGAGATGGTTGAAAGTTTGTATTTTCTTCAACAAGGAAAAAAACAACAACAAAAAATTCTCGGTTATTTTTTACCGGGATACATGATTGTCGTGGATGGATTAGTTGACCAGAAAATCAATAAAGAACAAACGAAGTTAGCGGATAGAGATTATATTGGCCTGGTTGTTTATTGCTGCTTGACAGTACAGCGCACGGAAAATGGATTTCCGATTGAACTTGAAGAACAACCAGAGTATGGCACTGAGCGCGAACATCAATTGATGGATGCAGTTTGTCGAGAGTTGAGTAAGCAGCTTTCTATTCCATTGACTGCGGAAGATATCTATTTTTTATCAGTGATTTTAAAAGGGTCAAAAGTTCAAGCGGCTGATACGGGTTATTACGATAGCGTCTTGCTAGGTCGATTGATAAAAAATTTAATCCGCGACGTTTCAGCGCAACTACATGTAGATCTTGTCGATGACTTTTCATTGTACCAAGGGTTGCTTGCGCATATGGGCCCATCGATTTTCCGTTTAAACCAAAAACTAGAATCCTTTAATCCGTTAACAGACGAGATCAAGCGAAAATACCCCGTTTTGTTTATGGCAGTCAAGCAAAGTTTAGAAAGTGAATTTGAGGATTTGGATTTTCCGGCAGGTGAGATCGCCTATGTCGTCCTGCATTTCGGCTCAGCTTTACTGATGAATGAAGAAAGGCTTCGGATTGATGCAGTTGTTATTTGTCCAACAGGCATCGGAACTTCTAAAATGCTAGCCAGTCGGATTCAAAAAGAACTTCCTGAAATCAATTCAGTTGAAATTCTTTCTATTAACGAATTTCAGACAGCTCATTTCCAAGATTACGATCTAGTCATTTCGACAATTAGATTGCCTGTAACAGAAGTGGATTATATTATGGTTAGTCCTTTATTGAGTGATCAAGATATTGGCTATATTGAAAACTATTTGCAAAAAAATGTAGAAAAAATTACTAGTAAGAAACGATATTTGGATCTTGAGAATTCTGACCGGTCGGTAACTGCTAACAAAAAGCCGAATATTCAAAACGTACTGAGGGAAATTAAAGAAGTACAAGTAAGCATGGATACACTGTTAACTAATTTTAAAGTCATTAACACACAGCTTGCTACAGATCATTGGCAAGTTTTGCGGGAAGTAATGGAACAGGCTGAAAAAGAAGCACTTATTACAGACATTGACGCTGCCATGCATGAACTAAAAGAACGAGAGAAAAAAGGTGGACTTGGAATTCCAGATACGAATATGGCTCTTTTTCATTGTCGTGACGACTCTATCCGTGGGCTATTGTTTCAAGTTGTTCATCTCGATACCGCTCTTGTTGTTCGAGGGATGGATGGGAAAGAAATGCGTATAAAAAACCTCTTATTAATGCTAGCCCCTACATTGCTGACAGCTAGAGAGCAGGAAATACTAAGTTTAATCAGTACCAGTTTGATTGAAAGCGAAAGGTCTATGATGATTTACACATCAGCTAACGAAAAAGTAATTCGGCAAAAATTAGAAGAACTCTTTTTGGATTATTTACAAAATAAGTTGATAAAGGAATGATGACAGTGAAGAAGGCTATTCATTTTGGAGCGGGAAACATTGGTAGAGGGTTTATCGGTGCGTTATTTTCCGAATCGGGCTATCACGTAACGTTTGTGGATGTTGCAAATCAAGTAATCAATAAGTTAAATGAAGAAAAAGGCTATCAAGTAAAATTGGCACAATCGCAGGAAGAAACCATTGCGATCACCAATGTTTCGGGTATTAACAACCGGACACATGAAAATGACGTCATTGAGGCGATTCAACAAGCAACTTATTTAACCACTGCCATCGGTCCGAATATTTTGCCGTTAATTGCCCCGTTAATTGCCCGTGGTTTAGCTAAGCGCATCACGGCAACAGAGGATAAGCTTTATGTTATTGCCTGTGAAAATCAAATTGGGGCGACCGACATACTAAAGCAGCACATTTTGGACAATCTAGACGAAGAAACGAAAACCCAACTGGAAGAGAAAATTTGCTTTTTCAACTCAGCGGTTGACCGCATTGTGCCAATCCAAAATCAGGATTCATTGGATGTGTTAGTTGAACCGTATTACGAGTGGGTCGTGGAAACGACAGAGGATATTCCGCCAGTAACTGGCATGACAATAGTCAAAGATCTTGCACCGTTTATCGAACGGAAGTTGTTTACCGTGAATACTGGTCATGCCGTGATTGCTTATTTGGGCTATTTAGCGGGAAAAACGACCATTGATGAAACCTTAGGCGATGAAGAAATTGTTAGGGAAGTAAGAGCGACGTTAAAAGAAACAGGTGCTTATTTAATAAAGCAATACAAACTTGATGAAGCTGAGCATTTGGCCTATATTGATAAAAATATCGAGCGCTTTAAAAATGCTTATTTGAACGATGGCGTGACACGAGTCGGACGTGCTCCTATTCGTAAGCTAGGACCTGAAGATCGGCTAATTCGACCAGCTACACAAGCGCAAAAAGCGGGATTGCCGTACACACATCTAGCGAATGCGGTTGCAGCTGCGTTATTATTCGATTACCCAGAAGATGAAGAAGCGGTGGAAATCCAAGAAATGATTCGTGAACATGGACTTGCAGAGACGTTACAGAAGTTTAGTGGCCTCGCTGAAGATAGCGATGTTACCAAAGAAGTTATTCGTCATTATAAAGTGCTGCAAGGGTAAAATCCAACGGAAAAGGCCACTACTGATAAAAAGTAGTGGCTTTTTTAATTGCTTCGAGTAAATCTCCAATTGCGCTGGAGGTCTTTCTTTTTTACAGGCTTTAAGTAAGGTATAATTGACAGGCAAAACCACATAGGTCGAATCGGAAAATGTGATATAATTATTAAATTGAGGCAGAAAAGGTGTGTTTTACGGTTGAGCCTGGCTTTTTGTATTATTTGATCAGGAGCAAGCTGCACCTATTTGCAAATATACGGGATAAGGAAGGTTATAATGGACAACCAACAAAAAAACAAGAACGTTATCTTGATCGGCGCTGGAGTTATGAGCGCGACTTTGGGAGCAATGCTTAAAGAGTTAGCCCCTAGCTGGAATATTAAAGTGTTTGAAAAACTTGAAAAAGCAGGAGCCGAAAGTTCCAACGAATGGAATAACGCTGGAACAGGACATGCAGCACTTTGCGAGCTGAACTATACACCTGAACAAGCTGACGGCTCTATCGATATAAAAAAAGCGAGTAGCATCAATGAACAGTTTCAGCTTTCGAGACAATTTTGGTCGTTTCTTGTAAATCACAAACGCATTGCTAATCCACAGGACTTTATTATGTCGATTCCGCACATGAGTTTGGTACAAGGAGAAGACAATGTACGTTTCTTAAACAACCGATTTGAAGCATTATCAAAAAGTCCTTTATTTAAAGGCATGGAATATTCAGCTGACCTAGAAAAGTTGAAAGAATGGATTCCCCTTATTATGGAAGGTCGAACTTCAACTGAAGCCATGGCGGCAACCAAAATTGATACGGGTACGGATGTTAACTTTGGTGCTTTAACGGAAATGCTGTTTACTCATTTGGAAGAGCAACAAGTCGAAATGAACTACAACCATGCAGTTAAAGACATTAAACGTAGTAGTGATAGCACGTGGGAAGTCAAAGTTCAGGACCTTGAAAACAACAAAATTGAGTACCATAACGCGGACTTCGTCTTTATCGGCGGCGGTGGCGGAAGTTTGCCTTTGCTTCAAAAGACGGGTATTCCTGAGTCTAAGCATATTGGCGGCTTCCCGGTGAGTGGCTTGTTCTTAGTTTGCAACGATCCTGAAATTGTAGAGCAACATCATGCAAAAGTATATGGAAAAGCAAAAGTTGGCGCTCCGCCAATGTCCGTACCGCATTTGGATACACGCTTTATTGACGGCAAGAAATCATTATTGTTCGGACCATTTGCAGGATTTTCACCGAAATTCCTGAAAACAGGCTCAAACATGGATTTACTCGGTTCTGTAAAACCAAATAACGTCTTTACCATGCTTGCTGCAGGGGCGAAAGAAATGTCGTTAACAAAATATTTGGTTCAGCAAGTATTGCTGTCCAATGAAAAACGTGTGGAAGAACTGCGCGAATTTATTCCGACTGCCAAACTTGCAGACTGGGATGTAGTAGTCGCAGGACAGCGTGTACAAGTTATTAAAGATACGGATAAAGGCAAAGGAACTCTTCAGTTTGGTACGGAAATTGTTACTTCTAGGGACGGTTCGGTTGCTGCTTTATTAGGCGCTTCACCAGGTGCATCTACGGCTGTTCATGCCATGCTTGAAATTTTCCAAAGATGTTTTCCGGATCATGTGGGCGAATGGGAACCGAAGATCAAAGAGATGATTCCGTCTTACGGCATCTCGTTGGCTGAGAATCCTGAGCTTCTTCAAGAAATCCATACTTCAACAGCAAAAGCGTTGCAATTGGATGAAAAAAGCCCAATCGGAATTTAAGTAGAAAAATATATCAAAAGGGCTGTCCCAAAAGTCATGAAAAATGACTTTTCAGGGCAGCCCTTTTTTGTATGGCTGAGAAATAGCTGCTGTCCATTCCGACGGACGCTTTCCGCGGGCGCGGCCTCAGCCGGCTGCCGTCTTCACCACGCGTCGTTCCGTCGATTCCTCCTCTCGGGCCTCGATAAAGTGTATACGACGTTCGAAATTGTGGCATGGACCTACAATCTTCTAAAAGCATACGGCATCGTTAACTGCGTTCAGGAAGCTCATCACAAAAAAAGACGATGAAAAAAATTCTTTTTCATCGTCTTTTTAGGGACTTATGGGACAGCCCCTTTTAAATTCTACTTTTTACATTCCCAGTGGCAATTCAAAAACTATTTTTCTCCGGTTGTGTTATTTAAAGAATGGAGTTTTTTTCAAGGCAACTGCAACTGGAATGGCAATAATCAGTCCGACGAAGTTTTGAACTAGGTTTCCGGGAATCGAAGCAGCAGGAATAATCCAACTGCTAAAGATAATAGCTTCCCCGACGTAATAAATGGCAACCATCAGCGGAATTGAAAGAGTTGCTGCAAAAATATTGAAAGCTGTACTGCTACCATTTCTGCCACCAGACCAAGCAATTTTTCCGACTAAGTAACCTTGGAGACCACGAGCCACAATTGTAATGGGCGCCCATAAAGTCCACCCAGAAACTAAATCAAATAGCCCCATGCCGATTGCACCGGCAATCAAACCTTTTTTAGGACCAAAAAGAATGGCGATGATGAAAAGCATCGCAGTACCAAGGTGGACAAGGCCGCCGTTTGCAGCAATTGGCAAGCGAATATTTAGTAGTAAAGTAGCGACGAAGACAAGGGCAATGGCCATAGCGCTCAAAATCAAATCGAGTGTCCGTGAATTAGCGGCAGGTGAATAGCTAGTCGTTTTTTGCATCGTTAGTAACCTTCCCATCTGTTCATTTTCACATAACATTAGCAGAGGATTGGACTAGTTAAAAGTATCAATTCCGAACAAAACTTAGAGGTCAGATTGTATTTTTAAATTGATAGGAGAAATTTATAAGACGATAAAGCCCAGCTAGATTCGGAAAGTTTCCGAGTCTAGCTGGGCTTTTAAGTAGGGGTATCAAGTCAAACAACAGGTTCTCCGTGGATAATTTCCATAATTCCTGTATCTTTAGCTGTCACTGCACCAGACTTTAGGAGTTTGATTGACTGGCCTTCTTCAAGATTTGTGAAAACGATGGGCGTAACGATGGAAGCCGCATGTTCAGCGATATAATCAAGATCCATTTCCATCAAGAGTTGTCCTTGCTCTACCAAGTCACCTTGTTCAATATGCGATGTAAACCCTTCACCTTTTAGATGGACTGTATCAATACCGATGTGAATTAGAATTTCCGTACCGTTGTCTGCCGCAATCCCAATAGCGTGCTTAGTAGGGAAGACCGTAACAACTTTTCCGTTTACCGGAGAAAAAACTTTTCCTTCTGTCGGTTTAATTGCAAATCCATCTCCAACCATTTTGCCGGAGAATACTTGGTCCGGAACTTCTGAAATTGGAAGAAGTTCACCTGTAATCGGGCTATTGAATTCTAATGGCGTCGCCGATGCAACTGTATTTTCCGTCGGAGCAGCAGTTTTGGAAGCTGGACGAGGGGATTTACCATTCATGATATCTTGCATTTGTCCGCGTAAGCTATCCGAAACCGGTCCGAAGATCGCCTGAATGTTGTTGCCGACTTCCATGACACCGGAAGCGCCAAGTTTTTTCAATCTCTTTTTATCGACGTTTCCTTTATCTGCTACACTGACGCGCAGACGTGTGATACAAGCATCAAGGTTTTTGATGTTTTCTTGTCCGCCCATGGCAGCAAGAATTTCATACGGCAAGTCGCCGATTTCTTCCATCTCTTCGTCGCCTTCTTCTTCTGGTTCGCGTCCAGGTGTCATCAAGTTGAATTTCAAGATGGCAAAACGGAAACCAAAGTAGTAGATGACCGAGAACACGAGACCGACAACGATGACCCAGAACCATTCTGTTCTACCGGGTAAAACACCGAAGAGCAAAAAGTCAATCAGTCCACCGGAGAACGTCATTCCGATTTTAACATCGAGCAAGTGCATCGTCATAAACGACAATCCTGCGAAAATAGCATGAATACCAAACAACACAGGAGCTACAAACAAAAATGTGAACTCAAGTGGTTCTGTAATTCCAGTTAAGAAAGAAGTCAACGCACCTGAGGCCATAATACCGCCAACAATTTTCTTTTTCTCAGGGCGTGCACAATGATAGATAGCAAGTGCTGCAGCGGGAAGGCCGAACATCATGAATGGAAATTTACCGGTCATAAATGTACCCGCCGTAAAGTCTACACCGTCCTGCAATTGAGCAAAGAAGATCCGTTGGTCGCCGCGGACAATTTCACCAGCCGCAGTTGTGTATTGACCGAATTCAAACCAGAAAGGCGAGTAGAAAATATGGTGCAATCCAAATGGAATCAGAGAGCGTTCAATAACACCGAATACAAAAGCTGCAAGCGTACGGTTTGTCTCCAACATGAAATGGGAAAGTGTATTTAATCCAGTTTGAGCGAATGGCCAAACCAAGAACATAATAATGCCAAGAAAAACAGCAGAGAAAGCCGTAACGATAGGAACAAAGCGCTTTCCAGCAAAAAATCCTAAAAACTGTGGCAATTGGATATTGAAAAATTTATTGTACATGAAAGCGGCTAAGACACCAACGATAATTCCGCCGAAAACACCGGTCTGTAACGTAGGGATGCCTAATACATTAGCGTATGCTGGATCAGTCGTCATTTCCAGCGTAATTCCACCAAATGCCTTCATCGTGACATTCATAATCAAGTAACCGATGATGGCTGCGAGTCCTGCTACCCCGTCACCGCCAGCAAGACCAATGGCGACACCTACAGCAAATAGTAAAGGCAAGTTGTCAAAAACAACGCCACCCGCTTCTGCCATAACGAATAATAATTGCTGAATCCAGTTAGCTCCCATAAAAGGAACCGCTTCCAAAAATGATTCTTGTGCAAAACTAGTACCAAAAGCTAACAGAATACCAGCAGCGGGCAAGAGTGCGACAGGTAACATTAAAGCTTTACCTACTTTTTGCAAAGTACCGAAAAAATTGAATGACATATAACTTCCTCCTTTATGTTTTAACTATGAAAAAACAATTGAATGGATACAAAAAGGCATGAGCAGAAAAGGGAAAGTTGTCAGAGGGCAGGTTTGTCCTAGTAGTCAACTTTTCATCTTTTCATACTCATGCCTGATCGAATCAGTAACACGTATGTCAGAATTTATGTGTTAAGCGTTGCAGATGAATGGTCAAATACATGACTTCCGCTTCATCTACCGGCTTATTCAATTGATTTTGCATGACTTTAATGAGCTTATAGGCAAGATTATAGCATACAGGATATTCACTTTTCAACATAGCAGCTAATTTATTTTCTTCACCAAGCAACGTGCCTTTTGCGGCTCGGTCAATCGCGCGGTGAAGGTGTTGAATGAGACGATGATAGTCAATATTGTTTTTTTCCAATTGAATATCAAGATTGTCTTCGATAATATTCACCATTTTTGAAATCAGCGCATGGTACCGATTGATGTCGCGTAAAGACTTATCTGTTACCGCACTGTGAATATGGAGCGCGATAAAACCAACTTCACCTTCTGGAAAAGAAACGCCTGTCCGCTCTTCCACCTTTGTCACAACGTCTTTGGCCACTAAGTATTCTTTTGGATACAGTGACTCAATTTCAAATAAAAAAGGATTGGAGAATTGAATCTCTTTTTTCGCACGATTAATGGCGAACGCAATGTGATCAGTCAAAGCCACGTGGATATGCTCGTTCAATTGCTTATCCATTTTTTCCTCGATGAAAAGAAGGAGTTCATGAATAAAGATAAGGAGCTTTTCCTCAATATAAGGAAGTAGATTGACATATTGTTCCATTTCATTTTCGTCTTTTAGCAAAAATGTTTTATCTGCTTCGTCAAAAGGAATCGAATCTCCTTTTTTTCGATTGAATCCGAGGCCATTGCCAATTAATACGACTTCTTTATAGGTATCATGGTGGGCAATCACAACATTATTATTCAATACTTTTTGAATGATTAAAATTTGTTCCATACTAGCCTCCATCTGCAGCTTCAACTTATGTAACAGCTGGATATTTCTTGCGTGTTAGGCGTATTTTCTGTGAACCATACGTAAAATTCGAAATTCCTCTTTCCGTCATTCTAACATTTTCTGTCTATTCGCAATAGAAATTTATTACGCTATATTCTAGAACTAAGGATATCTAGCTATTTGGATGCCTTAAAGAAGGTACCAGAGTTTTAATCGGTGTAGATACGGTAGGCGGCACGGCAGATTCATTGAGTTTAAAAATAACAGGACGTATACTTGTATTAATTAGTTGTCTTTAATCAACAGGAGGTAATAACGTGTC